>NZ_JAUJWZ010000001.1:0-495106 GCF_031931925.1 Pseudomonas sp. rhizo66
GGTGATTATGGTTTTGGTGATTCTGGGGGCTGCGTGAGTACAAGCGGCCCTCACCCCAGCCCTCTCCCGGAGGGAGAGGGGGTCGACCGAGTTGTCTTGCGGGGTACGTCGACCTGGAAGATTTTGGTGATTATGGTTTTGGTGAAAGACCTTGGCGGTTATGGCTTTTGTGAAAGGCCTTCGATTTGGCTTTGTGAGCTTGGCTATTTTGGATTCAATGAAAGACGTTCAAGTCGGTGTAGCGCTCGAATTTCCCCCAATCGGTCCCCTCTACCTCTGGGAGAGGGCTAGGGTGAGGGGCTTTCGGTTCGGGACATTAAAGTCTCCAGCCTGGCCAACGGTGGCGCATCCTGGTTGCGGTCAAACACCTGAATCCCAACCTTGAGCAATCGACCATTCTCTGCCGCTGCGATTACCTGTTCACACCGCAGCAATAGCCGCCCCTGATCACATTCCTGCGCTTTCATACCCATCGGCAACTTCCCTTCCAACCGCAACTCCGCCATCCGACTCTGCGCCGCAATCAGCGCCACCGACCGATCCCGCAAAATCCCGCTACTCTGCGTCATCAACCCCGCCACTCGCACAGCCGCCGACATGGCCACGGCAATAATCGCCAGCGCCACCAGCACTTCAATCAACGTGAAACCTTCTTCCCGCGAACGCGCACGCATACATCGCCCAAAGCCAAAACCCAGCCCTCGACGCTAACCCGCGTGCTTGACGGCTTGACGACGAAAACACCCGAGGATTTTCAACATCACTGACATATCTTCTTGCAACACTGCGCGTCGAATCGAATCAAGCCAGGGTATGTCGAGATGGATATCGCACCTTTCAAATCGCTTCAGCAACCGATGCGCACGCCGCGTGGGCAGCAGGGTTTTACCCTGATCGAGATCATGGTGGTCGTGGTGATTCTGGGGATTCTCGCGGCGATGGTGGTGCCCAAGGTGCTTGATCGGCCGGATCAGGCGCGGGCGACGGCGGCGAAGCAGGATATTGGTGGGTTGATGCAGGCATTGAAGTTGTATCGCCTCGACCACGGCACTTATCCGAGCATGAACCAAGGGCTGAAGGTGTTGGTGGAGCGGCCGGCTGATGCGAAGAACAGCAATTGGCGCTCGTATCTGGAGCGTTTGCCGAACGATCCGTGGGGTCGTCCTTATCAGTACCTCAACCCCGGCGCGAATGGCGAGATCGACATCTTTTCCCTCGGTGCCGACGGTCAGCCGGACGGCGACGGCGTGAATGCCGATATCGGTTCCTGGCAGTTGTAAGGCCGGCCATGAACAGCCGCTCGCCTGAGGGGGCGAAGCAACAGGGCATGGCGATTATCAGCGCGTTGTTGATTGCGGCCGTGGTGGCGGTGATTGCGGCGGGCATGTTGACGCGCCAGAGCGTGGCGACCCGGGCGCTGGAGGCGGATCAGCAGCGTGTGCTGGGGCGTTGGCTGGTGCTGGGTGGGTTGGAGATCAGCCGTCAGTTGCTCAAGGACGCACGTCAGCGCGACCCGTTGACCCGGCTCGATCAGCCGTGGGCGCAGCGGCTCTCCGCGCAAGGTTTTGAAGGACGACTGGAGGACGAGCAGGGCAAGTTCAACCTGCGCAATCTGGTCGCCAACGAGCGGGTTGATGAGGCACAGGTGGCGGCGTTTCAGCGCTTGTGCGAGTTGATCGGGGTCAGTGCCGGGTTGAGTCAGCGCATCAGTCAGCGGGTGATTGCTTCGTACCCGCGACTGCTGAATGCGCAGATGGCCGAGGCGCCGAAAAGTGGTTTCGACAGCGGTCGCGCCACCTCGCCCAACGCTTCACGCAAACCGCAGAACCCGACGTTGCCGATGCTGCGCAGCATCGATGATTTGCGCAGTGTCGACGGCGTGAGTGAGGCGGTGATGGGCAAACTCGCGCCGTACCTGACGGTGATTCCGGCGACCACTTGGCTCAACGGCAACACCGCCACCGCGCCGGTGTTGGCCGCGTATGTGCCGGGTCTGTCGCTGGAGCGTGCCAATGCGCTGATCGCCGAGCGCGATGCCGGGCGCTGGTTTATCAACCGTGGCGATTTTGTTAACCGCTTGCGCATGCCGCAACTGGAGCTGACCAGCGTCAAAGTCGGCATCACCAGTGACTGGTTTCGCCTGCGCGGGCAGGCGCGGCGCGATCAGCGGCGGGTCAGTCTTGAGGCGTTGCTGCATCGCAGCCAGGACCGCTTGCCGCAAGTGATCTGGTCGCGGGTGGGTGTATGAGCCAGTTGAAAGTGGCGTTGCCGCCCTTGGCGGAACTGGATCTGCACAGTGAATTGCACTGCGCCTGGCTGGATCGTCAGGGCCAGGTCACGCGGGAAGAACGCCTCAGCCTGAGCCAGTTGAGCCAACAGTCGAAACTGCCGCCGCTGGTGTGTTTTCTGCACCCGGCTGACAGCCTGTTGGCGAGTCTCGATTTACCGCCGTTGCCTGCGAACAAGATTGTCGCGGCGGTGCAGTGTGCGGCGCAGGCCTTGATGCTGGGTGACAGCAGCGAGATGCACATCGCGCACAGTTCGCGGGACGAGGCCGGGCAAGTGCAGATCGCTTGGGCGCCTCGGCAACAGTTGTTGGGTTTTGGCCAATTGCTGAAAAGCGCTGGGCTGAACCTGCGCGGTCTCTATCCGGCGCCGTACCGTTTGCCGGTGTTGCCCGGCACCGTCGCGTGCGTGCAGGACGGGCATTTGTTGCTGCGCGACAGTGTGCAAGCGGCGCGGGTGCAGCCGTTGTTCGATGACGGCCTCGGCAGTGTCGTGTGGGAGCCGGGCAGCACGTTGCACTGGATCGGCGATCAACCGCCGTCGGGCGCTGAACTGCCGATGGCGGATGCGCAGCGCTGGACTGGTCCGCTACCGGGTTGGGGACTGCATGGCGCAGTGCAACAGCAACACACCGAACATCGCGGCTGGGGCAGGGCGATCGCCCTCTCAGCGTTGGCCGTGGCCGTTTGGGTCATTGGTTTGAATCTGTATGCCGCCCGTGAGGCGAGTCAGGGCCAGCAGCTGAAAACCCAGATGAACCTGCGGGTAAAACAGGCCTTCCCTGAGCTGCCGGTGATCCTCAACCCGTTGCAACAGGCCCGTCAGCAATTGGCGGCACGGCAGAAAGGTGCGGCGGATGATCCGGCGCAGACGTTCAATCGTCTGGTGTTGCAGGCCGGCAGCGGCATGCCGTCGATGGCCGGCAGTGTCGAGCGGCTGACGTTTGTCGACGGTGCCTTGCAACTGAGTCTGCTCAGCGATGCCCGTCGTGGCGGCAATGATGCGGAGTGGCAAAGCACGTTGGCGCAGGCCGGCATCAGCGTCACTGCCGACGACGAGGGCTGGACCTTGCGTCCGGCCACTGAGGCCACCCCAAGCGAGAGCGATGACAGCGGCGGAGCAGAAGAAGATGAATAAGGCTTCGTTCGCGGTTTACCGCGCCAAGTGGCAACGCGTTCGCGCTCAGCTGCAGGCGCGTTGGCAGCCGTTGGCACTGCGCGAAAAACGCATGGTCGCTGGCATGGCCATAGCGCTGATCGGCCTGCTGCTGTGGGTTGTGCTGATCCAGCCGCCGCTGAAGAAAATCACCTATTGGCAAACCGAAACGCCAAAGCTGCGCGCCCAGACTGAAGCGCTGGAAGTGCTGTTGCGCGAAGTCAGCGTGCGCCCGGACGGGCAAAGCCTGGCGCAGTCGCTGGAGCAGACCCTGCAGGCCAGTGGTTTGGCTGGGCATTACCAATTACAGGAGGCACAGGGTGCCTGGCAGTTGACCTTCGACGCGGCGCCGGCCGACGCCGTGCTCGACTGGCTGTTGATCAACCCGGCACAACTTTCTCTGCAAGTGGTCGAGGCCCGTTTGCAACGCGCAGACAACCCCTCGACCGAAGTCACCGCCGGCACTTTGTCAGGCACCGTTCGCATGGATCAGGCGCTGGGCGCTAAGGAAGCTTCATGAAGGGGTCAGGATCCAAACCGGCACGTCTGGCGTTGCCGATGCTGCTGATGGCGTTGAGCGCGTGCAGCAACACCAGCACGCCGCAGAATCAGCCGCCGTTGCTGGTCGACAGTGAACTGGGCCGGCCGCTGGCCAACACACAGCGCAGCGGCGACGCGGTGCTCGACCGCGAGCGCGCGCAGGCGCAGGCGCGACCTGTGCCGAAGCAATTGCACAACATCACCAAGAGTGCGCGCAGCGGCGCGGCGGCGTCGGGCATTGCCTTGCCGAGCAACCCATTGGGCGATCAACCGGTGACGCTGAATTTTGTCGACGCCGATATTCAAGCGGTGGTGCGGGCGTTGTCGCGTTCCACCGGGCAGCAGTTTCTCGTCGACCCTCGGGTGAAGGGCACGTTGACGCTGGTCTCGGAAGGTCAGGTGCCGGCGCGGCAGGCTTACGACATGTTGCTGGCGGCGTTGCGCATGCAGGGTTTTAGCGTGGTCGATGTTGGCGGTGTGGCGCAGGTGGTGCCGGAGGCGGATGCGAAGTTGCTTGGCGGGCCGATTTACAGCGCCGACAAACCGGCGGGCAACGGCATGCTCACGCGCACATTTCGTCTGCAATACGAAAACGCGGTGAACCTGATTCCGGTGCTGCGGCCGATCGTTTCGCCGAACAATCCGATCAATGCCTATCCGGGCAATAACACCATCGTCATCACCGATTACGCTGAGAACCTGACCCGCGTTGCGCAGTTGATTGCGAGCATTGATTCGCCGAGTGCGATCGACACCGATGTGGTGCAGATCCAGAACGGCATCGCCGCTGACATTGCGCCGATGGTGGCGGATCTTCTGGATGCACCGGGCAATGATCCAACGCAGAAAATCGCCGTGATTGGTGACCCGCGTTCCAACACCATCATTATTCGCGCCGGCAGCCCCGAGCGCACGGAACTGGCGCGCAACCTGATCTACAAACTCGACAATGCGCAGAGCAATCCGAGCAATCTGCATGTGGTTTATCTGCGCAACGCGCAAGCGGCGAAACTGGCGCAGGCCTTGCGCGGTTTGCTCACCGGCGAGAGTGACAGCGGCACAAGCGACAGTGCGCGTTCGGTGCTCAGCGCCATGGGTGCAAGTACTGGCGGCAGCGCTGGGCAGAACGGCCAGAGCGGCACGCAAACCAGCGGCAGCACGTCGACCACTAACAGCAGCGGCAGCACGGGCGGCAGTTACGCCCAGGGCAGCAGTGGCAGCGCAACCGGCAGCGGCGGTGCGCAAAACAGCGAGCAGAACGTCGCCTTCAGTGCCGGTGGCGTGACCATTCAGGCTGACGCCACCACCAACACCTTGCTGATTTCCGCACCGGAGCCGCTGTATCGCAACCTGCGCGAGGTGATCGATCTGCTCGACCAGCGCCGTGCGCAAGTGGTGATCGAGAGCCTGATCGTCGAAGTCGGCGAGGACGATGCCAGTGAATTCGGTGTGCAGTGGCAGACCGGCAATCTGGGTGGCAAAGGCGTGATCGGTGGCGCGAATCTGGGCGGTTCGGGGATCAATACCAACGGCAAGACCAGCATCGATGTGCTGCCGCAAGGTTTGAACCTGGGCTACGTCAACGGCACCGTCGACATTCCCGGGATCGGCAAGATTCTTGACCTGAAAGTGCTGGCCCGGGCGTTGAAGAGCAAGGGCGGTACCAACGTGCTGTCGACGCCGAATCTGCTGACGCTGGACAACGAAGCGGCGAGTATTTTTGTCGGCCAGACCATTCCGTTTGTCAGCGGCAGTTACGTGACTGGCGGTGGCGGCACCAGCAACAACCCGTTCCAGACCGTGACCCGCGAAGAGGTCGGTTTGAAGCTCAATGTGCGCCCGCAGATTTCCGAGGGCGGCACGGTCAAGCTCGATATCTATCAGGAAGTCAGCAGCATTGATGAGCGGGCTTCGGCCAGTGCCAATTCGGCGGGGATTGTCACCAATAAACGGGCGATCGACACCAGCATCCTGCTCGATGACGGGCAGATCATGGTGCTCGGCGGTTTGCTCCAGGACGGTTACAGCCAGAGCAATGACGCGGTGCCGTGGCTGGGCAGCTTGCCGGGGATCGGCGCGCTGTTTCGCAACGAACGCCGGGCGATCACCAAGACCAACCTGATGGTCTTTCTGCGCCCGTACATCATCCGCGACAGCGAAGCGGGGCGCAGCATCACCCTCAATCGCTATGACTTCATGCGTCGTGCCCAAGGTGGTTTGCAGCCGGAACGCAGCTGGGCGATGCCGGACATGCAGGCGCCGCAGTTGCCGACGGCGGCGCAAGGGGTGCCGGCGGTGTTACCGAGCTCCGGCCCACGCGCAACCATCAAAGCGGTGCCCATCCAATGACGCCGACATCGCCCCTTGATCTGGAAAACGGATATGTAGGAGCTGCCGAAGGCTGCGATCTTTTGATCTTGCTCTTCGAAGGATCCAAACGGCCAAAGATCAAAAGATCGCAGCCTTCGGCAGCTCCTACAGGAACTGGGGAGGGCTTGAAATGAGTGCGCTGCCTTACGCCTGGGCCAAGGCGCAGCGGATTCTGTTGTGCGATGGCGTGCTGACGGTGTGCCCGTCAACGCCCGGCTGGTCGATCAGCGAGGCGCGGCGGCAGTTCGGCGTGACGACGATTCAGCGCGTGCGCGATGACGAACTCGACGGCTTGCTCGCCGCTGCCTATGCCGACACCGGCAGCGCGGCGGCGGTGGTCGGTGCGGCGGAAAACGAAGTCGACCTCGACCGGCTGATGCAGGACATGCCGGAAATCACCGACCTGCTCGACACCCAAGACGGCGCGCCGGTAATCCGCATGATCAACGCGCTGCTGACCCAGGCTGCGCGCGACGAGGCCAGCGACATTCACATCGAACCGTTCGAAACCCATTCGGTGGTGCGCTACCGCGTCGACGGCACGTTGCGCGATGTGGTCTCGCCGCGCAAGGCGTTGCACGGTGCTTTGGTGTCACGGATCAAGATCATGGCGCAACTCGACATCGCCGAAAAACGCTTGCCGCAGGACGGTCGTATCGCCCTGCGCGTGGCCGGTCGACCAATCGATATCCGTGTTTCCACCGTGCCGACCGGGCATGGCGAAAGGGTGGTGATGCGCTTGCTCGACAAACAGGCCGGGCGCCTGCATCTGGAAACCCTCGGCATGGACGCGCAGGTGTTGGCCAAACTCGACCACCTGATCCGCCAGCCCCACGGCATTGTCCTGGTTACCGGCCCCACCGGCAGCGGCAAAACCACCAGCCTCTATGCGGCACTGGCACGGCTGGATGCGAGCACCAGCAACATCCTCACAGTGGAAGACCCGGTGGAATACGACTTGCCGGGGATCAGCCAGATTCAGGTCAACGCCAAGATCGACATGACCTTCGCCCTCGCGCTGCGGGCGATCCTGCGGCAAGACCCGGACATCATCATGATCGGAGAAATCCGCGATCTCGAAACCGCACAAATCGCCGTGCAGGCATCGTTGACCGGTCACCTGGTGCTGGCGACGCTGCACACCAACGACGCGGTGTCGGCGGTCAACCGCTTGATCGACATGGGCGTCGAACCGTTTTTGCTCGCGTCATCGATGCTCGGCGTGCTCGCACAACGCCTGGTGCGACGCCTATGCAATCAGTGCAAACAGGAAGACCCGGCGACACCCGGCACTTGGCGCCCGGTCGGTTGCCCGGCGTGTAATCAAACCGGCTACAGCGGCCGTACCGGCATCCACGAATTGTTCTGCATCGACGACGACATCCGCACGCTGATTCACCAAGGGGCAGGGGAGCAGGCCTTGCGCGCATCCGCCGCGAAAGCCGGCATGTTCAGCCTGCGTGAGGACGGTGAACGCTGGATTCGCAGCGGCGCCACCGCGCCTGAAGAAATCCTCCGTGTGACCCGGGACGCCTGATGAACCGCTATCGTTTTGAAGCTGCCGATGCCAGCGGCAAGATCGAGTCCGGGCACCTTGAGGCGGACAGCCAAAGCGCCGCATTCACAACATTACGCGGGCGCGGTTTGACCGCACTGTCGGTGCACAAGGAAAGCAACGTCGCCCAGCACGGCGGCGGTGGACTGTTCAGCGCCAAGCTCTCGGACAACGACCTCGCGTGGGCCACGCGGCAATTGGCGAGTCTGCTCGGTGCCAGTCTGCCGTTGGAAGCCGCGCTGAGCGCCACGGTGGAGCAAGCCGAAAAAAAGCACATCGCCCACACCCTCAGCGCCGTGCGCGCCGATGTGCGCAGTGGCATGCGTCTGGCCGAATCGCTGGCGGCGCGGCCACGGGATTTTCCGGAGATTTACCGGGCGCTGATTGCCGCCGGGGAGGAGTCCGGTGATCTGGCCCAGGTCATGGAGCGGTTGGCCGACTACATCGAGGAGCGCAACAACCTGCGCGGCAAGATTCTCACCGCGTTCATCTATCCGGGTGTGGTTGGACTGGTGTCGATCGGTATCGTGATTTTCTTGCTCAGTTATGTGGTGCCGCAGGTGGTCAGTGCGTTTTCCCAGGCGCGGCAGGACTTGCCGGGGCTGACCCTGGCGATGCTCAACGCGAGTGATTTCATCCGCAGTTGGGGCTGGCTGTGTGCAGGGATTATGGCCGCAAGCTTCTGGAGTTGGCGCTTGTATCTGCGCAATCCGGCTGCGCGTTTGAGTTGGCATCACCGGGTGCTGAAGTTGCCGTTGTTCGGGCGTTTCATCCTCGGTCTGAACACCGCACGGTTTGCCTCGACGCTGGCGATTCTCGGTGGCGCCGGGGTGCCGTTGTTGCGTGCATTGGAAGCGGCGCGGCAGACCTTGTCCAACGACCGCTTGAGTTTGAGCGTCACTGATGCCACGGCCAAGGTGCGCGAAGGCGTCAACCTCGCTGCTGCGTTGCGCGTAGAAAACGTCTTCCCACCGGTGTTGATCCACCTGATCGCCAGCGGTGAAAAAACCGGGTCGTTGCCTCCGATGCTTGAGCGCGCGGCGCAGACGTTGTCGCGGGATATCGAACGGCGGGCGATGGGCATGACAGCGTTGCTGGAGCCGCTGATGATTGTGGTGATGGGCGGGGTGGTGCTGGTCATTGTGATGGCGGTGTTGTTGCCGATCATTGAGATCAACCAACTGGTGCAGTAGTGGCGTCTCTGAAATATTGATGGTGACTGGGCCGGCCTCATCGCTGGCAAGCCAGCTCCCAAAGGGAACAGTGTTGTTAATACGATTTACGACACAACACAAAAACCTGTGGGAGCTGGCTTGCCAGCGATGAGGCCAGTCAGGCCAATAGATAATTCAAAGTTTTTGCAAAAGATTCTCCATCACCCGAGCCATGTTTCCCCGATCCTCGGGTTCTCCTTTCTGTCATCTGCAACCACCCGCCAACGCCTCCAGCCCGATTCAGCCAAACCCCTGATCCAGACGCTGCGCAGCATCCGACAAACACCCGAGAAAATCCCTTCAGAAACACCGCGCAGCTCCCGAGGTTTTTTCCTTTATCTGTCACCGGAAGCTGCGAATTTCTCAGTGCGACTTAACCAAGGCCAACGCTAGCGAGGGCCCCGGTGAGTCCTCCCAGTGTCATGCAAGTCACCCGAAAACCTGTGTTCCCAAACCTAGTTGAAAAGGAGATTCTTCATGTTCAAGCGCACTCTGATCGCAGCTTCCCTGACCGTCGCCGCTCTGGCTTCCGCTCAAGCCATGGCCGTTACCGGTGGTGGTGCAACTCTGCCTGCCGCTCTGTACAAAGGTTCTGCCGACAGCATCCTGCCAGCCAACTTCTCCTACGCCGCCATCGGTAGCGGCGGTGGCAAAACTGCCTTCCTGACCAACAACCCGGCCGGCTTCAGCACCACCGGCACTGTGCACTTCGCCGGTAGCGACTCGATCCTCAGCGCTTCGGAAATCAGCACCTACAACACCAACTTCGGCGCTTCGTTTGGCCCGCTGATCCAACTGCCTTCGGTGGCCACTTCGGTTGCCATCCCGTACAAAAAAGCCGGCCAGACAGCTCTGAACCTGACCAGCGCTCAGCTGTGCGATGCGTTCTCCGGTGCCAAAACCACTTGGGGCCAGTTGCTCGGCACGACCGACACCACGCCGATCCGCGTTGTTTATCGCAACGTTTCCAGCGGCACTTCGGAAATCCTCAGCCGTCACTTGAACTCGGTCTGCCCGACTCAGTTCGCCACCAGCTCCACCTTCACCAACGCTCGTCTGCCTGCCGGTTCGGCGCTGCCGTCGAACTGGGTCGGCGTCGCCAACACTTCCGATGTCGCCACTACCGTAAACGCGGTTGACGGTTCGATCGGTTATGTCGGTCCGGACGGCGTTGACGCTACCAGCAATGCTGTCGTTGCTCGCGTCAACGGTGTTCAGCCTACTTCGCTGAACGTCACTCTGGCCCTGTCGTCGGTGTCGGCTCCTTCGACTCCAGCCCAGGCTGCCAACCCTGCCAACTGGTCGCCAGTGGTGGCTAACCCGGCTTCCGGTTACAAACTGGCGGCCTACACCAACTTCATCTTCGGTCAGTGCTACAAGGATGCAGCCGTGGCCGCCGACGTCAAAGCTTTCCTGACCAAGCACTACAGCAACCCGGGCAACAACACCGCGACTCAGGCTCACAAATTCGTCGCGGTGCCTAACGCCTGGAAAACCGCTGTCACCGCCAACTTCATCACCAACTCTTCGGGCAACAACCTGGACATCAACAACGCCAGCGTCTGCAACGCTATCGGTCGTCCTTTGTAAGTCAGTCGTTCAAGTCAGCGTTACGGATGGCAGCCCTTCGGGGCTGCCATTTTTTTTGCGCCAATTACTCCCCGAACATGAAGTTTGTGTGACATCCGTTCGGTCGCACCCCTCGCCAACTGCCTATGTCGTAACAGCAGGTTTTTGTATGCCTGCGGCCATGTGTGGCAATCAAAAAAGGATCTCGTAGTGATGCTCGCTCGCCCGTCCCGTCGTCGTACCCACGTTCCGTTCTCCAAGCGTGCAGCCATGGAGCCGACGCTGTGGCTGCTCAAGCCGTTGGCGCAAGCGGTGGCGTTGTGTCTGGTGGCGGGCAGTGCGCACGCGCAGACGGCGTTCAGTTCGAGCTGGTTTGCCGCCAAGGGCGCTGCGCAGCAAGCGGCGGCGGCAAGGCCGAGCGTGGGCGGATTACCGGGGATGACGCCGCCACTGGCCCAGCAGCAGAAGGCCAATCAACAGTTGCAGCGTTCAATCCAGACCTTGAACAACACCGTCGCGGCGATTGCCGCGCAACAAGCGGCGCAGGCGGCCGGACGTGCAGCGGCGCTGGGCACGGTGCAGTTTGTGCCGGATGGTCTGGGCGAGGGCGGTTTGAAAGTCGATAACAGCCTCGCCCAGGGCTGGCAGAACGCCAAAGGCCCGCAACAGACCCAGGCCGACGGCAAGACCACGGTGAAGATCGAGCAGACCGCCGACAAGGCGATCCTCAACTGGGAAACCTTCAACGTCGGGCGCAACACCTCGGTTGAATTCGCCCAGCAGTCGAACTGGGCGGTGCTCAACCGGGTCAATGACCCGAGCGCGCGGGCCAGCCAGATTCAGGGCCAGATCAAGGGCGACGGCACGGTGATGCTGATCAACCGCAACGGCATCGTCTTCAGCGGCAGCAGTCAGGTCAACGTGCGCAACCTGGTGGCAGCGGCGGCCAACATCACCGACATCCAGTTCCGCGATCGTGGCCTGTATTTCGACAGCACCGGCACGCAGCCAACGTTCACCGATGCCGCCGGCAAGGTATTGGTGGAACGTGGTGCTGCCATCGCAACCCACCAGCCGGCGTCGTCTACCGATGCCGGCGGCTATGCGTTGCTGCTCGGCAACGAAGTCCAGAACGACGGCAGCATCAACACCGCCAAGGGCCAAACGGTATTGGCCGCCGGTGACCGGTTCTACATCCGCAAAGGTTCGGGCACCGAGGGTAATGCCTTTTCGACGACGTTCGGCAACGAGGTCACGCCGGGCTTCAAGGTCGGCGCTGTGGCGGGCAAAGTCACTAACAATGGTCTCATTCAGTCCACCACCGGCGACATCACCCTGACCGGCCATGAAGTGCTGCAGAACGGTGTGTTGCTCGCCAGCACTTCCGTGGCTACGCGCGGCACGATTCACCTGACCAACCCCAGCACCGACAGCACCGGCAGCGTCACGCTGGGGCAGGGCAGCGCCACGGCCATCATGCTCGACAGCAGTGATCTCAGCGCCCTCGACAGCCAGCGCGACGCGAGCCTGACCAATGTCAGCGCGAACAACCGGATCCGTGGCGACCAGTCACGCATCGAGCTGCAGAGCGGCGGCACCGTCGAGTTCCAGAGCGGCTCGATCACCCTGGCCACTGGCGGCCAGGTCGCGGTCAGTGCACAACGCCGCAGCCTGGTGCGTGACGGCGCGATGATCGACGTTTCCGGTGCCCTCGGCGTCAAAGTGGCGATGGAAAACAACAGCATCAAGATCAACGTGCAAGGTAACGAGCAGCGCGATGCCTCGGTCAACCGAGAGAAAGGCGCGCTCAACAGCAATGACATCTGGGTCGATGTGCGCGAGCTGGTTTACGTGCCGGCAGGCACCAACGGTTATGCCACCGATCGCTGGTACACGGCGGGCGGTTTGCTCGAAGTCGGCGGTTACCTCGGCACGCAGGCCCACAGCGTTGGCGAGTGGATGGCCCAGGGCGGCACGGTGAGTTTTGCCGGCAACGACGTGGTCACGGAAAAAGGGTCGTTGATCAATCTGTCCGGCGGCACGCTGGATGTGCAGAGCGGCGAGATCCGCCAGAGCTGGCTGCGCGGCGCCGACGGCAAGTTGTATGAAGTGTCCCGTGCGCCGGGGGATCTGCTCTACACCGGGCTGTACAAAGGCTATGAGGACAACAGCGAACGCTGGGGCCAGACGAGCTATTTCTACAATCCGCTGATCGCGCCGCGTTCACGCTTCGAGTCGGGTTACACCGTCGGCCGCGACGCCGGGCAACTGGTGATCGCCACGGCCAATGCGGTACTCGACGGGCAGATGATCGGCGAGGTGTATCAGGGCGAACGGCAGAATCAGGCAGCGAAACCGGTGCTTGATGGCTATGAACAGAGTCAGACCGCACTGGCGCGCCGCGCGCAGTTGATCGTCGGCAGTTATGACCCGACCTATGTCGCCGCCGCGAGTGGCTTGTTGTACTCGCTCAATCCGACGCTCGACCAAGTGCAGATTGGCGGCGTGCGGCCAGTCGCTGGCAGTGATCTGGACCTGAGCGGTGCGGTGTCCGATGCGCGCAAGGGCACGTTGTTTCTCGATAACGATCAACTCAATGGCTTTCGGCTCGGTGCACTCAAGGTCGCGGCCAGAGATCAGGTTGTTGTTGACGGTGCGCTGACGGTCGATAGCGGTGGCGACATCACCTTGTATTCCCCGGACGTGCAGATCGGTGCCGACCTGACCGCGCGCGGCGGTAGCCTGCGCCTGGGCAACGTGCTCAATCAGTTCCTCAGCAGCGACACTGCCGACACTCGGCTCACGGCGAAGGTCGATAAGGCGACGCAGGTAAGAGTGGCCGACGGTGTCCGACTCGATACCCGTGGCGTGTGGAGCAACCTGCGCACCAACCCGGACGATGGCGCCAGCCTCGCGTATTTGAATGGCGGTCTGCTGTCGATCCGCAGCAGTGGCGATATCGACATTGGCGCGGGCAGCCTGCTCGATGTTTCTTCCGGCGGCGCTGTACTGGCCAACGGCAAGACCCGTGGCGGCAAGGGCGGTGACTTGACGCTGGAATCCAGTGCGATTTCGGCGCCCGGTAAAACCCACCTGAACCTTGCGGGCGATGTGCGTGGCTACGGTGTCACGGGCGGCGGCACGCTGACGGTGCAGGCCAACAAAATACTCGTCGGTCAGACCGACAAGGTGCTGGCAGACAACACCCTGCAACTGTCTGGCGATCTGTTCAACAAGGGCTTTTCCGCTTACAACCTCATCGGCTTGAGCGGTCTGGACGTTGCCGAAGGTGCGGCGATTGATGTGAACATGCCGGTGTACCGTTTCGCTGATGCCGCGCCGAATCAGGTCAGTGGTGTCGACCCGCAAACGGCGTTGGAGTTGTGGACGCCGTCGCTGTTCCAGGAAAACCCGAGCAAGGGCTTGCTGACCCAGCGCGCTGGCGCCAGCCTGACGTTGCAGGGCGGGGCCAGTCTGATCGGTTTGATCGATGCCGCTAACAGCACGTTGACGCTGGGTCGCGGTTCGCGCATCAGCGTCGATCCGGGGCAGAGCATCAAACTGCGCGGTGCCGGGCAGATCACCGTTGCAGGTGAACTCAATGCCTGGGGCGGCACGATTGATATCCGTCAGCAGCAGTTCGGTTCGAACAAACCGGCGAGCGCCATTATCGTGGCCGATCCGAACGCCCATGACCGGTCGATCTGGATCGGTGAGCAGGCTGTCCTCGATGTCGCCGGGCGCGCCAACACGGCAATCGATGCGTTGGGCCGAACTTACGGTCAGGTCGGCAAGGGTGGCAGCATCATCATCGGCGGCGAAATCGATTCGAAACTGGCCACTGCGACGGCCGCCGATGCCTACGTGATCGTGCGTCAGGGCGCCCGGCTGGACGCCTCTGGCGCCGAAGCCATGCTCGATATCGCCGGCCAGGGCCTGACCCGCGTTGCGACGGATGGCGGGCGCATCAGCCTGAGTGCTTACAACGGTCTGTTCCTTGATGGCCACTTGCGTGCAGCGGCGGGCGGTGTCGGCGCAGCTGGCGGTCGTCTGGACATCGCCCTGGAAACGCCGCTGTATGCTGACTCGGCAAGCAATGCAGTACGCGCACCGAGAGAGATGATCATTGGCCAGGGGGCGGGCGACCAGTCGCTCGCGCAGGATCTGCGGCCGGGCGAGGGCGCCGATGGCCTGCGTTATGGTCAGACGCGCTTGAGTGCAGACAGCTTGATGGCGGGCGGTTTCGATAACCTGAGCCTGTTGAGCAACGGTTTGCTGTCGTTTGACGGCGACGTCAATCTGCACATGAACCAGAGCCTGACGATGTACGCCGGGGCGTTGTCTCTGGCGCAAACCTCCGAGAGCACGAGTCGCGTCGATTTGAGCGCGCCGTACCTGCGCTTGTCCGGCGTGGGCACTTACCACGCTGGTTTCGGCCTGATACGGCCGCGAATGACCCTTAATCCGACGACTGAACTGTCAGACGCGACCTTCAATGCATCGGCGAACCTGCTGGACGTGGGCAATGGTCTGTCGTTCGGTACGCAGGGTTCGATCCTGCAACTCAGCGCGCCGGCGGTTGCGTATAGCCGACGGGCATTTGGTCTGGTGAACCTCGATAGCAGCGGCGATCTGCGTTTCCTCGCGCCCAATGATGGCGCCGAGAAAACCCGGCTGTGGACGCCGGGTGACTTGAACCTGGGCGCTGCACAAATCTATCCCGCCAGTGATGTCCAGGCTGAAGTGCGCGTTGGCTATCAGGGCGCCGTTGCGGTGTCCGACCATACGCTGCGGATCAGCGGCCACGGCGCGGCGCCCGCTGCGGTGCCGTACTCGGTCTTTGGCAATCTGGGTTTTTCCGCTGCGTACATCGAGCAGGGCGGTGTGTTGCGAGCCCCGCTGGGCAAGATTGTTCTGGGCGACGATTTGCTGACCACCAGTCATGAGGTGCGACTGCTGTCAGGCAGCACCACGTCGGTCAGTGGCGCCGGGCTGGTCATGCCATACGGTGGCACCACGGACGGCATCGACTATCTCTACAACGGTAAATCGGTGGTGTTGAACGGCATCACGGGCGAAAAAAACGGTGTGGCAATCGGTGGGCAATACATCGAGGTGCAGGACGGTGCGCTGATCGATCTGTCCGGCGGTGGCGATCTTCGCGGCGCCGGGTTCATCTCCGGGCGCGGCGGCTCTACTGATGCGCGCTTCAACCCGCTGGTGCGCAATGCCACTGATGGCTCCTTCAGTCTGCCGGGGCTGGCGAGCAACCCGGTCTACGCCATCGTCCCGGGCAATCAGGGCAGCTACGCGCCGATGCTGGCCGAAGCCGGCGCGGTCGATCCGCGCATCGGCCAGCAAGTCACAATCGGTGCCGGCGTGCCGGGGCTGGCGGCGGGTACTTACACGCTGCTGCCGTCGACCTTTGCCTTGTTGCCGGGAGCGTTCCGGGTCGAGGTCAACGGCCAGGCGACGCCGGGCGCGACGACGGCAGCTTTGCAGCTGCGCAATGGTTCGTGGACCCGCAGCGGGCAGATGTCGATTGCCAACACCGGTCTGCGCGACAGCCTGGCCAGTCAGGTGATCCTGACGTCGGCGGACGTGTTGCGCCGTTACTCGCAGTACAACGAAACGACCTTCACCCAGTTCATCCGCAGCGATGCCGCCCGGCGCGGCGTGCCCCGTGCGTTGGCGCCAATGGACGGCAAGGTTCTCGATCTGCGCCTGAGCACGGGTGGCAAGCAAGACACCGCGTTGCAGTTCGCCGGGCGAGCGCTGTTTGATGCCGCCGAAGGCGGCCTGATCGGCACGGCGGCGGTACGCGGTGGTTATGCCGGCGCTGAGTTCGAAGTGCTCGGTACGGTGCATGCGCCGACGCAGGGTTTCAGTGGCGTATCGGTGTACGCCGACACGCTGAATAACCTCAATGCCGGACGCCTGACGCTCGGCGCGCTGCCGGAGGTGATTTACAGCACGACCGGCAACATCATCAAGTTCGTGGGAACCTCCGACAACATCACGCTGCGCGAAGGGGCCATCCTGTCAGCGCCGGAAGTCGTGTTGCGCACCACCTCGACCACCGGTGGCATCACGCTTGAAGCGGGTGCCGGGATCAACACCCTGGGGCGTGGCAATATGGCCTCCGATTCAACGTCCGGCTACCTCTACCAGCCGGAAGCCTCAAGCCTGTTGGTGGTGTCCAACGGCTGGACCAATGTGCTGGCGCCGGCAGCGGCCAGTGGCATCAGCGGCGCTGGCAGCATCCGGATTGGTGTATGTGTCACGTCAGCCTGCAACGATCCGGCGCTGCTGTATTCGAGCGGTAGCATCACGGCGGCGACGGACAATCAGTTCGAACTGGGTGAAGCGGTGCGTTTCGGCACACGCCATCTGGCGCTGGCGGTGGGTTCGGTCAACGCTGGCAGCGCCGCCGCGCTGGCGCAGGCCGGCAGTCGTGTACCGGCTGGTTTGAGCCTTAACCAGAACGTGCTCGACCGATTGCTGCGCGGCGACACCCAATATGGCGCCCCAGCGCTGGAAACCCTGAGCCTGACCACCCGCGACGCCTTCAATTTTTACGGCAGCGTGAGCCTCGACACCCTCGATCCGCAGACCGGCCGAAGCAGGCTGCAGAATCTGGTGCTCGTCACCCCGGCCATTTATGGCTTGGGCGATGCCAACGATGTGGCGAGCATCCGCACCGCCAACCTGATCTGGAACGGCGCCACACAAAGCCCCGCCAGCGTGATCACCGGTGGCGCCGGCACGGGCAGCGGTACGCTGGACATCCAGGCACAGCGCATCGAACTGGGTTACGGCCCGATGCCGCAAGCGAGCGGGCTGGATCAGAACAATCGTCTGGCGCTGGGTTTTGCCAATGTCGATCTCACCGCCAGCGAGCGCATCACCGCCAACCACAAAGGCAGCCTGGCGGTGTATCAGGAACAGGGCGCGTACGACCCGCTCAAGGGCTACAGCTACAGCGGCGGTAACCTGAATCTGCGTACGCCGTTGCTCACCGGTGAAGCGGCGTCGGTGAATGTGCTCAAGGCCGGCAATAACCTGACGCTCAGCGGTGGTGGCGCTTCCGGGGTCGCGGAGGCGTTGGGTGCAGAACTCAATCTTGAGGCGCGCAACATCGTGCTCGACAGCCGTATCGCCTTGGCCAGCGGCAAACTGACGGTGAAGTCCGAAGGCGATTTGACCCTGGGCAGTGCGGCCGTGCTGGACATGGCCGGGCGCACGCTGCCGTTCAACGATGTAAACAAATACAGCTGGGGCGGCGATGTGTCGCTGTACAGCGCCAACGGCAATATCCGTCAAGCGGCGGGCTCGCGGATTGATCTGTCGGCGAAGAACAATCAGGCCGGTAACCTCAGCGCCATTGCGTTGGCCGAGGCGGCCGGGACAGTCGATTTGCAGGGTGAAATCCTTGGCGGCAGCAGCGGTTATTACGATGCCGGCGGCACGCTGGTGCCGTACAAGGCCGGCGGCGTGGACATCCGTGCTCAGCGCCTGGGCGGTGATGCCTCGGAACAATTTGCCGCGCTCAATCAGCGCCTGAACGCCGGACAAGTGTTCGGCAGCCGCAGCTTGCAGCTCAAGCAAGGCAATCTTGTGATCGGCGATGGCCTCAAGGCCAGTGACATCTATGTCTCGGTGGACAGCGGCAGCCTGACAGTGACCGGTTTGGTCGACGCCAGTGGCGAGCGCGTCGGCAACATTCGTCTTTCGGCGAAAAACGGTCTGGCGCTGGCTGGCAACAGCGTGCTCGACGCTCATGGTCGAGTCCTGCGCGTCGACAGCTACGGCAAGATCATCGACGCGCCGAACCGCGCCACGGTGGAACTCAATTCCGGTGAGGGTGTACTCACGCTGGCGTCCGGCGCGCGGATCGACCTGCGTCACGGCACCGATTCGCTGCCCGGTTTCCTTGCAGGACAAAACGATGGAATGCTGCGCGGCACGCTTGAACTCAACGCGCCGCGTCTGGGCAGCAATGACATCGCCATCGACGCCAGCGGTGCGTTGACCATTCAGGGTGCTCGTTCCATTGGCCTCAACGGTACACGCCGCTACACCGATGCCCGCGATGGCGTCGATCAGGCGGTCAGTGGCCGACCGTATCAAGTCATCGATCAAGCCATGCTCGAGCGCATTCACGCTGACAGCAACATCTTTATCAACGCCGCGCTGGGCAACAGCGATCTGCTGCAACGCAAACTTGCCGGGCTGAACAACGCCACTTACGCCGACGCTTTCCATCTGCGCCCAGGGGTGGAAATCGCCAGCAAGACGGCTGATGGCGACCTGGTGGTGGAGGGCGATCTGGACTTGTCCGGTTACCGTTACGCCAGCCTGAATCCACACACGCGCCTTAATCCGTCGATCTACGGGTCAGGGGAGGCTGGCAGTCTGGTGATCCGCGCCGGCGGCAACCTCGACATTTACGGCAGCATCAACGACGGCTTCGCGCCGCCGCCAGAAACCCAGGATGACGCTGGCTGGAAACTGATCGCCGGTGTGCAGCCGTTCGGTGGCGACCTGATCGTGCCGGGCACCGGTGTGTCGCTGGCCGAAGGTACGCAGTTCCCGATAGGCGCCACACTCAATTACGACGTGACCCTCCAGGGGGCGGTATTGGCCAGCGGCACGTTGTTGCCGACTCAGGCGGTGCTGGGGGAGGCGTACACCTTCAGTGCGGGCACCGTGCTGTCGGGGGCGATTCACGACCAGAACGGTAGCCTGTTGTACGCCGCCGGCACGCTGCTCAGCGACAGTGTGACGCTGCCTGCCGAAACACGTCTGGGTGCCGGTATTCGCTTGAACAAGGCCACCGCCCTGCAAGCGATGAACTGGCCCAAGGGCGTGCCGTTGCCAAGCGTTTACGATGCAGATCTGACGACCTTCTCCGGCGTGAAGTTAAAGGGCGAGCTGGCCTTGCTGCGCGGTTCGCTGATTCCGTCGATGACCGATGTGAAGCTCGCCGAAGGCACGACGGTGATTGAACTGCGTCCGCTCAACGGCACGCAGCAAGGTAAAAACTGGGCTGTGGCGAGCATGCTGCCGTCGGATAGTGCGTCGTGGTCGATGCGCGCGGTCGCCGGGGCCGATCTTCTGGCGGCCGACAGCCGTGCCGTGAAACCGGTGACAGCGGATGGCAACTTGCGACTGGCTGACGCTCATTACGGTGTGACGATCACACAGAGCGCCGGTCAACTTGTTTGGGCTGCGGATAATCCCTATGACCTTCCGGCGTATTATCCGGTGCCCGATGACCAACTTGGGGTATGTGACCAGGTTCCGGGACTCTGTGTACCGATGGCACGCTGGGTCTGGGCACCGGGGAACGGTCAGGGACCTGACTACGAACCGGTCACCGAGGAGTATCAAGTCCTTTGCGAGCTCTATCCGGAGCTCTGTATCGCCAATAATCCCGGCACCACCGCCAAAGCCCATACGCAGATGTTCAGCGTCCTGCGCACCGGTACTGGCGACCTCGATCTGATGGCTGCCGGCAACCTGAGCATGGACTCGCCTTTCGGCGTCTACACCGCCGGTACACAGTCATCGAATGTCGACCCGTTGTACAACCAGAAACGCGGGCATCTCTCGGACAATAATTCGGTGTTGGGCAGCGCCGGTGCTGATTATGAAAAGTGGGTCAGTGGTGGCGCCGACAGTCTTTATCAGGCCTGGTATCCGCAGATGGGGGGGAACCTGACAATCAGTGCCGGTGGCTCGGTCTCCGGTGATTCGGTCGGGACGAAAGCCCAATCGACAGCGGGCGGGTTCCGCGAGCAGATGGCCAGTGTGGCAGTGGGCAACTGGCTGTGGCGCCAAGGCACGGGAAATCCGGATGTGCCCACGGCCTGGTGGATCAACTTCGGCAGTTATGCGACGCAGTTGATGACACCTGACGGTAATACCGAACCGTACCTGATGGGCTTCACCGGATTCGGCACCCTGGGCGGCGGTAACATCAGTCTGCGTGCCGGTGGCGACGCCGGCATGCTCAGACCGTTGGGCGATGCTGGCAATTATCCGCGCAGCCAAGGGCTAATCGTTGCCGTGGGCAGCACCGGTCGGGTCGCCAGCGATGGCAGTGTGCAGATGACTGGCGGCGGCGATATGGACATTCGCATCGGCGGCGCCCTCAACCCATCGCTGCAAGCGCGGGCCGCAGACAACGGGACCGGACAGCCCAGACATGACCTGCAAGGCGCACTGATCAATTTGCGTGGTGCGGCGCAATTGACGGGAGGAGCACTGGGTGGCATCAACCTGCAATACGGTGCCTTTTCCCGGTTGCATGATGTCCGCGAAACCCGACCGCTGGATCCGTTCACCTCGACGACCAGCAACGCCTCCGGTGGTCTGGTGCTGATTCCCGGCGACTCGGGCATGAGTCTCAGCACCCGTGGTGACCTGGTGCTGGGCGGCGCGGGCGATCCCGGTCGCGTGGGCCTGTTCAATGCCACGCCCCTGCTTGATGACAACGGCAATATCCGTACTGGCGGCATCCTGAGCGGCTTCTCGCTATGGACCGATCACACCGCCATCGATCTGTTTTCCGCCGGGGGCAATCTCACTCCGAGCACTCAATTGGCCGAGGCCGATGCGAATCTTGTCCCTGTGAGCGGCGCCAATTCGTCGCCCACCGATGGACGTTTTGTGTACCCGTCGATACTTCGGGCTGTGGCTGCTCAGGGGTCGATTTATGCCGGGCCATCGGCGGCGTACAGCGAGCGCGACTTGTCGCGAACAACTGCTTATTCACTGTTACTGGCCCCTTCGACATCCGGACAACTCGAACTGTTGGCTGGCGACTCTATCTATGCCGGCGGCTACGCGATCAATCAGTCGGGTGCCAGCCCGCTCGCCATCGCCACGCCGTTCAGGCCGTCATTCCTCGCCTTTTCCAGCAATAACCCCAACACGCCACTCAATAGCAACTACGGCAGTGACGGCGTCAAACCGGACGGTAATTCGCGTTATCCGTTGTTCGCCTTTGGCCCCGACAGCTATTCCGGTTTGAATGATGTGCAGGGGCCGGCACGGTTCTATGCCTTGACCGGTGATCTGGTAGGGATACGCAGTGGCGAGACGTTGAGTTTCGCCACGTCCAAACGTACCTGGTACGAAGCCGCCGGCCCTGTCTGGATGATTGCCGGCCGCGACATCGTGGCATCCGGGACCAACCTGGGCCGACCGACAGCCGTGCAGCCCGACGAAATGGGCGTCGGTCGGGACATCATCACCTCGACCGGCAACCTGTTCGTTCACAACGACCCGCGAGATCTATCACGGGTGTCGGCCGGCCGCGACATTCTCTACAGCAGCTTCGATATCGCCGGCCCTGGCACTCTGGACATCAATGCCGGGCGCAACATCCTGATGGAAGACCGCGCCGGTATCACCAGTCTGGGCTCGTTGGTCGCGGGGGATAACCGCCCGGGCGCCAGTCTGGTGCTGCAGGCGGGGGTGGGGGCACAAGGCGCGGATTATTCACGATTCGTCGCTCGCTATCTCAATCCGCAAAATCTGGCCAATCCGGATACCTCGTTGAGCGCGCAACCGGGCAAAGTGGTGAAGACTTACCTCGACGAGTTGCAGAGCTGGCTAACCCTCGGCTACGGCTTCAGCGGCAACGCGGAACAGGCGCAAGCGTTTTACGCCGCATTGCCGAGTGCCGAGCAGGCGATCTTCGCCCGCCAGGTGTATTTCGCCGAACTGCGTGCCGGCGGCCTGGAATACAACGATGTCGACGGTCCGCGCCAAGGCAGTTATCTGCGTGGTCGCAACGCCATCGCTGCGTTGTTCCCGATCACTGATGTGGCCGGTAATCCGATCCGTTACGACGGCGACATCACGCTGTACGGCGGGGCAGGGGTCAAGACCTTGTTCGGCGGCGACATCCAGATGCTTACGCCGGGCGGCGGTCAGGTGTTCGGCATCGAAGGCGCGGCGCCACCGTCGACAGCGGGGATCATCACTCAGGGTTCGGGCAACATTCAGCTCTATTCGCAGGGCAGTATCTTGCTCGGCCAGAGCCGGATCATGACTACGTTTGGCGGCTCGATTCTCGGCTGGTCGGCCGAGGGCGACATCAACGCTGGTCGTGGCTCGAAAACCACTGTGGTCTACACCCCGCCGAAACGCGTCTACGACACCTGGGGCAACGTGACCTTGTCGCCGTCGGTGCCGAGCACCGGCGCCGGTATCGCCACGCTCAACCCGATCGCCGAAGTGGCACCGGGCGACATCGACCTGATCGCGCCGCTGGGCACCATCGATGCCGGTGAGGCGGGGATTCGTGTGTCGGGCAACGTCAACATCGCCGCGCTGACGGTGGTCAACGCCGCGAACATTTCGGTGCAGGGCAAGGCGACGGGTGTGCCGGTGGTGTCGGCGGTGAATACCGGGGCGATTACTTCGGCCAGTTCGGCCGCATCGTCGGCCACGCAAGCGGCGGAGGATGTTGCACGTCAGCAGCAGGCGGCGGCGCGACAGAATCAGGCTTCGGTGTTCACCGTGCAGGTGTTGAGTTTCGGCAACGAACAGCTTGCGCCGTCCCGCGATGGCGCCAGCCGTGCACCGGCCCCGGGTTACAACCCGAACAGCCCGGTGCAGGTGCTGGGCGCCGGAGCGCTGGATGAACAGGCGAAACAGCAGTTGACCGAGGAGGAGCGTGGGCAACTGACGTTGTAAAAGACTCTCGTGTAGTACGTTTGGGCGACCGGTTGGTCGCCCTTTTTTTTAGCAATCATTCACCAACGCGCTGAAATCCCTGTGGGAGCGAGCAGGCTCGCTCCCACATTGGATTGGGATGGGTTTCAAAAAGCGTAAGGAATGCTGATTTTTGCCCAGAGCATTTCGCCTTCGGGCCGGTTCTCCACGTCAAATTCCCTGGCCCAGCGAATCTCGGCACTGGCGTACTTGAGGAAGGTGAAGTGCAGCGCCGGACCAATCGCGAAGACCTTGCCACGCACGCCGTCATCGACGTCCTGCCCGGCGAACTGCACGGTGTGGCCAAACTGTTTGTCGTCGGTGGTTTGCTTGAGGAAGTAGCCGTTGACGCCGAGCATCAGGTCGTCGGTGATCTTGTAGCTGGCCGAGTAATCGAAGTGGAAGATCTGCCCGGACTTGTAGTCGGTGTCCTTGTTCTTCTCGTTGAAGCTGTAAGTGGTCTTCATCGAGACTTCGGTGCGTTCAGTCGGCAGCCAGGTGAAGGAGAAGAGTGGCTTGTAGGTGTAGAAATTGTTGCTGGTGTTGGCCAGTCGATCGACGCTGTATTCGCCGGTGGGCACGGTGATTTCCACGGCGGCGCCGAGGGTCAGGTTTTTGCCCATGTCCCACAGAATGATCGGCGCGAAGGTGGTATCGCCCATGCCTTCGCGGGTGTCGCTCAAGCCGAACACCGAAACTTCCTGCTTCAGCCACGGCTGGGCGATGTAACCGGCCAGACGCCCGCCGAATAGCCGCACCGGGCTTAGATAATCGATGCGCGGAATCACCGCGGTGGACTCGATTTCGACATTCGGCACCTTGCCGCCGAACGAGCTGATGTTGAGCTTTCGCGCCTTGTAATGGTTGTAGTAGAGGTTGAACGCGACCATGTTCTGCGGAAGGCTGTCGACTTCCAGCGGCAGCATGAAGAAGCCGTCGGTGCCGGTGCCAATGTTGTCGACGCCGGCTTCGGTGGCCAGGGCGGGCAATGTCAGCGCGCAACCGGCGATGAAAAGAGCGCGGGGCAAGAAGGATGTCGCGCGGTTCGGGCTCATAGCTGTCCTCATTATTATTGTGATCGGGACTGGCACCGGTCGCATGGGGCGCCGGTACGCTAGAAATAAGCGTTTGGCGTACGTTGGGGCAGGGTATTGGCGGACACCGAGGGGGGCATCTGCGGACAGCCCGTAAACCTTGTGCTAACTTCCATCGACACAACCGGTTACAAAAATAACAATCAAGCGTGATCCGGAATGTCAGCCCCCATGAACGTAAAAGTCCAAGACCCGACCTTCGAACTGGCGCTGGTCTCGCCGTTCCTCCTGCAAACCCTCGCCGAAGTTGTGCAGAACAAGGGCATCGATCCCCAGAGCCTGTGCCGTGGGCTGGGCTTCACCCTTGAAGACCTGCAGGATCCGGCGCAGCGGATTTCCTATCGTCAGGCCGTGGCGATGATTCAGCGCGCACTCAAAGTGCTGCCCAATCAGGGTTTGGGGCTGTGGGTCGGGGCGCAGAATGTACTTGGCACGCTGGGCCTGCTCGGGCATGTGTTATCGCTGTGCAAGACCTTGCGCGATGCCTTCGCCCTGGGCATTCGGCACCAGCACACCTCGGGCGGCATCGTCGTGTCCAGCGTCGATGTGGTCGGCGGGAAGGTGCATCTCGACGCCGAATGCCGCCTACCGTTTGCCGACGTGCAGGTGTTTGCGGTCGAAGAGTTTTTCGCCAGTTTGCTGGTGTATGGCCGCGCGCTGGTGGGGGCTGAGTTCAAGGCGATCGCTGTGGAATTTGTGCATGCCGCACCGGATTACCTGAGTGAATACCAGCGCCTACTGGGGCCGGACGTGTGCTTCGGCTGCCTGCACAATCGCATGTTGATCGATGCACAGTGGCTGGACGTGAACCTGCCCAATCATCATTCGCTGGCACTGCGTCAGGCCGTTGCATTACTGGAGCTGGAAGCGGCGCAGGTGCATCAGAAACTTGATCTGATTCAGGCTGTGGAGCGGGCGATTGCCCGGGATCTGAGCAGCGGCAGTCACATTGAAAAAATTGCCGGGGATTTGAACATGAGCAGTCGCACCTTGCGTCGGCGTTTGACTGAGCATGCACTGACGTTTGAGGCGTTGCTGGAGCAGGTTCGCCAGGCGCGGACTATGAGTTTGCTGGCGAATCCCGATATGCCGATCGAGCGGATTACCGAGGAAGTGGGCTACAGCGATGTACGCAGTTTTCGCCGGGCGTTCAAGCGCTGGACGGGAATGAGCCCTAGCGCCTGGCGCAATGACGCTAACCCTCACCCCAGCCCTCTCCCGGAGGGAGAGGGAGCCGACGGAGGTGTCTTGCGAGTTACATCGACGCGTCGATTATGGACTTGAGAGATTGGGGCCGACCGAAGTGTCTTTCGTCATGTTGTCGATTATGGATTCGGTACAGCACTTTCAAGTCGGCGTATCTCCACAGCATCCCCCAATCAGTTCCCTCTCCCTCCGGGAGAGGGCTAGGGTGAGGGGCTTTTGACTTCCATCCAAACCCACACAAATCCTCCGGCCACAGGTAAACTCCCGCGCACTTTCCCAAGGAGTTCACATGAGTTACTACCAGCCGGGCATTCTCGCCACCCCCGTTCCTGCGCAAGCACGTCACCTGTTTTTCGCCCTTGAGTCGGTTGAAGCCCTGCCGCAGGCGCTCGACAACCTGCTGAATCAGGTGGACGGCAAGTCGGCAGTCGTCGGTTTTGGTGAATCCCTGGTCAAGGCTCTCAACGTGCAGATTGACGGCCTGCGCAGCTTCCCGGCACTGACCGGCGTTGGCGTCGAGAACCCGTCGACCCAGCACGCGCTGTGGGTCTGGTTGCACGGCGTCGACCGTGGTGAACTGCTCAACCGTTGCCACGCCCTCGAAGCCGCACTGGCCCCGGCCCTGCGTCTGGTCGAGATGCAGGAAGCCTTCCGCCACAAGGACGGGCACGACCTGACCGGCTACGAAGACGGCACCGAAAACCCGCACGACGAAGCCGCCATCGCCGCCGCCCTGCAAAGTGCAGGCGCTGACGGCATGGTCGGTGGCAGCTTCGCCGCGATCCAGCAGTGGCAGCACGACCTCAAGGGTTTCCACAAACTGTCCGCCGAGGACAAAGACAACATCATGGGCCGTCGCCTCAGCGACAACGAAGAGATCGACGATGCGCCGGTCTCCGCCCACGTCAAACGCACCGCGCAGGAAAGTTTTGCGCCGGAAGCGTTCGTCGTGCGGCGCTCGATGCCGTGGATCGAAGGTGATCGCGCCGGTTTGATGTTCCTCGCCTTCGGTTTCTCGCTGGATGCCTTCGAAGCGCAACTGCGGCGCATGAGCGGTCTGGAAGACGGCATCCCCGATGGCCTCTATCGCATCAGCCGCCCAATCACTGGCGGCTACTACTGGTGCCCGCCGCTGAAGGACGGCCACCTCGATCTGCGCGCCTTGCGCATCGGCTGAGGACTGAGCATGAACGTGGTGCGCTGGGGCATGATCGGTTGTGGCAGCGTCGCCGAGCGCAAGAGCGGCCCGGCCTTCTACAAGGCACCCGGTTCGGCGCTGGTGGCGGTGATGGGCCGACGCCTCGAAGCCGTGACCGACTACGCCGCCCGCCACGGCATCGAGCGGGTCTACACCGACGTCGATGCGCTGATCAACGATCCCGAAGTGGACGCGGTGTACATCGCCACGCCACCCGACAGCCATCACGCCTACAGCCTGAAAGTCGCCGCCGCCGGCAAGCATTGCTGCGTGGAAAAACCCATGGCACTGAATGCCGGGCAAAGCCGCGAGATGCAGCAGGCCTTCGCCGAGGCTGGTGTGCACTTGTTCGTTTCCTACTACCGCCGTTCGTTGCCGCGTTTTGCACAGGTGCGGCAATGGTTGGAGGAGGGGCGCATTGGCGAGGTGCGGCACTTGAGCTGGACGCTGACCAAAGCGCCTTCGTCGGCGGATCTGGACGGTCGCGACAATTGGCGCACCGATCCGGCGGTGGCCGGTGGCGGTTATTTTGCCGATCTGGCCAGTCATGGCTTTGACCTGTTCCAGTATTTGCTCGGTGACATTGTCGAGGTCGCCGGATTCACTGCGCGTCAGGCCGGTTTATATGCAGCGGAAGATGCGGTCAGCGCCAGTTGGCGGTTTGCCTCCGGGGCGCTGGGCATGGGCTGCTGGAGTTTTGTCGCGGATCGGCGTGAGGATCGGGTCGAGATCATTGGCAGCCTCGGACGGATCAGTTTTTCCGTATTCGATGAGCATCCCGTGCAGTTGCATGCCGATGAGCACCTCAGCCTGGAAATCCCCCATCACGAGCACATTCAGTGGCATCACGTGCAGGGCATGAATGCGCATATTCGTGGTGATTCACAACATCCCGCCGTCGCCGAGCAAGCGCTCAAGACTGACTGGGTCATGGATCAAATCCTCAAACGCCACTGATCCTCCATGCGTACACCGTTCCCACAGGGTTTTGCAGTGTCTGCGGGTTATTGCGCAGCCGTCATCGCCGGCCGGCAGCCATGAAAAATATCCAGCCCCGGTTGATACAGCGACGTCTTCACCTCAAACAACCCCAGCACCGAGTGGAACAGGTTGTCATGGCTCAGATCTGCCTGCCCGGTCTTGCCCTGTAGACACCCTCGATCAATCCCTTCGCTGGCCAGCGTGCCATTGCCGAACCACATCACCATTGGCACATGGGTCTGCGCTTCAGGTGCCAGCGCATACGGCGCCGCGTGCAGGTACAAACCGTTCTCGCCCAACGATTCGCCGTGGTCGGAGACATACACCATCGAGGTGTCCAGTGAGTCCTGATTGCGCTTGAGCAGTTCGATGACCTTGGCGAGGAAATGATCGGTGTAGAGAATCGTGTTGTCGTACACGTTCACCAGTTCATCGCGGCTGCAACTGCCCAACTGATTGGTGTGGCAGATCGGTTTGAAGCGCTCCATGTCTTTTGGATAGCGTTCGTAGTATTCCGGGCCGTGACTGCCGTCGGCGTGCAGGACAATGATCGCGTGGCCCTTGAGGCTGTCGATGTAGCTTTGCAGGTCTTGCAACAGCGCTTCGTCGAGGCAGTTGTTGCCGTCGCAGAACGGCCCCGGCTGATGCCTGGAAATATCGCGATGGGGCACGCGCAGGCAGGTGCCTTTGCAGTCGCTGTTGTTGTCCAGCCACAGCACTTGCACGCCGGCACGCTGGAGGATGTCGAGCAGGCCTTCGTAGGTTTTGCCTTTCTTGTCGCTGTAATCCTCACGCCGGAACTTCGAGAACATGCACGGCACCGAGACCGCTGTCGATGTGCCGCAGGAATGCACTTGGGTGAAATTGAGGATGTCGAGTCTGCTCAGTTCCGGATTGGTCTCGCGCTCATAACCGTTCAGCGAAAAGTGATCGGCGCGGGCGGTTTCACCGACCACAAACACCATCAGCGATTTCTTTTCGCGGCTGGCAACGTTGGCGCTCATCACCGCGTCTTCGCCGATGGCCTGGACCACGAATTGCTTTTTGATGCCCAGGCGTTGCTGGGTGTACTTGCTGATCGCGTAGATGTAGTTGGTCGGGTTGATGAAGTGAGTGAGCTTGTCTTCTTCGCGAAAGATCGGCGCGTAGGTCGAATAGAACGCGCCCACTGAAGCGGCAATTACCAGCACGCAGGCGATGATCACCAGCACTTTGTTGAGCAAACCGCGAAAGAACGGCCGATAACTCACCGGCCAACGCCAGATCAACGCCGCCGGCAACACACCGAGCAGCAGCACGTAAGCCAGTAGCTTATCGTTGAACAGCGCGGTGGCTTCGGCGGGGTTGGTTTCGAAGACGTTCTGGATCATCACCGTGTCGATGGTGATGCCGTATTCGTTCATGAAATACGCAGCGCACGCCGAGAGCAGCGCGACCACGGTGAGGGCCGGTTTCAGCGTCCAGCGGAACGACACCAGAGTCAGCAGCAGGGTGATCGCCGCCCACAAAAACAGCCCGAACGAGGCGAAAAACGCCAGTTTGTGCGCGCCTTGCAAGGTGATCAGCGTGCCCAGCGCCTTCCAGGTCGCCAGGTTGTACAACGCCACCAACGCCAGGGAAAACAGCAGCACCAGTCGAGTAGAAGTGATGGACGGTAAACGCAGTCCGTTGCCCAAAGCCATGTCAAACATTCCTCTACATAAATGGAAAACCACGCGGTTGCGCGGGTAACTGTAGAAGAACATTGGTAAAAAAATCGTAAACATCCTGTAACAAGTCTGCACGCCATTCCTGTAGGAGCTGCCGAAGGCTGCGATCGTTTGATCTAAAAAACAAAATCAAAAGATCGCAGCCTTCGGCAGCTCCTGCGTCGGCCCAGGCCGACTGGCGGCGCTTGTCAGGAAAATCCTACAGGAGTACAAATGTACTCCATGACGAACCTGACTCCCCGCCGTACCGCCATCCTGACGTTTATCCGCGATCGAATCGCCGAACACGGTCAGCCCCCAAGCCTCGCTGAAATCAGCGAGGCTTTTGGTTTTGCCTCGCGCAGCGTGGCGCGCAAGCACGTGCTCGCGCTCACCGAAGCCGGGTTTATCGAGGTCAATCCGCATCAGGCCCGGGGCATTCGCCTGCTCGGGCAACCGGCGCGTCCGGAACTGCTCGACATTCCCGTGCTCGGCCGCGTCGCTGCCGGTGCGCCGATTGGCGCCGATGCCGACATCCATAGCCGCTTGCTGCTCGACCCGGCGCTGTTCTCCCGCACGCCCGATTACATGCTGCGGGTGCAGGGCGATTCGATGATCGAGGACGGCATTCTCGACGGCGATCTGGTCGGCGTGCGGCGCAATCCCGAGGCGCTCAACGGCCAGATCGTCGTGGCGCGGCTCGACGGCGAAGTCACCATCAAACGCTTCGAACGGCTGGGCGATGAAGTGCGGCTGTTGCCGCGCAACCCGGCGTACCAGCCGATTGTCGTGCGCGACGATCAGGACCTGGCCATCGAAGGGGTGTTCTGCGGTCTGGTGAGGCAAGGCTGATGGGCGCCGTCGTTGCGTTGGACACGCTGTTCAATGGCGGCCAGGTCTGGAAGGGCCGGCCTGCGCCACCGGCCGCCAGTCCACAACCGACCGGTCACGCCGCGCTGGACGCGGCACTGCCCAGCGGTGGCTGGCCGGAAGCGGCGTTGAGCGAAATCCTCCTGGCCGGCCCCGGTGTCGGCGAACTGCAATTGGTCTGGCCGACGCTGGCGCGGTTGTCGGCGGCGGGCGAGCGCATCGTGCTGGTGGCGCCGCCATTCGTGCCGTATCCGCAGGCGTGGGCAAACGCCGGGGTCGATCTGCGCCAGTTGTCGGTGATCCAGGCCAGCGAACGCGATGCCTTGTGGGCGGCGGAACAGTGCTTGCGTTCGGGCAGTTGCGGCGCAGTGCTGTGTTGGCCGCACAAGGCTGATGATCGTGCGTTGCGCCGTTTGCAGGTGGCGGCGGAAACCGGTCAGACCCTGGCGTTTGCCTGGCGGCCGTTGAGCGAAGCGATCAACCCGTCACCGGCGGCGCTGCGTATTGCCATCGACGCCAAACCTGCACAGTTGCGCGTCCTCAAGTGCCGTGGCGGCTTGGCGCGTGCGGCGCCGATTGCCTTTACCGTGGGGCACTGAGGTCGCCATGCGCTGGGTGTGTATTCTGTTTCCGCAATTGGCCCTCGACGCCGTGCTGCGTCAGCGTCCCGATCCCGATGAGCCTTTGGTGCTGCTCAACGGCCCGGCCCAGCGCCGGGTGCTGCAAGCGGTCAACCCGGCGGCGCGCAAACTCGGTTTGCGTCCCGGCCAGTCGATGACCGCTGCGCAAGCCATGAGCAAAGGCTTTGCCACGGCTGATTACGAGGTCGCCGAGGTCGAACACTGGCAGCAGTTTCTTGCCGCGTGGGCCTACCGTTTCAGCGCGCAGGTCAGCGTGCATTACCCGCGCACCGTGGTGTTCGAAATCGAATCCAGCCTTGGCCTGTTCGGTTCGTGGGCGCAGTTCGAAGCACGACTGCGTCAGGAACTGACCGATCTGGGCTTCCGTCATCGCATCGTTGCCGCCCCCAATCCGGTGGCGGCGCGGGTGCTGGCCAATGCTTACGATGGCTTGGTGGTGCCGGACGGCGAGGCCTTGCAGCATCACCTCGGTCAGTTGCCGGTCGACCGTGTCGGTCTGGAGCCAGCGGTGGCCACGGCATTATCACGCATGGGCCTGCGCAACCTCAGTCAGGTGCAAAGCCTGCCGCGTCAGGCGCTGGCCCGACGTTTCGAGGCGCAGATGCTCAAACACCTCGATACCCTGTTCGGTGCGCGGCCATTGGCGCTTGAGTTTTACTTGCCGCCGGATCGTTTCGACGTGCGCATTGAACTGAATTTCGACGTGCAATCCCATCAGGCGCTGCTGTTCCCGCTACGGCGTTTGACCGGCGATCTGTCGGCATTCCTCTGCGGGCGCGACAGCGGCGTGCAGCGTTTCGACTTGCATCTGGAACATGCCGGGCTGCCGGACAGCATCATCAAGGTCGGGCTGCTCAGCGCCGAACGTGATCCGGCGATGCTCTTCGAACTGGCCCGTGGCCGCTTGGAACAAGTGCAGGTCGAGGCGCCGGTGCGCGGCTTTCGGCTGCGCGCCGAGGACCTGCCGAGCTTCGTGCCGCAGTTTCAGGAACTGTTCGACGACCGTCCGCAGCAGACCTTGCCGTGGGAGCAGTTGCGCGAACGCCTGCGCGCGCGCTTGGGCGATGACGCGGTGCAGGGGCTGCGCTTTCAGGCCGATCATCGCCCGGAGTGCGCGTGGCAGCACGGCGTCGACAAACAACGCTGCGCAGGCTTGCCGAATGTGCACCGTCCAGGCTGGTTGCTTGGCGAGCCGCAAAGCGTGGCAGAAGGTTCGGCGCGGATTCTCATGGGCCCGGAACGCATCGAGTCCGGCTGGTGGGACGGTGACGATGTGCGCCGCGATTATTACCTGATCCAGAACCGCGCCGGTCAGCAAGGCTGGGCTTATCGGGCGGTGGGTGAGGGCGGTCCGCTGTGGCTGCAGGGCTGGTTTGCATGAACGACGGTTATGCCGAACTGCACTGCCTGTCGAACTTCAGTTTTCAGCGCGGTGCGTCCAGTGCGCTGGAACTGTTTCAACGGGCGAAAAAGCACGGCTATCAGGCACTGGCGATTACCGATGAATGCACGCTGGCCGGGATCGTTCGGGCCTGGCAAGCGGCGAAATCGGTGGAGTTGCCGCTGGTCATCGGCAGCGAAGTACGCATCGAAAACGGCCCGAAACTGGTGCTGCTGGTGGAGAACCTGGCGGGCTATCAGGCGCTGTGTGGCCTGATCACCCGCGCCCGACGGCGCACGCAGAAGGGCCAGTATCAAGTGCTGCGCGAGGACTTCGCCGAGCCATTGCCGGGGTTACTGGTGTTGTGGGTGCCGGACTCGCTTGATCAGGTGGAAGAGGGCCGTTGGCTGCAGCAGATCTTCGCCGAACGATTGTGGCTGGCGGTGCAATTGCATCGTGGCCAGGACGATCAGCAGCGGCTGGCGGCGTTGTTGAGTCTGGCCGCCGAGTTGCAGATTCCGCCGGTAGCCAGCGGCGATGTGCACATGCACGCCCGTGGCCGGCGTGCCTTGCAGGACACCATGACCGCGATCCGTCATCACGTACCGGTGGCCGAGGCGGGATTACGCTTGCACCCCAATGGTGAGCGGCATTTGCGCAGTGTCGAGGTGTTGCGCGAGTTGTATCCGCAGGCCTTGCTGGATGAGTCTGTGAGCCTGGCCCGGCGCTGCACCTTCGATCTGGGCGAGTTGCGTTATCAATACCCCAAAGAATTGGTGCCTGAGGGGCACAGCGCCAGTTCCTGGTTGCGCCATCTGGCTGAGCAAGGCATCGCCTGGCGCTGGCCAAAAGGGCCGCAAGCCAAAGTGCTCAAGCAGATCGACGATGAACTGCAGCTGATCGCCGAACTCGGTTATGAAAGCTACTTCCTCACCGTGCATGACGTGGTGCGCTTCGCCCGCGAGCAGAAGATTCTGTGCCAGGGCCGTGGCTCGGCGGCCAACTCGGCGGTGTGTTTTGCCTTGGGCATCACCGAAATCGACCCGGATCGCACCACGCTGCTGTTCGAACGCTTCATGTCCAGGGAACGCAATGAACCGCCGGACATCGACGTCGATTTCGAGCACGAACGCCGCGAAGAAGTCCTGCAATATGTGTTTCGCCGTTATGGCCGTGGTCGTGCGGCGCTGACGGCGGTGGTCAGCACCTACCACGCTGCCGGCGCGGTGCGCGACGTGGCCAAGGCCTTGGGCCTGCCGCCGGATCAGATCAATGCACTGGCCGATTGCTGCGGTCACTGGAGCGATGAAACGCCGCCGGTCGCGCGTTTGCTCGAAGGCGGTTTCGACCCGGACAGCCCGGTGCTGCGCCGGGTGCTGAGCCTGACCGGGCAGTTGATCGGTTTCCCCCGGCACCTGTCGCAGCACCCCGGCGGTTTCGTGATTTCCGAGCAGCCGCTGGACACGCTGGTGCCGGTGGAGAACGCCGCCATGGCCGAGCGCACGATCATTCAGTGGGACAAGGATGACCTCGATGCGGTCGGCCTGCTCAAGGTGGATATCCTCGCCCTCGGCATGCTCAGTGCCATCCGTCGCTGTTTCGACCTGCTGCGTCGCCATCGCAATCTGGACCTGAGCCTGGCGACGATTCCGGCCGAAGACAAACCGACCTACGACATGATCAGCCGCGCCGACACCATCGGCGTGTTCCAGATCGAGTCGCGGGCGCAGATGTCGATGCTGCCGCGCCTGAAACCGGCGAAGTTCTACGACTTGGTGATTGAGGTGGCCATCGTCCGCCCGGGGCCGATTCAGGGCGGGATGGTCCATCCGTATCTGCGCCGCCGAAACAAAGAGGAAGAGGAAACCTACCCGTCGCCAGAACTCAAGGTTGTCCTGGAAAGAACCCTCGGTGTGCCGCTGTTTCAGGAGCAGGTGATGCAGATCGCCATCGTCGCCGCCGATTACAGCCCTGGCGAGGCCGATCAGCTGCGTCGCTCGATGGCCGCGTGGAAACGCCACGGCGGACTGGAGCCGCACAAGGAGCGCCTGGCCGCCGGCATGAAGAAAAACGGCTATACGCCGGAGTTTGCCGCGCAGATTTTCGAGCAGATCAAAGGCTTCGGCAGCTACGGTTTTCCCGAGTCGCACGCCGCCAGTTTTGCCTTGCTGACTTACGCCAGTTGCTGGCTCAAATGCCACGAACCGGCAGCGTTCGCCTGTGCGTTGATCAATAGCTGGCCGATGGGCTTCTACAGCCCGGACCAGATTCTCCAGGACGCGCGCCGGCATCAGTTGCAGATCCGCCCGGTCGACGTGCGCGCCAGTGACTGGGATTGCAGCCTGGAAACCACCACGACGGCGCAACCGGCGATACGCATGGGCCTGCGGATGATCAAGGGCTTTCGCGAGGACGATGCCCGGCGCATCGAAGCGGCGCGGGCGTGCGGGGCGTTTGCCGATGTCGCCGATCTGGGCGAGCGGGCGGCGCTCGACAGTCGGGCGCAGGCGTTGCTGGCCGATTCCGGGGCGTTGCGCGGTTTGGCCGGACACCGGCATCGGGCGCGCTGGGAAGTGGCCGGGGTGCAGAAACAGCTGGGCCTGTTTGCCGGGTTGCCGAGTCAGGAAGAGCCGGAAGTGCTGCTGCCCAAACCCAGTGTTGGCGAGGATCTGCATGCCGATTACAGCACCGTCGGCACCACATTGGGGCCGCATCCGCTGGCGCTGTTGCGCGCTGAACTCAAGGCCCGGCGCTGCCGCAGTTCGCAGGAGTTGCTTGAGGTCGAACACGGCCGACCGGTGAGCGTCGCCGGGCTGGTGACGGGACGGCAACGACCGGGCACCGCCAGTGGCGTGACCTTCGTCACCCTGGAAGACGAGTTCGGCAACGTCAACGTGGTGGTCTGGCGGGATCTGGCCGAGCGTCAGCGGCAAGTGCTGGTGGGCTCGCAACTGCTGAAAGTCGACGGCCGCTGGGAGCGCGAAGGCGAAGTGCGCCACCTGATCGCCGGCCGCCTGAGCGACCTCAGCCCGCTGCTCAACGGCATCCGCGTGCAGAGCCGCGATTTCCACTGATCTCAGGCCGAACACAAAACCCCTGTGGGAGCGAGCCTGCTCGCGAAAGCAATCTATCAGTCAGAGATGATTCGTCTGACATACCGCTTTCGCGAGCAGGCTCGCTCCCACAGTGGATTTGTGCAAGGCCAATCCAAGCCAATTCATTGGCGTCAAAAAAAGCCTGTGCTCAATGATGGCACTTTGTCATAATGCCGCCCCTTTTCAGCTCCCGGGCGTTTTGCCGTGCCGGGACACCCCCGTTTTTCAAAAGGAATACTCAGTGAGAATGATCTCCCGGATGCTGGTCTCAGGCGTTGCGATTGCTGTGCTTGGCACGATTGCCGGCACACTCGCCGGTTGCGCCACCGAAAGCTCCCGCGCGCTGCCGGTGGCCAAGGTTGAAAGCGCCACACAAGTCTGGACCGGCGTTCGTGTGCCGATGGCCGTGGGCAAGTTCGACAACCGCTCCAGCTACATGCGCGGGATCTTCTCCGACGGCGTCGACCGTCTCGGCGGTCAGGCCAAGACCATCCTCATCACCCACTTGCAGCAGACCAACCGCTTCAGCGTGCTGGATCGCGACAACATGGGCGAAATCCAGCAGGAAGCGGCGATCAAGGGCCAGGCCCAGCGTCTGAAAGGTGCTGATTACGTGGTCACCGGCGATGTCACCGAGTTCGGTCGCAAAGAGACCGGCGATCATCAGTTGTTCGGCATTCTTGGCCGTGGCAAGACCCAGGTGGCCTACGCCAAGGTCAACCTGAACATCGTCAACATCAGCACCTCGGAAGTGGTGTATTCGACTCAGGGCGCCGGCGAATACGCCTTGTCCAACCGCGAAATCATCGGCTTCGGCGGCACCGCTGCCTACGACTCGACCCTCAACGGCAAAGTACTGGATCTGGCCATGCGCGAGGCGATCAATCGTCTGGTTGATGGCATGAATGCCGGTGCCTGGAAACCGGGCAACTGATCGACGCCCATTGCAAGGAGCAACACCCATGACTCTGAATTTGTCGCGCTCGTTGATGGCGCTGACGCTGGCCGCCAGTGCCTTGCTGGCCGGTTGTGCCCCAGGCCCGCAAACCCTGTACCAGTGGGAAGGCTACGAGCCCCAGGTCTACGAATACTTCAAAGGCGAAGAGCCGAAAGAAGCCCAGGCCGAAGCGCTGGAACGTGACCTGCAGAAAATCCGCTCCACTGGCAAATCCGTACCGCCGGGCTATCACGCGCACCTTGGCTTGCTCTACCTGAGCATGGGCAAGGACGATCAGATGGTGCAGCAGTTCAACACCGAGAAAACCCTGTTCCCCGAGTCCGGCACGTACATGGATTTTCTGCTTAAAAACGCCAAGACCGGAGACGCGAAATGATCGCGCGCACCTTGAAACTGCTCGCGGCCGGTCTGGCTCTGACCGTGCTGGGTGGCTGCGTCGCACCCAAAACTGTGGACTACTCGGCCTATAAACAGGCGCGGCCGAAGACCATTCTGGTGCTGCCGCCGCTGAACACTTCGCCGGATGTGAAGGCGTCGTACAGCCTGTTGTCGCAGGTAACGTTCCCGCTGGCCGAGGCCGGTTACTACGTGCTGCCGATTGCGCTGGTTGACGAGACATTTCGCCAGAACGGCATGACCACGCCGGACGACATCCATCAGGCACCGCCGAACAAACTGAAGGAGATCTTCGGTGCGGACGCCGCGCTGTACATCACCGTGACCGAGTACGGCACGCGTTACATGGTGATCAGCAGCGAGACTGCGGTGACCGCGACGGCGAAACTGGTCGACCTGAAAAGCGGCACCACGCTGTGGACCGGTTCGGCACGGGCGTCGAGTGAAGAGGGCGGCAACAACAACGGTGGCGGTCTGATCGGCATGCTGATCACGGCGGCGGTGAAGCAGGTCATCAACAGCGCCACCGATGCCGGCTACCCGATTGCCGGTGTGGCGAGCAATCGCCTGCTCTCGGCCGGGCATCCGGCAGGCCTGCTGTACGGCCCGCGTTCGCCGAAGTACGGCACAGACTGAACCCGCTAATGATCGTTCCCACGCAGAGCGTGGGAGCGATCCAGTGCAGGCCCCCTTGGCGCTGTATCCCTGCTTGCAACGAGCAGATGGGTAGAGCGACGCTGCCCCGATGGGTGATCCGCAATCAACCTCAATCAAGACCCTGCATCTCGAAGCCGAAGGCTATATCCTGCGTGACACTCAGTTGCTCGACGTTAAAGGAGTGCCCAAATGACCGAAAAGAAACCGGAAACCACGGTCGACCGCGTCTACCAAGGGGTTTACGAGGCGATCAGCAAGCGTTCGTTGCGTCCGGGGATGAAACTGGGCGAGGCCTCGCTGGCCGAGTTATTCAATGTCAGTCGCACGTCGGTACGCGCGGCATTGAAGCAGTTGGAGGCCGATGGGCTGGTCACCACCGAGCCGAATAAAGGGGCATCGGTGTCGCTGCCGAGCAATGCAGAGCTGCGCTCGCTGTTTGAAACTCGCCGGCTGATCGAGATCGGCATCGTTACCGAACTGTGCCGGCGCAAGGACAGCGCGGCGATGCAGGATTTGCGCGAACACCTGCTGCTGGAAGACGAAGCCCACGCGGCGGGCGATCACGAACGGCTGATCCATCTGCTCGGCGAGTTCCACCTCAAACTGGCGCGCAGCCTCAATAATCCGGTGCTGCTCGACTGGTTCCAGAAACTGATCTCCCGCGCTTCGCTGTACGCTGCGGCGCTGGATGACGACAGCCATGAAGTCTGCCGCGACAACGAACACCTGCGCCTGATCGAGTACATCGAGGCCGGCAATCAGAGCGCCGCCATCGAGCTGACCTGCACGCATCTCAACGGCATCGAGAAGGCCATTCTCGACGCTGCCGCCAAAATGAAAACCGGCTACCATCCACTCAAGCACCTGATCGGGGTCTAGGCGCCGGGCAGGGATGAAATCGGCTATACCTCATATGAAACCAATACGACTGATGACGCTCGAAACAGACGAGCGTTGCGTCGTTATGGCGTTGCGATTTATCGGGCAATCACCACAGGACACTGAGTCAGTCGATGCAGTTTTTATCCGATAGCCATGGTTGTGAGGGCTGGAAAGGCGAAATGGCCGGACGCATCAGCGCGTTCGACTGGAGCCACACCGAACTCGGTCCGCTCAACAGCTGGCCGCCCAGTCTGTGCAGCGCGGTGCAACTGATGCTGGCATCGCCGCTGCCGATGGTCATGCTCTGGGGTTACGCCGGGTACATGATCTACAACGACGCCTATTCGAAGTTTGCCGGTGGTCGCCACCCGTATCTGCTCGGATCGCCCGTGGAGCTGGGCTGGCCGGAGGTCGCCGATTTCAACCGGCACGTGGTCGATACCTGCCTGGCGGGTGGCACCTTGTCGTTTCGCAATAAAGAACTGGTGTTATTGCGCGATGGCGTCCCCGAAGACGTCTGGATGGATTTGTATTACAGCCCGGTGCCCAATGATGAAGGGCAACCGGCCGGAGTCATGGCGATGGTGGTGGAAACCACCGAATTCGTGCACTCCGAACGCCGGCGCCAGGAAGCCGAAAGCGCTTACCGCGCCGACAACGAACGGGTGCGTCTGGCGCTGAATGCCGGGGCCTTGCTTGGCTCGTTTGTCTGGGACGTGAAAAACAATACGTTGTCGGCAGACGAGCGATTCGCCCGCACGTTCTCCTATCCGCCGGATCAGGACCTGAGCGACTTGCCTCAAGACATCGCCGACTCGCGCATCCACCCCGACGATGCTGCCTGGGTGCAGGAACGGGTCGTCCACTCGGTGCAGACCGGCGAACCGTATAACGCCGAATATCGCGTGCGGCGCATTGATGGCAGTTATTCGTGGGTGTTGGCCAGTGGCGCCTGCGAGTTCGACGAACAGGGTGCGCCGTTGCGCTTTCCCGGCGTCTTGATTGACATCCATGAACGCAAGATTGCCGAAGAATCCCTGCTCAAGTTCACCCGCAACCTCGAACAGCGCGTGGGCGAAGAGGTCGAGGCACGGCTGGCGGCTGAAGAACAGTTGCGCCAGTCACAGAAGCTCGAAGCGATTGGTGGCCTCACCGGCGGCGTCGCTCACGACTTCAATAATCTGCTGCAAGTGATCGCCGGCAATCTGCATCTGCTTGCGCGTCACGAACCGAACAACGCCAACGTGCAACGCCGGGTCAGCGCTTCGCTGGCGGCGGTCGAACGCGGGGCCAAGTTGTCCTCGCAACTGCTCGCGTTTGCCCGACGTCAGCCGTTGTCGCCAGCGGTATGCAACCCGCGGCAGATCTTTGAAGGCGTCGGCGAATTACTGCAGCGAGCACTGGGTGAAACCATTCAGATCGACGTGCAGTTGCCGCAACAAGCGTGGCACATCAACGTCGATCGCAACCAGTTGGAAAATGCCATTCTCAACCTGGCGATCAACGCCCGTGATGCGATGAAGGGCGAGGGCACCATTACGCTCAGCGCTGCCAACGTGCGACTCGACCGCGAGTTCTGTGCCGGTAAAGGCATCGTCCCCGGCGAGTTTGTCCGCGTCGCCGTCAGTGACACCGGTGCCGGCATTCCACAAGAGATTCTCGAGCAGGTGTTTGAGCCGTTCTTCACCACCAAGGCCGATGGTCAGGGCACCGGGCTGGGCCTGAGCATGGTGTTCGGCTTCGTCAAGCAGAGCGGCGGACATGTCGAGATCACCAGCGCCCTGGGCGACGGTACGCGAGTGCAATTGTATTTCCCGCGCAGCCTGCGGCCGATTCTTGAGGAATCACCCAATCTGCAACGGCAGCAGAGCGGCGGCCATGAGACGATTCTGGTGGTCGAAGACAACGAGGCCGTGCGCGCCTCGGCGGTCGAGTTGTTGCGCGAAGAGGGCTATCGCGTGTTGACCGCCGGCCATGGCGATGCGGCCATGCAAATGCTCCTTGAAGGTGTCGAGGTGGACCTGATCTTCACCGATGTGGTCATGCCGGGGCTGATCAAAAGCTCCGACCTGTTCGCCTGGGCCAAGGTGCAGACGCCGCCGGTGGCGGTGCTGTTCACCTCCGGGCACACCCGCGACATCATCTCGCGCAATCACCAGTTGAGTCCCGACACCCACTTGCTAGGCAAACCGTACAGCCCGGAAGCCATGTTGCAGATGATTCGGGTGGTGCTTGGCAACTGAGCGCTGAACATTCCTTTACCAAGGCAGGTCGATGACTTCCAAGCGTAATTCCAAAGCGCCCGCCGGCATGGTCCGGGTACGCGGCGCCCGTGAGCACAACCTGAAGAACGTCGATGTCGACATCCCCCGCGATGCGCTGGTGGTGTTCACCGGGGTGTCCGGCTCGGGCAAGTCGTCACTGGCGTTCTCGACCTTGTATGCCGAGGCCCAGCGCCGCTACTTCGAATCGGTGGCGCCGTATGCGCGACGGCTGATCGATCAGGTCGGCGTGCCGGATGTCGACTCCATCGAAGGCCTGCCGCCGGCCGTGGCCCTGCAACAGCAACGCGGCACGCCGAGTACGCGCTCGTCGGTGGGCAGCGTGACCACGCTGTCGAGCCTGATCCGCATGCTTTATTCCCGCGCCGGCAGTTATCCGCCGGGGCAACCGATGTTGTATGCCGAGGACTTTTCGCCGAACACCCCGCAAGGCGCATGCCCGGAGTGCCATGGCTTGGGGCGGGTGTATGAAGTCACCGAGGCGCTGATGGTGCCGGACCCGAACCTGACCATCCGCCAGCGCGCGGTGGCGTCCTGGCCGCTGGCGTGGCAGGGGCAGAACCTGCGCGACATCCTTGTGACCATGGGCATCGACGTCGACATCCCGTGGAAAAAACTGCCGAAAAAACAGCGCGACTGGATTCTCTTCACCGAAGAAACCCCGACCGTGCCGGTGTACGCCGGGCTGACCCCGGAGGAAACCCGCGTTGCGCTCAAGCGCAAGATGGAGCCGAGTTATCAGGGCACCTTCACCGGCGCCAGGCGCTACATCCTGCACACGTTTACCCATTCGCAAAGTGCGCTGATGAAAAAACGCGTTTCGCAGTTCATGCTCGGCAGTCCTTGTCCGCTGTGCGATGGCAAACGCCTGAAGCGTGAAGCGTTGTCGGTGACATTTGCCGGGTATGACATCGGCGAGCTGTCGCAGATGCCGTTGCTGCAAGTGGCCGAGGTACTGCGGCCGGTGGCAGCGGCCAGCTACCTCGAACACGCAGAAGAAACCGGCGAGACCTTGAGCCATGCGCAAACCCGCGAGGCCCGTCAGCAGCGCGTCGCTCATGGCGCCAGTGGCCACGCCAGCGCGCCGGATGTGCGGCACACGCCCAACCTGTCACTGGAAAAACGCCTGGCGGCGCAGCGCATTGCCGAGGATCTGCTGGAGCGGGTCAGCACCCTGACCGATCTGGGTCTCGGATATCTGGCGCTGGAGCGCAGCACGCCGACGCTGTCGTCCGGTGAGCTGCAGCGCTTGCGCCTGGCGACGCAACTGGGGTCGCAATTGTTCGGGGTGATCTACGTGCTCGACGAACCCTCCGCCGGTTTGCATCCGGCCGATGGCGAGGCGTTGTTCGAGGCGTTGCAGCGCTTGAAGGCTGACGGCAACACGCTGTTTGTGGTCGAACACGACGTGGAAACCATGCGCCGCGCTGACTGGCTGATCGACGTCGGCCCGGCGGCGGGCGAGCAGGGTGGTCAGGTGTTGTACAGCGGCCCACCCGCCGGGCTGGCCGAGATCGCAGCGTCGCAGACTCGCGCCTATCTGTTTGCCCAAGCGCAGCGCCAGACACGCACGGCGCGCAAACCGACGGCGTGGCTGAAACTCGATGGCATCACCCGCAACAACCTCAATAACCTCAGCGCCGAATTTCCGTTGGGCTGCTTCACCTCGGTGACCGGCGTTTCCGGCTCGGGCAAATCAAGTCTGGTCAGTCAGGCCTTGCTGGAACTGGTCGGCGCGCAATTGGGGCGTCCGCCGGTGGACAGCGAGCCGGAAGAACTCAGCCTCGAAGATGACGCGCCGCAGGTCAGCAGCGGCCAGGTCACGTCCGGGCTGGAGTCGATCAAGCGACTGGTGCAGGTCGACCAGAAACCCATCGGCCGCACGCCACGCTCCAATCTGGCGACTTACACCGGGTTGTTCGACAACGTGCGCAAGCTCTACGCCGCCACCGACGCGGCACGGGCCGCAGGTTTCGACGCCGGGCAGTTTTCCTTCAACGTCGCCAAGGGTCGTTGCGCCACGTGCGAAGGCGAAGGCTTTGTCAGCGTCGAGTTGTTGTTCATGCCCAGCGTCTATGCGCCGTGCCCGACTTGCCATGGTGCGCGGTACAACCCGCAGACCCTGGCCATTCTCTGGGAAGGTCTGAGCATTGCCCAAGTGCTGCAATTGACCGTCGAGGAAGCGGTGACCGTGTTTGCCGAGCAACCGGGGATTCGCCGTTCACTGGAAGTGCTGCGCGATATCGGCCTCGGTTATCTGCGCCTCGGGCAACCGGCCACGGAGCTGTCCGGCGGCGAAGCGCAGCGGATCAAACTGGCCACCGAGTTGCAGCGCAACCAGCGCGGCGCGACCTTGTATGTGCTGGATGAACCGACCACCGGGCTGCATCCGCGCGATGTCGATCGGCTGCTGGAGCAACTGGATACGCTGGTGACGGCGGGGCATACGGTGATTGTCGTCGAGCACGAAATGCGCGTGGTGGCGCAGAGTGACTGGGTGATCGACATCGGGCCGGGGGCGGGCGATCAGGGCGGCAGAATCGTAGCGGCTGGCACGCCGCAGAAGGTTGCGGCGAGCAAGAAAAGCAAGACCGCGCCGTTTCTGGCTCGGGCGTTGAGTCGGTAATTGCGGTGTTCCGACTGGCACCCTCAAGCGCGGCGGCGAAGTTTTGAACGTTGGCGCGGGCCAGGCTTCGAATCGTTAACACCCCGGCGGATGTGTGTCGGGGGTGTTTGACCAACGAGGTGGCCATGAACGAGCAAACGAAGGAACAGAGTCAATCTGGCGAACCGATCAATCGCAATGATCCGGCGATCGACCCGCAGGTGCCGGGGCAACCGGCGCCGACACAACAGCAGGGCGATAAAGAGCAGGCCCAGAGCGCCGACCCGGCCGTGGACCAAAAAAATCAGAATACGGATAACGACAACGAGTTCAGTCCGGGCTTTGAGCCAAAACCGGACCGGGCTAAGCCGGGCGAGGATACGGATGCGGATATTGATACGGATGGCGGTTGATTTTCGGTTGATATGACAAGGCCGCATCTTATGGATGCGGCCTGTTTTTTCGCTTGAGTCTGGTGGTGTGGCTGAGATCGATCCCCCTCACCCCAGCCCTCTCCCCCCAAGGGGGCGAGGGGGAAAGGGAGCCGATCGGGGGCTATTCAAAACCTTAGTTTCACTCCAGAACCTGAGTTCGAAGAGTTGCAATCCAGAGCCCGAGTTCGAAGCCGGAGTTGCACTGCAGAACCTGAGTTCAAAACCGGAGTTTCCCTCCAGAACCTGAGTTCGAAGCCGGAGTTTCAGGTCGGCGTAACTCAAACATCCACCTCGGTCGGCTCCCTCTCCCTCCGGGAGAGGGCTGGGGTGAGGGTAAAGCTTTTTACTTGCTCGGATGCTTGGCCTGCAGCTCTTTCGCCGCTGCCAGATGTTTCTCCAGCGCCGGCAACATTTTCTGCGCAAACGCCTTCAACTCGGGGGCGCCTTTGACCTTGTCATCGGTCACGGTATTGGCCTGTTTCTTGAACAGCTCAATGGTCTCTTCGTGCGCCTTCACCTCATTGTTGGCGTAAGCGGCGTCGAAGGATTCATCGCGCATATCGAGGATTTTTTCTTTGGCCTGTTTGACCAGGGTCGTTTCATCCGGGACTTCGATGTCATTGGCCTTGGCAATCGTCGCCAGTTCGTCATTGGCCTTGCCGTGATCGGTGATCATCATGTTGGCGAACGCCTTGATGTCAGCCGATTGGCTTTTCTCCAGGGCCAGACGACTGGTTTCGATCTCGGCAATCCCGCCAGCCGCAGCGTTATCGACGAAGTCGTTGTCAGTCGCAGCGAAAGCGCTGCCCATGCCGCTGCTCAAAGCGACAGCCAGAACCAGATGACGCAGGTTGAATCCGTCCATCGTGTATCTCCACGCAGTTTTTGTTGGTGTTAAGCAATGGAGGCAACATGGCGAGCAAAGGTTTGATCGCATTTGCGACAGGGCGACGAACGGACACCGCTGGTCTGACAGGTGGTCGACAGAACCGTGCAACCGAGGCCATTCTGATAACGGGTCAGCGCAATCGGTCGTGCTGGCCCTGCCGATCAACTGACGGAGGTGTTCCATGCCGGTTCCCCATGACCTGTTTCAGGACTTGAGTTGCACGAAGGAAGAGATCCAGCAAAAACGCACCCAGGATCCACGACTGGATTCATTGATCAACAAATACTCCCAAGCCGACGCAGAGGTGGTCAAAGCCGAAACGGCCACTTCAGATGCCCCCACTGACGACGCATTGAAAAAGCTCAAAGAGAAGCGTCTGAAGGTCAAAGACGAAATCGTCAGCCATTTACAGGCACCGTCCTGATTCTCCGATGATCCGCCGATCTGCGGTTGCGGATTGGCGGGAACGACAGCCACGACCGGCACCTCGAATGTACAGAGTCCTCCATCAGCGACTCTTTGCGAGGTGCCACATGAACGATCCCAAATTCCCCAGTGAAGAGCAGGGCGCTTTCGACCCGGTTCCCACCCATCCCGAACCGAACAGTCCGGCGCATACCACGGTCAATCCTGAAGAGCCGGACGAGGATCTTCCCGAAGACGAAGATCCGGACAAGTTCGATAAATCCAGCAACTGACAGACCGCCATCGCTGGCAAGCCAGCTCCCAAAGGGTCACTCGTCGTGCACAAATTTCATGTCCAACGCGATACCTGTGGGAGCTGGCTTGCCAGCGATGGCGTCAGTAGGCTCGATACAGATCCAGCAGATTCACTTCAGCGCCGCATCCAACGGCATCCGCGCCATATGCGTCGCCTTCAACGAGCCAAAATACAACCACGGCCCATACTCGCGCACCGTAGTAATCGGCGAGTAATTGCCAGTGCTCGCGTCCTGCAAATTGGCAATCACCTTGCCCTGCAGATCCAGCCCCAGGACAAACCCGCGCTTCTCCACCGGTTTCGGCAGCACCGTCAACGCCCGCACGATCATCTTGCGCACGAACGGATGCCCGGCGGTACCGTCGAGTAGTGCATTGCGCGGGGCATACAACGCTACCCAAAAGCGATTGCTGCCATTGAACGCGAGGTTGTCCGGCAGCCCCGGCAAATTGTCGATGAACAGGTCGTGAGTGCCGGCTTTCGGCCCGGTCAGCCAATAACGACTGATGCGGTAGGCGCCGGTTTCATTGACCAGCACATAGGCGTCGTCCGGGCCGAGGGTCACACCGTTGGCGAACTCCAGCTTATCGAGCAGGACACTCGTTTTACCGCTCTGGAAGTCATAGCGCAGCAGACGTCCGTCGCCGCCGTGCTCGATGATCGCCTCGCCGTCATGGCCATAACCCCAGCGGCTGGAAGCGTCGCTGAAGTAGGCGTAATGCCCGGACTTGTCGATGGCCACGTCATCGGTGAAGCCGAACGCCAGACCATTGGCCGCCGTGGTCAAGGGAACCAACTGACCTTGCGCATCAAGGGACAGCAAGCCCTTGACCCCGTCAGCGATCACCAGCATGCCGTTCGGATGTCGGGCCAGGCCCAGCGGGCGGCCACCGGTGTCGGCGAGTACTTTGCGCTGCTGGCCGTCGAGGCTGCTGCGGATCAGTCGACCGTCGTGCAGCCCGGTGATCAAAAAGTCACTTTCCAACAGCAAGGCTTCCGGCCCTTCGATGTCGCTCGGCCCGACCTGCGCTGCGCCTTTGAGTTTCTGGTTCGCGGCGTAGAGACCTTCTTCCAGCGATGGCGCTGGCGGTGGCGTCCAGGCCACGGGTTCGACGTTGGTGGGCATCAATAATAAAAAGCCGATGACGATAAGGACCAGCAGCAACAGCAGATGTCTCAGCTTCACGCGCTGGCCCTCGCCGAGGCCAGGTAGCGGGCGGCCATGTCGCGCAGTGCGAGCATCGACGCAGCGGATTCGCGCTCGATGCGCCGTTTCAGCAGCAAGCGGTTGGCGATGCGCATGCCCAGTCCGTCGAAGCGATAATCCAGCGTGCGCACAAACCGCGTGCCGGTGCCTGCGGCGCTGCATTCATAGGTCAGCAGCAGCGACAAACCATGATCGCCCTGCGCCCGCGCACACCAGCGCCGGCCGGGCAGGTACTCGGTGACTTCCCAACTCAAATGGCCTGCGCGCCCGCCGGCATGAATGTCCTCTTCAAAGCGCGCGCCGGCATGCAACGGGCCTTGCGCACCGTCGATTTTCAGCGACGACGGGTGCCACTCCGGCCAGCGACTGACACTGGCGGCGTAGGCCAGCACGGCGATGGGTTCACCAGCGATATCGATCGGGTGCTGCAGGCGGGTCATGGGCATTGTCGAATTGCTCAAAGGGGTGGTTTCCGGCTCCCAGTACAGGGTGCCGAACAGGTAGTCCATCAGCGGCAAAACGATGTTGAAATTACGTTCCTGCATGCGTTCGCGACGGTGATGCAGTTCGTGCAACCGGCGCATCTGGCGGATCCACGGCAGTCGGGTCAGCGGGTTGTGCGGCGGCAGGTGTTCGCAGGCGTGGAATATTTCGTAAGTCAGATAACCGAGGACCATGCAGCCGCCAAACAGCCCGGCGACGTTGGCGTTGATCTGCGCGAGCAGCCACCACAACGGCAGGGTGATCAGCAGTGTGTGCAGCACGATCAGCCACGCGGGGAACAGAATCACTCGCCAGTCGCGGGCGCTGTCATATGTCATGTGGCCGGGGGTGAAGAAACTGTGATGATCGCCGGCATGGCGTGCGTAGAACATTTTCGCCAAGGTCTTTTTGTGGTGGCCGAGATGGCGATGGACCATGTACACACCGAAATTGAACAACAGCAGGGTCAACGGCACCGTCAGCCATTCCACCAGACTGACTTGCTGCACGCTGCTCCAGAACCCGCCGATGGCCAGCACGCCGAACAGCAGCACGAAAGCACCGTGCAACCACGGGTTGTACAGCGGATGAATGGCCGCACGGTAGCGGCTGCGAAATATCTCGGTGGTCTGCCTCACTGCGTCACCTGCGGGTATTGTTGTTATACCCGGCAGATTAGTCGATCCGGCCGTTTGTGCAGGCCGGACCTTGATGTCACATGCGCCATGATCGGCTGTAAAGCCGCCGCTTCAGCTCAGCGGGTTCCAGCGTTGCGACCAGTCGTCGTCGGTGCGGATCACTTCGCGCAGCAGGTGGAAGGCTTGTTGCAGCGTCGCCGAATCGCGATCGCGTGAGTAGACGAGGTAAGTCGGATAGCCGAATTCCGGGGCTTTGGTCACCGCTTCCAGGGCGCCGCTTTCCAGGTAAGTGCGCACGACTCGGGTGCGGAAATAGCCGCTGCCGCCGTGTTCGAGAATGTACTGCAGGGCCAGTGGGCCGAGGTTGAAACTCAGCGCCGCTTTGGCTTTTTCCGGCAGGGCGGCGTCATGCTGGCGGCGGAAGTCCGGGCCCCAGTCAATGTAGACGTAGGGATCGGGACGATCGGGGGCGCGCACCAGAATCAGTTTTTCTTCCAGCACCTGCTCGACCTGCAATCCCGGCCAGTATTCCGGTTGATAGACCAGCGCGGCGTCGAGCACGCCGAGTTCGAGCTGGCGCAGCAGGTTTTCGCCGTCGCGGATTTCCATGCGCAGAGCATGCCCGGGAATTTTCTCGCGCAGTTCCGCCGCCCAACTCAACATCAACGGGTTGCACAGGCTGACTTCGCCACCGATGTGCAGCACGTTGTGATAGCCCTCGGGCAGTGGCAGGTCGCGGCGTGCGGCCTCCCAGGTCTGCACCAGTTGATTGGCGTAGACCACAAAAGCCTCGCCATTGGGCGTCAGTTTCGCCCCGGCGCGGTTGCGCACAAACAGCGTGCTGCCCAGCTGGCTTTCGAGTTTCTGCACCCGGGCGGTGATCGCCGTTTGTGTGACAAACAGCTTTTGCGCGGCCGCGGCGAGGCTGCCGTGACGGACGATTTCCAGAAAGGTGCGAGCGAGATCGATGTCCATGGGTGGGCCGGTGTTTGAGGTGTCGGGCATTGTAAAGGCAAAAGCCCCTCACCCTAACCCTCTCCCAGAGGGAGAGGGGACCGATTGGGGGATATTGAAGTAATGCACCGACTTGAACGATCAACGTTGAATCCATAATCGACCCGATTTTTCAGGTCGATGCAGGGCGCCAGACACCTCACCCTGGCCCTCTCCCTTGGGAGAGGGCCAGGGTGAGGGGAAAGCAGTCACCGCAAAATCAACTGGCCAACTCGGTCAAACGCACCCGCGCCCACTCTTCAATCAACCGCGCCGGCGTGCCACAGACCTTGCGCTTGTAAACAAAATTGCGGCACTTCTCGGCAAACTGATTACGGTTGTAGAGCATGTCTTCCTGCATCTCCTGAAGTTCGGTTTCGCGGCATTGCTGGATCAACACCTGATCCACCCGCGCCTTGCGCTCGCGCACCGCCGCATAGGTCGGATCGCTCACCACGCCGTTGGCCCTTTGCAGCAACCACAGGGCAAATTCGTCCGGGCAGCGCGGGCCGATTTCCTGAACCATGCCCAGTTGCCACGCCTGCACCGCGCTCACCGGCAGACAGGCTTGGGTCAATTGCTCGGCCATTGCCGGGCCGACGGCGCGGGGCAGGCTGTAGGTCCAGTATTCGGAGCCGTACAACCCCATGCTCTTGTAATGCGGATTGAGCACGATATCGGCGCGGGCAAAGACAATGTCGGCCGCCAGCGCAAGCATCACCCCACCGGCGCCGGCATTGCCGGTGACGCCACTGACCACCAGTTGCCGGGCCGTCAGCAGTTCTGCGCAGACATCGTCGATCGCCTGAATATTGGCCCAGGCTTCGGCACCGGGATCCTGCGCGGCCTGGATCACATTCAAATGCACGCCGTTGGAAAAACTGCCGCGTCCGCCCTTGATCAACAACACCCGGGTATCACGGGATTTCGCCCAGCGCAGCGCGGTGACCATGCGCTGGCACTGCTCGGTGCTCATGGCGCCGTTGTAGAACTCGAAGGTCAGCTCACCGACGATGCCGGATTCGCGGTAGCGAATCGGTTGATAGGCTTCGTCACTGAACGGCTGCGTGGCGATCGACCAGTCCAGCACCGGTACATCGGCCAATTGCCCGGCCAACAGGTGTCGCGCCGGTTGCTTGAAGGTCTCCTCGCCGGGTTGCGGTTTGCGCCGCAGTGCACCGATCCACAGGCTTTGATCTCCGGCTGCGACCAGCACCGCATCGTCATGCACCGCAAGAATTTCGCCGGGCATGCCGCTGCGCGAATCCAGGTGCGCGTCGTACACGTAATACTGACCGCCGGCCAGGCTCGCCAACACCCCGGGCTGGCCGTCGGCGGCATCGATGCAGCGTTTGATAAAGCGCGCGCAATCGTGCCAGCTGAAACTGCGGTCGGCCTGCTTCATGTTCGGCTGCAAGCGCCCGCGCACCTTGGCATCGGCATAGTCCAGAGCTACCGGCTCGAAGCCTTCGACGAATTTCTCGACCACTTCGCGTATGCAACGAATCGCCGCGTCACTGACCCGGCCGTTGTACAGCTCGGATTTGCGCAGGCCCGACGGCAGGTTGAATTCGCAGGTGGCCCACACCGGGCCGGCGTCCATTTCCTCGACCGCTTGCAACGCGGTGACGCCCCAATTCGGCAGCTCGTTGGTAATCGCCCAGTCGAGGGCACTGGCGCCGCGATCACCGACGATACCTGGATGGATGATCACCACCGGCCGCTCGGTGTTGCTCCACAGCGCCTGCGGAACGCGGTCCTTGAGGAACGGGCAGATCACCAGATCCGCGCCGCTGTGTTCGATCTGTTCGCACACGGCCTGTTCATTGGTAAACAGCACGACGCTGGGCGAGTGCCCGGCCTCGCGCAGTTCCAGCCAGGCGCGTTGGGTCAGGCCGTTGAATGCCGACGACAGCAGAATGATGTTGAGTGCTCGCATGATTGCTCTTCCTTGAGTGGATTCGGCCGTGGGCTCTCGCTGAGCCGTCCCTGGCCTTCGATGGAGCCGCGAGATTAATCAGTGACGAGCCACGCGCCAGTGATCAAGGTCAACGTTCTGTCAGCCATTGTTTCTGCGGCGACGAAGCGCTTTATGTTCAAAGGTTTGCATTTGATGGTTTTTTATTTCTGAAAATGTCGGCGGGGCTATTGCACAGTCGCGCCTGATCAGAGCCGGACGGGGCGGGAGTGGTGGCTGGATGTGAGTGCTCACTTCGGTGGCTGATAGCCGAATGTCTTGCGTTTACGTCCTACGGAAAATGCAGGGTTTTGCCGCAAGCGAGGGATATTTCCGACGACCTTTTCAGGTTGGTCGTCGGAAGCGCGATCTATAGCATCGATCCTGACATTGAAGTCGCTGAGCGGCTTGAACGCTCAGGCTCCCAGATCAAGGATCAGTTATGCGTACCCCACACATCGAGCATGAAACCTCTGTTTATTCCCTGCGCAACTTCTGGATCGACGATCGCGCCAGATGCCCCATGGAGGATATCGCGATGCCCACACCAAAAGCGCCCCGGCTGACGGGGCTGAAGAAGGTCGCGGGCAAGCCTGTCGATCTGCTCGTGAACGGTCAGAACATCGGTGACGATGCCCTGCTGATCATCCGCCTGACTGACGAGGGCTTTGAGCTGAGCGATGTCGTCAACATGCTTTCAACTTGCGAGTTGTATCTGCGCGAAGACATGGTCAAACGCATCACCGGCAAGTCTGTAAGAACCGTGCGCCGGCTCATGAAGGAAGGCAAACCGGTACGGCTTGACCCGCAACAGAGTGTCGTCGCCTACCAATATGCGCTGGTGCTCGAGATGGCCACTCGGGCATTCGCAGGGCAATCGCGGGCGGAGGCCTGGATGCAGAAACCCAGCCCTTATCTGAGCGGCCACGTGCCGTTGGAATTTATCCGACATCCACTGGGTTTCCAGATGGTGGAACAATACCTGTGGCAGATCATGTCCGGGGTTTACCCATGAATCCCTTGCCTTGGGACGAGCACTGGTATGCCTGGCGGCTGGACCCCGAGGTTTATGGGACTACGTGGGACAGCGGGATAGGTTCAGAACTGAATGGAGGTCGATGGAATGCGCCTGGCCGGCGAGTCGTCTACGCCTCTGTCGACCCGTCTTCGGCCATTCTGGAGGTGGCAGCCAATAACAGTTTTGATGCGCTCGACAGTGAGCCGTATGTACTGACGTGCTTTGAAGTCATCAGCGATGCCAAGGTCAGAATTGTGCAGCCGGAAGAGGTGCCCAATCCATACTGGTTGAGCCCCGCACGGCCTTCACCCAATCAGCAGTTGTTTGCCGATGCTCTTTTGGCCAAGCATCCGTTTGTGTTGATCCCCTCGGCGGCAACCCGGCATTCGTGGAATCTGCTGGTGAGTTGTGAACTGGCGGAGGGGCAGTTCCAGATGGTCTCCCAGGAAAGGTTTGGCCTGGATACCCGGTTGTTGAAGGAGATGGCATTGGCCTGATACGCAGGGATGCTGTTCATGATTCAATCTTCATCCGTCAAATCACCTTTGAGTCTGGCCGGGCTGCTGGCCATCAACACGCTGCCGGCCATTGCGGCCGAGCGCACGGCAACTGAATGTGAAAGCGGGCATGCGCAGTAAATTTCAGCGTTCGAATGAAAAATCCCGCCATGAAGGCGGGATTCTTGGGTCACTGAACGCGCTATTACGACGGGAACAGCTCGGACAGTTTCATCGACAGCATCATGTCGCCTTCAACGCGCAGCTTGCCGCCCATGAAAGCCTGCATGCCGTCGGTTTCGCCGCTGACGATACCTTTGAGGGTTTCGCTATCCAGTACCAGCGTGCAGTTGGCGTCCGGGTTCTCGCCTTCCTGGATATCGCAGGTGCCGTCCTTGACGATCAGCGAGTACTGCTTGTCTTCGTCAGTGATGTTGAAACCGAAGACCAGATCCAGGCCGGCAGCAGCGGCTGGGTTGAACTTGGCTTGCATTGCTTTTACGGCATCGGCTACGGAGGTCATGGTTCGATCCTTATTGGGGTTGATTACAGCAAGGTTCACAAGTTAACCGGACTCAGCGGAAAGTGATGAGTTCCGGAGCCTTCAACAGTTGCAGGTGCGCATGACTGTTGAAGGAGGCCAAAGCCACCTCGCGACCGCGGAACTTCAGATGGTTGAGCGAGGTGTTGACGATTTGCCAGTTCAATTCAAAGGCCTGTCTGGCGGGCATTTGCGTAATGAGGTGGAGCAGGGCGGTGATGGTGCCGCCGGAGGTGAACACGGCGATTTTCTGTTTGGCGCCAGCCTGTTCCAGGATCCGGTGCAGCCCGGCCTGAACCCGTTCGACGAAACTCAACCAGCTTTCCAGCCCCGGTGTGTCGTAAGTGCCGGCCAGCCAGCGCTCGATGATCAGGGCGAAAATCCGTTGGAATTCGCCACGGTTCTGCGCGGCATTGCGCAAGATGTCGAGGGCTTCAGGCTCGTCCGCCAGCATGTCCGGGAGCAGCGCTCGAATCACCGCGTCGGCATCGAATTCGTTGAATGCCGAATCGGTTTCCAGGGTCGGCACCGGCAGCCCTTTGGCGGCGTATTGCGCCAGTGCGCTGGTGGCCGTGTGCTGCTGACGACGCAGGTTACCGGCGAGGCAGCGATCGAAGCTGATGCCCAGTTCAGCAAGGTGCTGACCGAGGATTTCTGCCTGACGCACACCGGTCGGCGAGAGGACGTCATAGTCGTCTGCACCAAAGGAGGCCTGGCCATGTCGAATCAAGTAGATGCTGCCCACGTCCGCGTCATCCCGGTACGTTGAAGGTTGTGGCGAGGTTATGAGGATGACGGGTAGCTGTCAATGAAAAAACATACGCTTGTTTGAAATGCCCGTTACAGGGGTGTTGCCAGAGTTTTCACGGCTGGTCGACAAGCCGGCGCATGGGTATGCTTGAGCCATCCCGCGCGTGTCCCGCCTCCGCGCATCGTTTAAGGAGTCTCTGTGGAGTTTTTCACCGAATACGCCAGTTTTCTGGCCAAGACCGTCACCCTGGTAGTCGCCATTCTGGTGGTGCTTGCCAGTTTTGCCGCATTGCGCAGCAAGGGCCGGCGCAAATCGGCCGGTCAGTTGCAGGTCAGCAAACTCAATGATTTCTACAAGGGCCTGCGTGAGCGCCTGGAGCAGACGCTGCTCGACAAGGATCAGCTCAAGGCTTTGCGCAAAGGCGAGGCCAAGTCCGAGAAAAGCGCGAAAAAGCAGAAGAAACCGCCTGAAGCCAAATCGCGCGTATTCGTGCTGGATTTCGACGGCGACATCAAGGCTTCGGCGACCGAAAGCCTGCGCCACGAAATCACCGCATTGCTGACCCTCGCTACCCCCAAAGACGAAGTGGTCCTGCGTTTGGAGAGCGGTGGCGGCATGGTTCACAGCTATGGTCTGGCTTCCTCGCAACTGGCGCGTATCCGCGAGGCCGGCGTACCGCTGACCGTGTGCATCGACAAGGTTGCGGCCAGCGGCGGCTACATGATGGCGTGCATCGGCGAGAAGATCATCAGTGCGCCGTTCGCGATTCTCGGCTCGATCGGCGTGGTTGCGCAGCTGCCCAACGTCAACCGCTTGCTCAAGAAGCACGACATCGATTTTGAGGTCCTCACCGCCGGCGAGTACAAGCGCACCTTGACCGTGTTTGGCGAAAACACCGAGAAGGGCCGCGAGAAGTTTCAGGAAGACCTGGACATCACCCATCAACTGTTCAAGAACTTCGTGGCGCGCTATCGCCCGCAACTGGCGATTGACGATGTGGCCACCGGTGAAGTCTGGCTCGGCGTCGCGGCGCTGGACAAACAACTGGTCGATGAGCTCAAGACCAGCGATGAATACCTCGCAGACCGGGCGAAAAAGGCTGAGGTCTATCACCTGCACTACGCCGAACGCAAAAGCTTGCAGGAGCGTATCGGCATGGCGGCCAGCGGTTCGGTCGACCGCGTGCTGCTGAGCTGGTGGAGTCGGCTGACCCAACAGCGTTTCTGGTAAATACTCCGACGCTCGCATGACAACCGTCATGCGAGCGTGTTTCAGAAAAACTGTGCACTACATATGTATTTTCAACTTCTTGATTGTTGATGAATTCTGTTTGAGTTCATCAACTAATCGCGCTGTATCGAGTTTTATTTCAACTTTATTCTGAGTGCTCAAGTCAGATTAAGGTTGTTAAACATGGATGTTGAAAATGCAAAACTGAAAACGCCTGACATGACGCCAGCCCAACAAGGCGTCTTTTTTGAGTTGTTCAAAGAACAAATTCCCGCTTGGTTGCTTGAATCGTCGAATGCCGTACGCGACGCCCTCTACACCAGCCTTAAAACCAGCTACAAGTCCCGGCACCTCGCGCGTGAGCAGGCCCAGGCGTTGAGTTCTCCGCAAGCTTTCTGTGCGCCCCTGTTGGCTAAAGCGATGTCACAGAAACTGGGAGAGCCGTTTGACGTCGCGGGCGCGCTCTTCCAGCATGTGCGCTCGACGTCCAGCCTGTTGGGATTGCGCAAAAAACTTGTACTGCCGATCAAGCGCGACGTGTTGACGGCAGCCTGCGAGAATTTCGAACTGTCAGAAACAAAGTCCGGCAACTATAGCGATGACTCGTTTCTGTATGTTCCGCCTCGCGTTAAAGGGCAGCGCAGTCAGATACTGCCACTCGAACCTCATCAGTTCGCCAAACTGTGTCGAGATCTCGATCTGGGTGCGCAATACCAGAAACATGTAGAAGCGTTGTTTGGCAGTGAAACTCAGATCGGTAGTTTGCAGACCGCTGCAGTGGCGTGTTCAAAGGATCAATTCGATGTTGATCGGCATATCGCATTGCTTCGCGGACATATCAGTGCAGATGTTTACGCGATGCTCGAATCGGTCAAGGATTCGGCGTCCACGATCAGTCTGGGCACTAACACGTTGGGGTATCACAATCTCGAAATGCTCGGGGTAACGTTGAGCGGACCGATGTTGATCGGGCCGGTCGGCGTACGTGCCGACGATGATGACGAGCGCTGTGTGGTCTACATACCGGGTGACCCGGATCATCCGCTGAAAGAATACGCCTCGTTCCCGATGTTCGAACGCCAGTTGAGCATGCGCTTGCGAGATGTGAAATGGCGCAGTTTTTTCATGCGTTTCATCCTCCTTGGCGAGCGCTCGACGTTCATCACGGGGCTGAATGTAAGACTGCTGAACGCCAATACCGCGCAGTTTCCATTCGCCACGTTCTACTTGCCGGTGACGGCCGTCGCCCTGGAAGGCGATGCAAAGCACGATCTCTTTCTGGCGCTGTTTCGGCATCACTCGAAAAGATTCCGCGCGGAAGCGCGGTTGCTGGTGGTACCGACCGGTGATGAAGATGAAAAGACCCGCCTGGGGCGGCTGGATACCTATAAGTCCATCGGCTTGAACACGCTGGCGTTCTTTGCCTCTTTTGTCCCTGTCCTTGGCGAAATGATGTTTGCTGTGGCCGGCCTGCAATTGCTCAGCGAGGTCTACGAAGGTGTGGAGAGCTGGGCTTATGGCGATCAGGAACACGCGACGGATTGCCTGTTCGATACCCTGGAAAACCTGATCCTCATGACGGCATTCGCAGCCGGTGGAGTGGCCGCAGGCAAGGTTTACAAAACCCTGCGTTCATCAACGTTCGTTCAGGGTTTGCGACGCCTGCCTATTGAAGGCGACGGCCATCGGCTGTGGTGTGCGGACATGGCCGCCTATCGCCAATGGGAGCCGGTTCTTGCGGGGCTTTCGCCGGACAGTCAGGGCTTGATCCGGCAGGGGGATGAGCGTTTTCTGCCGCTGGGCGCGGATGCCTATGTAGTACGTCCGGTCGCCGGCACCGGGCTGTGGGAGGTGCATGGCACGCCGCCATCTGCGCGCTACCACCCATTACTCGAAACCAATGGAGCAGGGGCATGGCGCCACGATTCGGAACTGGCGCAGGGCTGGAGCCCGCTCACGCTCCTGCGCCGCCTCGGTTATCGCGAAGAAGGGCTGCCCGATGCCCGTGTCCTGCAAGTCATCGCCTGCACCGGCATTGATGAAACACAGCTACGCCATTCGTTCGTGCAGCGTGGCGAGACGATGGCATTGCTGGCCGACACCGTCAGACGCTTTCGCGCCGATGCGCAGGTTTCGCAGTTTCTGGAGCAGATCGGCACGCCATCGCTGGTTTCTTCAGCCGATGCTGATCTGCAGTTGTACCTGCTGACCACGGCGTCGCGCTGGCCTGCGGATCTGGCGGTGATTGTGAACGACGTCGGGGCGCAAGAGGTGGCGCGTTATGGCGCTGAGAGTGCATCCAGACGCCTGGAAATCAGCAAGGATACGCTGCACCAGGGAGAGTTTCACACGTCACTGCTGGCGGGTCTCAAGGCGGATGAGCGGTCGAATTTGCTGGGCTCGACCGCGGGAAAAGCATCAGAGCAGGTTACCTCGCTTTTGGCCTGTATTAGTGCACTTGCGTCGGGCCAGCGGCCGGCGCTGATGAGTCGGCTGTATCGACGCGTTGATGTCTGCGAAAGCGTCCGCGGAGAAATCATTTGCAAGGCTTTTGCACCATTGTCAGCCAGCATCGCCGATGAGTTGGTACGGTATGCCGATATCAATGAATGGGCGCAACTTGACTCGGCCAAGGTGCCGTTGCGACTCGCCGAAGAGGCACGGCGCTTTCAGCCGGTTCAGCGGTTGAACCGCGCGTACGAGGCGCTGTATCTGGATTCGTTCAGCGGCGACGACGCTGACGGGTTGGTACTCGATGCCTTGACGCACTTGCCCGGGTGGCCCGGCGATGTGGATGCGCAGGGAACGGTCGTGTCGACGTCGCCCGCCAGCCCCCGCGCAGATTTTTTCCAGGCTTTATGGGAAAACCTGCCGGCACATGCCCGAAAGGCGCTTGGTGTGGCCACGGACACCGATGGCAGTGGTCTTCGGCAGAACATTACCGCGGTGGCATTGCAGCGCCGCGAGCCGTTTTCCCGGTTGCTGAATATCGAAGCGCTGGGTGCAGACTACCGCTCGCCGATGGGACTGGCGGATCGCCAGATCGAACACTCCATGGGGCTCTCGGCGCCAGACACCAGCCCCTTGCCCTCCAGATCGCCGGCGATCATGCAGCGGGCGGGCGAACTGTATCCTTCCCATTCCACCGAGCAGATCAAGCTGTTTGTAGCGTCACTGGAGGCGGACGACGTCTTGGCCATCAGGACACTCGAGCGCATGCGGGTTGAGTACCAAACGATGGTCGAGACGCTGGAACGCTGGGTCCATCGCGACACCTGGTATCACACGGATAGCGGTGGGCGCGAAAAGGTGCCCTCGCACAGCAAATCTCTGGCGGCACGAGCGATCCGGCGTGCCTGGCGCCGAGAAACCCGCGTGACTGATGAATCGGGTAACAGCGCACCCAGTCTGATACTGGACCGGGTGCCTCTGGGGGAGTTGCCGGTGATCGTGGCCGACTTCAATCACATCGCTGTGTTGCGGATGAGTGGGGTGGGGGCCAGCGCCGGGTTGAACAGCTTTTTGCGCAATTTTTCCCGGCTGAGCACGCTGGATTTATCAGGTAACGGGCTGACGCGCGTGCCGCAGGCGATTGAAGAAATGTCCGGTCTGCGACATCTGGATTTGAGTGAAAACCAGATCGAGCTCACTGAGCGTTCAGTTCCCGAGTTCGGCAACAACGATGGCCTGGTTTCGCTGGATCTGAGTTTGAACCCGACATTGGGGCGCACACCGCGGCTAACGGCGCAGCGTCGATTGCGGCGCCTGGATCTGCGTGCCTGCGGAATTTCCGATTGGCCCTCGGACATTGATGCGCTGACTGAACTGCAGGCGCTGGGCCTTCGCAATAACAATATCGTCGAGGTGCCCGCAGCAGTGTTCAACTACCGCGCCGCGTTGAATCGTGGCACCTGCCTTGACGGCAACCCGCTGTCAGCGTCGAGCCTGAAGGCGATTGCGCAATACCAAAGGACCCAGGGTAGCGGCTTTGGCGTGATGGCTCATGACTACCCGGGTACGGCGTGGCAGGCTGTCGATAGGGAAGGTGCCGGCTGGGTGAATGGTTTGTCGCAAGTGTCGGTTGCGCGTGCGCAGGAGGTGCTGACGTCTTTGCTGGCGGATCCGCAATCACGGGACTTTTTCGAGGTGCTTGAACAATTGCGCGCAACCGCTGATTTCACCCACATCCGCGATCAACTGGCCCAGCGCGTGTGGGGCGTGCTGGAGGCTATCTGCACAGACGCCAGATTGCGCCGAACGCTGTTTCGCATGGCCAGGGCCGGCCAGGCAAGCGCCGTCAATGTCGCCGTGCTGTTCAGTGATCTTGAGGTCAGATGTCTGTGTTATCGGGCAGTCGCGGCTGTGCGCACCGGTACGCAAACACTGGAAGGGGAGCTGATCGGCCTGTTGCGCGGAATGTTTCGCTTGCATGAAGTGCACAGGCACGCCTTGATGGACATCGCGCAGCGTGCGCAGTCCGCTTCACTCACCGCGCAGCAGGCGCTGGATGTCAGTCTGCTGTACAGGGTGCGCCTGGCCGAACGACTGCAACTGCCCGGACAACCCCGGCAACTGAATACCGTGCTGGACGTTGAAGTGACCGCCGGCCAAATCGATCAGGTCGGTCTGGAGGTGATCAGGGCCGAGCAAGGCCCGCGACTACTGGAGTCGATCAGTCAGGAGGAGTTCTGGTCGGAGTACCTGGCAGAGACGCAGCGAGCTGCATTTGAAGACAACCTGCAACGTAGCGGCCGATCACTGGCGCAATTGGAGCGGCGAGCCGGGCTGTCTCGCCAGGCGGCCTCGCAACAGATGAAGACCATTCTTGATAATTTCAGGAACGAAGCTGCGCAGGTTCGCAGGCACCTGACAACTCTGGCTTTGAGTCGCCACCCTGGTTTGACGTTGCCGCCGACGACGGCGCCGGGCCGGTTTGGACAATCCAAGGGTTAAGCAGAAAACCCCGAGTCCGCAGGCGCGGCCCCGGGGTCTTTGATCAGCGGCGACGGAACAGCGGCAGCGGTTCGTCGGTGGCGGCCTGATAGGTCACCGAAAAGTCCTTGAGGCCTTCCAGGGCTTCGTACGGGTCTTTGTCCGCACGAATGGCAAAGGCGTCGAAACCACAGCGGTGCATGTAGAACAGCTGGTCGCGCAGCACGTCACCAATCGCCCGCAGTTCGCCTTTGAAACCGTAGCGGTCACGCAGCAGGCGCGCGTTGGAGTAGTTGCGGCCGTCAGTGAAGGCCGGGAAGTTCAGGGCAATCACCTGAAATTGATCGACGTCGTCACCGATTTCCTCGGCTTCTTCGTCGGCGTCCAGCCAAACACCCAGACCACCGTCACGGGCCTTGAGCATGCGGCTGTGTTCGCGCCACAGCTGCAATGGCACGATCAGGTCGTCGCAGTTGCTGATCTCGTCGATGTTGAAATCCTTGGGCAGTAAGTGCCAGGTTTCGTCGACGACCGCGTTGTTCTTAATGATTCGCTGCATAGACGCGTTCCTTGAAGAGGTCGATGCCAATACGCTGGTAGGTGTCGATGAAGCGCTCGTCTTCGGTACGTTGTTCAACGTACACGTCGATCAGCTTCGAGATCACGTCCGGCATGGCTTCCTGAGCGAAGGACGGGCCGAGGATCTTGCCCAGGCTCGCATCACGGCTGGCACTGCCGCCGAGGGAGACCTGATAGAACTCTTCGCCTTTCTTGTCCACGCCGAGGATTCCGATGTGGCCGACGTGGTGGTGACCACAGGCGTTCATGCAACCGGAGATGTTCAGGTCCAGTTCACCGATGTCGAACAGATAGTCGAGGTCGTCGAAGCGACGCTGGATCGACTCGGCAATCGGGATCGACTTGGCGTTGGCCAGCGAGCAGAAGTCACCGCCAGGGCAGCAGATAATGTCGGTCAGCAGGCCGATGTTCGGCGTGGCGAAACCACCTTCACGCAGTTCACCCCACAGGGCGAACAACTGGCTTTGCTCGACGTCGGCCAGAATGATGTTCTGCTCGTGCGAGGTGCGCAGTTGCCCGAAGCTGTAGCGATCGGCCAGATCGGCGACGGCGTCGAGTTGCTTGTCAGTGATATCGCCCGGGGCAACGCCGGTCGGCTTCAGCGACAGGGTCACGGCCACATAGCCCGGCTTCTTGTGCGCCAGGGTGTTGCGGGTGCGCCAGCGGGCGAAGCCAGGATGCTCTTGGTCCAGCTCGGCCAGTTGCGCGGTCTGGTTGTCCAGCGCCTTGTAGTCCGGGTCGACGAAGTGCTTGGCGACGCGATGCAGTTCGGCTTCGGTCAATGTGGTCTGGCCACCGCGCAGGTGTTCCATTTCCGCATCGACTTTTTGCGCGAACACTTCCGGCGTGAGCGCTTTGACGAGGATCTTGATCCGCGCCTTGTATTTGTTGTCGCGACGGCCGTAGCGGTTGTACACCCGCAGGATGGCGTCGAGGTAGCTCAACAGATCCTGCCACGGCAGGAATTCGTTGATGAACGCGCCAACGACCGGGGTACGACCGAGGCCGCCGCCGACCAGCACGCGGAAGCCCAGTTCGCCAGCGGCGTTGTGCACCGGCTCAAGGCCGATGTCGTGGACTTCAATGGCGGCGCGGTCAGCGGTCGAACCGTTGACGGCGATCTTGAATTTGCGCGGCAGGTAGGCGAATTCCGGGTGGAATGTGGTCCACTGACGGACGATCTCGCACCATGGGCGCGGGTCGATCACTTCATCGGCAGCGACACCGGCGAACTGGTCGGTGGTGACGTTGCGCAGGCAGTTGCCGCTGGTCTGGATCGCGTGCATCTGCACGGTGGCCAGTTCAGCCAGGATGTCCGGGATGTCTTCCACCGCCGGCCAGTTGAACTGCACGTTCTGCCGCGTACTGATGTGGGCGTAGCCCTTGTCGTAGTCGCGGGCAATCCTGGCCATCATGCGCACCTGACGCGAAGTCAGCTGGCCGTAAGGCACCGCCACCCGCAACATCGGCGCGAAGCGCTGGATGTACAGGCCATTTTGCAGGCGCAGGGGGCGGAATTCTTCTTCGCTCAGCTCACCTGCCAGATAGCGTCGGGTCTGATCACGGAACTGCTTGACGCGGTCCTCGATGATCCGCTGATCGTACTCGTCGTATACGTACATATAAGTCCTGTTCTCAGGCTTGGGCTACTCGGAAAACGCTGCGTTTTCGCTTGCTGGAGTCCGAATGTGCCTCTGCAATTCTGCGCGCACGGCCGCGCACTCCCTAACGGAGCCGGGGCAATATACCCGTTTGCAGTTATGCGCAAAAGTGATGTTTGAGTATATGTAAAGAACCAAATCGCCTAACGAGAATGGCTGTCACCTAACCCACATTTGTCGTGCGGACAATCATCGTCTTAACTGTGGTCGAGTCTTTCTGCAATCACCGATAAAACCGACAAGAGGCGATGCAATGAGCAATCCGACCAAGGCAAGAAAAAGCGACAGCAGTGTCGATGCGTGGGCCATTTTGTTCCTGATCATTCTCGTAGTAGGAACAGCGGTATTCTGGGTCAGCCATCAGTAAACGACCCGTCCGGGCCTCGCTTGCGACAGATTGTCGGACAAAAAGCGGGATCAGGCATCAATAGCCGGTGGAACGAGGGCTATAATGCGCGGCCATTTTTCCCTGGGCCCGGATGCTTCATGTTCAAGTTTTTCCACATCAGTCTTCTGTTGTTCGGCGCGCTGTTCCAGATCGGCGCGCGGGCAGAGTCTGTACTGTTCTTGAATCCGGGCTCGACTCAGGAAGCTTTCTGGGTCAGCTATTCACAGTTCATGCAGGCCGCCGCCCATGATCTGGGCATCGATCTGCAGATTCTCTACTCCCAACGCCAGCCCGAACTGACCCTGGCTCAGGCGCGCGTCGCGTTGCAGGGGCCGAATCGTCCCGAGTACCTGGTATTCGTCAACGAACAATATGTTGCCCCGCAGATTCTGCGCCTGGCCGAGAACAGCGGCGTGAAGCTGTTTATGGTCAACGCGGCGCTGACACCTGACCAGCAAGCGCTGGTCGGCGAACGGAACGACCGCATCGGCAGCCTGGTACCGAATGACGAGGAGGGCGGCTACCTGATGATGAAGGAGCTGATTCGCCTGCACCCGCCGACGCCCGCTGCCGAGCCGATTGAAGTGCTGGCGTTCTCCGGGCTGAAGGTCACCCCTTCGGCGCAATTGCGCGAGCGCGGCATGCAACGGGCGCTGGCCGAACACCCGCAAATGCGCCTGCGGCAATTGGTGTACAGCGGCTGGACCCAAGAGCGCGCCTATGAGCAGGCCAAACAGCTGTTCGCGCGTTACCCGAAGGTATCGCTGGTGTGGTCGGCCAATGATGAAATGGCCTTCGGCGCGATGCGCGCATACGCCGAGACCGGCAAAGTCCCCGGCAAAGATGCCTTGTTCAGTGCGGTCAACACCTCTCCGGCGGCCTTGCAGGCGTTGGTTGACGGGCGCCTGAGCGCGCTGGTCGGCGGGCATTTCACCTTGGGCGGCTGGGCGTTGGTCGAGTTGCATGATGTCGAGCAAGGCGTCGAGTTGAATCACTACGGCGGCCGTGACCGGCAGATTTCCTTGTTGCAATTGATCGACAAACGGCATGCCCGGCAAATGTTGGACATGGGCACGTCGCCGAACTACGGCGTGAATTTCCGCAAGCTCTCGGCCAAGGGGCGACCGGCTTCGTATCGCTACCCGTTCAGCTTGCAGACCCTGATGCGCTGACCGCGTCAGACTCCGGCGAAATGCAGCACCAGTTTGACGATGGCAAACAGCGTCAGCGCGAAGATGGCGGTGAACAGAATCCCCAGCATCACGAAATGGCTGGGCTTGCCATGGGTGAAATCCCTTGCCCGGTTCTTGCCGCTCTGCACCCCGAACGCCGCCGCCATCACGCTGTGCAGCATCTGCCAGAAGGTCGGCGGTTTGTTGTCGACTGGATCGTCCATAAATCCCTCGTCTGCCGTGTGTGTCAGACAAGCATAGCCAACCCTCTGCAGAACACCGCAAAAGCAAATGTCGGGAAGGGCCAGGAGAGGGGAGTCAACAAAAACACCTGGATCCCTGTGGGAGCTGGCTTGCCAGCGATGAGGCCGGCACACGCGACATCGATGCTGGCTGCCCCGACGCCATCGCTGGCAAGCCAGCTCCCACAGGTTTAGCGTTGGCTCACAATATTTGTGAACAACGTGGACACCTGTAGGCGCTGTCGGAGGCTGCTTAGTTGTCGTAGCCGAGGTTTGGCGCCAGCCAGCGCTCGGTCACGCTCAACTCCTGACCTTTACGCGAGGTGTAGCTGGCGACCTGATCCTTGTCGACCTTGCCCACGGCGAAGTACTGCGCCTGCGGGTGGGCGAAGTACCAGCCGCTGACGGCAGCCGCCGGGAACATCGCGTAGTGCTCGGTGAGGAACACGCCGCTGCGGCCGGCGCGCATTTCTTCCGCTTCCGGGTCGAGCAGGGCGAACAGCGCCGCTTTCTCGGTGTGATCCGGACAGGCCGGATAACCCGGAGCAGGGCGGATGCCGCTGTATTGCTCTTTGATCAACGCGTCGTTGTCGAGCACTTCGTCCTTGGCATAACCCCAGTGCTCTTTACGCACTTGCTGGTGCAGCCATTCGGCGCAGGCCTCGGCCAAACGGTCGGCGAGGGCTTTGACCATGATCGAGTTGTAGTCGTCGCCAGCGTCCTGATAAGCCTTGGCCACTTCTTCGGCGCCGATGCCGGCGGTGGTGATGAAACCGCCGACGTAGTCGGTCACTTCGCTGTCCTTCGGTGCCACGAAGTCGGCCAGCGAGAAGTTTGGTTTGCCGTCGGTCTTGATGATCTGCTGGCGCAGGTGATGCAGCTTGGCCAATGGCTTGCCGTCATCGCCGTACAGTTCGATGTCGTCGTCATGCACCTGATTGGCCGGCCAGAAACCGAACACCGCACGGGCGCTGATCAGCTTCTCGTCGATCAGTTTGGCGAGCATCTCCTGCGCGTCCTTGTACAGCGCGGTGGCAGCTTCACCGACCACTTCGTCTTCAAGGATGCGCGGGAACTTGCCGGCCAGGTCCCAGGAGATGAAGAACGGCGTCCAGTCGATGTATTCGGCCAAGACTTTGAGGTCGATGTTGTCCAGCACCTTGCTGCCCGTGAACGTCGGTTTGACCGGCTGATAATTGGCCCAGTCGAACTGTGGCTTCTTGGCGATCGCGGCGGCGTAGCTCAGGCGTTCGGTGCGGGCACTGCGGTTGGCGGTACGTTCGCGCACTTCAACGTATTCGGCACGGGTTCTTTCAACAAAACCTGCCTTCAATTCCTTCGACAGCAACTGCGTCGCCACGCCCACGGCGCGGGAGGCGTCGGTCACGTAGACCACGGCATCGTTACTGTACTTCGGCTCAATCTTCACCGCGGTGTGTGCTTTGGACGTGGTCGCGCCACCGATCATCAGCGGCAGGTGGAAGTCCTGACGCTGCATTTCGCGAGCCACGTGAACCATTTCGTCCAGCGACGGCGTGATCAGACCGGAGAGGCCGATGATGTCGCACTTTTCTTCCTTGGCGACCTGCAGAATCTTTTCTGCCGGCACCATCACGCCGAGGTCGACAATGTCATAGCCGTTGCAACCGAGCACCACGCCGACGATGTTTTTGCCGATGTCGTGCACGTCACCTTTCACGGTCGCCATGAGGATCTTGCCCTTGGCTTCCGGCTTGTCGCCTTTTTCCAGTTCGATGAACGGGATCAAGTGCGCCACGGCCTGCTTCATCACGCGGGCAGATTTCACTACCTGCGGCAGGAACATTTTGCCGGCGCCGAACAGGTCGCCGACGATGTTCATGCCGGACATCAGCGGGCCTTCGATCACTTCGATCGGGCGCGCGAACGACTGGCGCGATTCTTCGGTGTCCTCAACGATGTGGGTGGTGATGCCCTTGACCAGCGCATGTTCCAGACGCTTGTTGACGTCCCAGTTGCGCCACTCTTCGGTCTCGGCTTCCTTGACGCTGCCGTCGCCCTTGTACTTGTCGGCGATAGCGAGGAGGGCGTCGGTGCCTTCCGGCGTGCGGTTGAGGATCACGTCTTCTACGGCGTCGCGCAGCTCCACAGGGATCTGGTCGTAAATCTCAAGCTGCCCGGCGTTGACGATGCCCATGGTCAGCCCGGCGCGGATGGCGTACAGCAGGAACACCGAGTGAATCGCCTCACGCACCGGGTTGTTGCCCCGGAACGAGAACGACACGTTGGACACACCGCCGGAGCTCAGGGCATACGGCAGCTCGTCGCGGATGTAGGCGCAGGCGTTGATGAAGTCCACCGCGTAATTGTTGTGTTCTTCAATGCCGGTGGCGACGGCGAAGATGTTCGGGTCGAAGATGATGTCTTCCGGCGGGAAGCCGACTTCGTTGACCAGAATGTCGTAGGAGCGTTTGCAGATCTCTTTCTTGCGCGCTTCGGTGTCGGCCTGGCCGGCTTCGTCGAACGCCATCACCACCACCGCCGCGCCGTAGCGTTTGCACAGCTTGGCGTGGTGGATGAACTGCTCGACGCCTTCTTTCATGCTGATCGAGTTGACGATGCCCTTGCCCTGAATGCACTTGAGGCCGGCTTCGATCACTTCCCATTTCGACGAGTCGATCATGATCGGCACGCGGGAGATGTCCGGTTCACCGGCGATCAGATTGAGGAAGGTCACCATGGCCTTCTTCGAATCGAGCATGCCTTCGTCCATGTTGATGTCGATCACCTGCGCGCCGGCCTCGACCTGTTGCAGGGCGACTTCCAGCGCTTCGGTGTAGTTGTCTTCACGGATCAGGCGGGCGAACTTGGCGGAGCCGGTGATGTTGGTGCGCTCGCCGACGTTGACGAACAACGAGCTGCGATCAATGGTGAACGGCTCCAGACCCGAGAGGCGGCAGGCCTTGGGGATATCTGGAATCTGGCGTGGGGCATAGCCGGCCACGGCTTTGGCGATGGCTTCGATGTGGCCCGGGGTGGTGCCGCAGCAGCCGCCGACGATGTTGAGGAAACCGCTCTGGGCGAACTCTTCGATGACTTTGGCGGTTTGCGACGGCAGCTCGTCGTACTCGCCGAATTCGTTCGGCAGGCCGGCGTTCGGGTGCGCGGACACGTGGGTGCTGGCCTTGTTCGACAGCTCTTCCAGGTACGGACGCAACTCACTGGCGCCAAGCGCGCAGTTCAAACCGACCGAAATCGGCTTGGCGTGCGCCACCGAGTTCCAGAACGCTTCGGTGGTCTGGCCGGACAAGGTACGGCCGGAGGCGTCGGTGATCGTGCCGGAAATCATGATCGGCAGTTCGATGTGCAATTCTTCGAACACGCCTTGCACGGCGAAGATCGCCGCTTTGGCATTGAGGGTGTCGAAGATGGTTTCGATCAGGATCAGATCGGCGCCACCCTCGATCAGGCCTTTGGTGGCTTCGGTGTAGTTTTCCACCAGCTCATCAAAGGTGACATTGCGGTAGCCCGGGTTGTTGACGTCCGGCGACAGCGAGCAGGTGCGGCTGGTCGGGCCGAGCACGCCGGCGACAAAACGCGGCTTGGCCGGGTTCTCGGCGGTCTTGGCGTCGGCAATCTTGCGGGCCAGGCGCGCGCCTTCTACGTTTAATTCGTAAGCCAGCTCTTCCATGCCGTAGTCGGCCATGGAAATGCGTGTGGCGTTGAAGGTGTTGGTTTCGAGGATGTCGGCGCCGGCATCCAGATAGGCTTTCTCGATGCCGCCGATCACATCGGGACGGGTGATCACCAGCAGGTCATTGTTGCCTTTGACATCACTCGGCCAGTCCGCGAAGCGTTTGCCGCGATAATCCTGCTCTTCGAGCTTGTAGCTCTGGATCATCGTGCCCATGCCGCCGTCGAGTATCAGGATGCGCTCTTTGAGGGCTTGCTTGAGAGCTTGAAGGCGGACGCTGCGATCGGACATTTGGACTACTCGGAAAGACCATTACGAAGGAGCGGGATCATAGCAAACCTGTGCGCTTTTAGAGCATGTGGGGCTTTAGCATGAATATCGCTCATGTTGGTGCGAGCGTCATACTGTAGAATCGCGGCGTTTTTTTCCAGGATCGGGATTACGGGCATGTCGTACCGCGTCATCAGCATTTTCTTGCTGTTCTTAAGCTGGGGCGCCGTTGCGCAGGAACCCATGATTTCTCCTGCTATTTCGTACAGCCGAGACATCCAGCCAATCTTCACCGAGAAGTGCGTGGCTTGCCATGCCTGCTACGACTCGGCCTGCCAGCTCAATCTGGGCAGTGGCGAGGGCGCGGCCCGTGGTGCGAGCAAGATGCCGGTCTACGACGGCGAGCGCACACAAGCGGCGCCGACTACGCGACTGTTCTACGACGCATTCGGCAAACGTGCCTGGCAGCAGAAAGACTTCTATTCGGTGCTCGATGCGCAGGGCAGTCAGGCGGCGCTGATGGCGCGCATGCTCGAACTTGGGCACAAGACGCCACTGACGCCGAACGCCAAGCTCCCGGAAGACATCGTGCTGGGGCTGAACCGCGAGAACCTGTGCGCGATGCCCTCCGAATTCGAAGGCTATGCCGCTACGCATCCGAAAGAAGGCATGCCGCTGGCGGTCACCGGCCTGACCGATCAGCAATATCAAACGTTGCAACGCTGGCTGGCGTCCGGTGCGCCGATCGACGAGCAAGGCCTGGCCCCGAGCGCCAAGGAAGCCCTGCAGATCGTCCAATGGGAAAACCTGCTCAACACGCCCGGCGCACGGCAAAGCCTGGTCGGGCGCTGGCTGTATGAGCATTGGTTTCTCGCGCACATCTATTTCAAGGATGGCGAGCCGGGGCATTACTTCCAGTGGGTGCGTTCGCGCACGCCGACCGGACAGCCGATCGACCTGATCGCCACCCGCCGCCCCAACGACGATCCGGGCACTCAGGTGTATTACCGCTTGTGGCCGGTGCAAGGGGTGATCGTGCACAAGACCCACATCACCTATCCGCTGAGCGCGGCGAAGATGGCGCGGGTGAAAAGCCTGTTCTACAGCGGCAACTGGCAGGCCAATGCGTTGCCCGGTTACGGCCCGCAGAGCCGCGCCAACCCGTTTGCCACTTTTGAGGCGATTCCGGCGCAGGCGCGTTACCAGTTCATGCTCGATAACGCCGAATACTTCGTGCGCACCTTTATTCGTGGCCCAGTGTGCCGTGGCCAGATCGCGACTGACGTGATTCGCGACAACTTCTGGGCGCTGTTCCAGGCACCGGAGCATGACCTCTATATCACCGACCCGAACTATCGCGGCCAGGCCACGCCGTTGCTGGCCATGCCCGGGCAGAACGACGATGTCGGCAGCGTTTTGAGCCTGTGGCATAACTACCGCAACAAACGTAACGAGTACGAGGCACTGCGCCGCGACAGCTACGCCGACGTTCCTGCACCGAGCTGGTCGACGCTGTGGGCCGGCAACGACAACGCGCTGCTGAGCATTTTCCGCCACTTTGATAGCGCTTCGGTGACCAAAGGCCTGATCGGCGAGGTGCCACAGACGATGTGGCTGTTCGACTACCCGTTGCTCGAGCGCACCTATTACCAATTGGCAGTCAACTTCGACGTGTTCGGCAACGTCTCGCATCAGGCGCAAACCCGTCTGTATTTCGACCTGATCCGCAACGGTGCCGAGCAGAATTTCCTGCGCCTGATGCCCGCCGATTCCCGCGAGGGTTACCTCGACGATTGGTACCAGAGCAGTGGCCAATTCAAGATGTGGCTCGATTACGAAGCGATCGACGACGACAAACCGACCGCGCTGAAACTCGACGAGAAACACCCGAAATACGACTTCGCCATGCAATTGCTGGCGCGTTACGGTGATCTCAATGCGCACCCTGATCCGCTTAACCGCTGCGACGGCGCTTACTGCTCGCGGCCGAATATCGACCCGGCACTGCAAAATGCCGAGCAGGCGCTCAGCCGTCTGACCTCGCGCCCGGCGGCCGGTTTGAAGGTCATCGACCAACTGCCGGAAGCGACGATGCTGCGCATTGAAACCACTAACGGCAAACGCGAGGTCTACAGCCTGTTGCGCAACCGTGCGCACAGCAACGTGGCGTTCCTGCTCGGTGAGTCGCTGCGCTATCAGCCAGGGCTGGACACCCTCACTATTTTTCCGGGCGTGCTCAGCAGTTATCCGAACTTCATGTTCAACATTCCTGCCGATCAAGTGCCGGAATTTGTCGATGCAATGGAAAACGCCAAGGATGCCAACCGTTTCGAAAAAATCGTCGAACGTTGGGGGATTCGTCGCAGTCACCCGCAATTCTGGTTCTATTTCCATGATCTGAGCCAGTATCTGCACGAAACCGATCCGGTGGAAGAGGGCGTGCTGGACATGAACCGGTACGAAAATCTTTGATCGTTCGTGGGCAGGTGCTGTGTGAGCAGCGTTCATCTGCCTTACGTCGGTGCTGCGCAGATTCTTCTGCGCAGCACCGACGTGCCTGACTAACGGCTAAGTCGGGGCGATCAAGGTTTCATGTGTTTCCAGTAATTGGCCCCGTAATCGAGAAACAGCTCGCTACCCGCCGGGATCTTTTCCCACGCGACAAAAAACACCATGTACTTGCCGACGCAGATCGATCCGACGTTCTCGATGCCTATGTTGGCCTGGCCGGGTACGTTGATGGCATTGATCAGGCTTAGCACATTGCTGTTGCCGTGCCCGCTCAGGGTGGCGTTCTTCGTTGCCGTTTCGTACAGATAGGTGCTGACTTTCTCTCTGGATTTTTCAAGTATTTCCGCGCGCAGGGACTTGCCGGTGCGGTGCAGCTTGCCGATGTAAGGGCCCAGCACTTCATAAGGTTCGATATCGACCTTAGCAAACACTGATAAACCCCGCTCGGGACCTTCGGTCGGTCTCCTCACTTCGAAACGCTGCGTCAGCCTGTCATGGTGCCGACCTTCGTCGGCGATCCACTCGTGGATATCCTCAGTGATGCGGCGGGTCATTTCCTTGAGTCTTGCGCCCTGAAAGTGCGTTAAGAGCCGATTGGCGTCGGTGATCGCGATTTTTTCAATATCGCCTTCCAGCTTTTTCGTCAGGCTTGTCCGCACATCCTCCGGATCCTGGAGAATGGGCGCGTTGTTATTGATGTTGTGTCCAAGCGAAGGTGTCAGATCCTCTGGCAGGGCGGCTGCCATGTCATCCAGTCGCGGACGTTTGGAAGGGCCCGCCTTGGGGGGTGAGGGTGGCCCGTTGCCGCGCACAGTTGACTGTTCAGGTAATTGCCAGGGCGCTGATTTTCTCGCTGTGCCGGGGGGGAGTGATTTCCGCGCGGACATTGCATTCGAGTCGACGGCAGTGAGCAATTGCAAGGTTTCCGGAACGGCGCTTCTCAGTTGCCCGGCGTCATTGACGAAGGTTGCCCAGAGCACGGGATTCAAATCGTTTTCAGCGACAAACGCGTTCATCGTGCTGGCCGACCGTGTCTCATCGTAGCGCGCTCGCCACTGCTCTAGATGTGCAGGGGTCAGAGGGGTGAAAGTCTGGTTGTTGGCATATTTTGCCAACACTGTTCCCGGTGCCCGGAAGGTGCCATCCATGTTGACATGGGCGAGGAAATCCTGCGGGTCAAGGTTGTGCTCGGCAGCGAACCCTTCGCGGGTCAGACGGGTGCGGCTTTCCTGTGACAGCGTTCGCCAGTTCTGGAGGTGGTCGAACGCAATGGCCGTACGAGCGGTATTGGCCTGGTCGAGCATTTGCTGGCCAAGGGGTTTCAACTGCCCTTGGGTGTGGACGAACTGTTGAAACGCCGCCCGATCCAGCCCGTGATTCTTCGCAAATGCCTTAATGGCCAGATCGAGCATCACCTCGCTGAACTGCGACCACTTTTGCAAATGCAAGGGTGTTACTGCGTTAGGCTGATCGGGTGCTCCGCCTGAAACCCTGATTTCCCTTGTGTACCAATGCCCGGGTCTCACCGACGACAGGTTGATCGACAGGTCGCGGTTGGTTTTCGGGTTGACCAACACGACAGAAAAGCTGTTTTCCCCCGTCTGCGCCGTTTCTGCGATAAACCCGTAGGAATTGTCCCTGATCTGGTAGACGGCGATGGTGCCGTGCTCATCCACGTTGCAGATGAACTTTTGATTATAGTCCGGGCGAAAGAATATGCCGCGCGAGTCAGCCTTCAGTCCCTGAATCCAGTGTGGTTCTACCGCGTATTGACGTATCAGAGGGCTGCTGTTGCTGATTACCGTAACGGGTTGCCGGTATCGCGGGCCGAACGCTTGATGGGTGACGGGGTCGATCAGGCGGAAGTCGGGAGCTTCGGCGGTGCCGACATTGCGCATGGGAATATCGGCGATGCCTTCCACGGTGAACAACTGGTCGCCGGCCTGGTGCGGCACCCAGGTTGCCGGATCGACCGACTGGAGATGGCGTGCGGCAATGGTGCCGTCGCGCAGGTGTGCGATGCCCATCCGTACATGCCGCAGGGTCACGTTACTCAGTTTGCCGAGAGCAAAGCGACCCAGTCTGAGCAGCCCGATAACGCTCTCCAGGGGATTGAGCTCCCGAAGCGTGGAAACAAGCAAAGTTCGCGTCATGGCGGAGAGTTTTGGCAAGGCAAGGCGCAGTCCGATCCTGCCGGCGCCGGATAACAGGCGAGTACAGCCCGCTACGTATTTGCCGACGGGCAAGCCGAAAGACACCACATCGGTAAACAGGCCCAGGCCACCGGACTCGATGCGTCGAGGATCACCCGATGTCAGGTCTTCGATGGAACCCCAGAACGGCACGAACATTTCTCCCCAGAAGGTGATGTCTTCAGTAAAGTCCCGACCGATGTCCATGCTGCGCGTAGCTTTACGGGTCTGTTCAAGAAGCGCTGACTCATCTTTGAAGAACAGCTCTCTGGCGATCATCGCGGCCAGCTTTTCAGCTCGCGCAGACGTCAGGTTGTTCGCGGCAAAGGGCAGCGTCCGTGCTGCCACATCTGGGGAGCGCTGTTCGATCGCAACGGCCTCGAATGTCTCTGCGATCTGTTCCACGATCAATGTCGCGTGCTGGTTTTCTCTGGGTTTCGAGCCATCGCGATAGGCTTCCCAGTCGAAGGGCAATTCAGTGCCTTTCCTGAAGGAACCCCGGCTGGTCCGGCTGCTGGAGCCGATCTTCTCGACAACAATTTCACCGCCTGTTTGCAGTGACTTCATCTCTTTGCGCAGGCGCACAACGCCTGCGAACGGGAAGACTTCAATGTAACGAGGGTCGGTCGGGTATGCGGGGTTGACCGTGCGCAAAATAAACCCCGAGCGCGCACGAACCGCGTCGGTGTTCGTCCGGTTCTCATGCTCCACCTGAGTGTCATGCAGTGGCAGCCTTAACGAGTAAACGACTACTTCGTCGCGCTCCAGATCAGTGCCGCAGGCCGGCAGGTACTGGCTCAGCAATGCTTTGATCAGTGTTGCGTAGGCGGCTCGCGGGGTATCCAGCCAGCTGCGGAATGCCTCGTCGAATGCCGTGTCTGTTTCGTGACGAAAGCGGCTCGGGGGCCTGAGTGTCAGGTTTTCCATGGCACTGACCATGTCGCGTTCGTGTTGCTCGAGTGTCTGCACTGCCAACTCGACTTCGCTCAGCGAGTACGGGGTACGACGAAGTCCCAGCAGCCCCGTTTCCACCGACCAGTCCAGCGCAGCACGCGCTTTGGCTGCCGTTACCAGCCGCTGTTGCCCGACATCGTTGGCATGCGCCTGGTAATGCTCGGCTGGCAGGTTGAGCAGTTGTTCGAACGTCATATACCGGGATGACCCGGGAGCGATGGTCTCTGCCAGAATAAAGCCGCTCTTGAAATTGACCCAGGTGCTGGAAGTGCCGTAGGGAAGATCCTCGGGAATGTCCTCGACCCAGGCTTCGCTGGCGATATTGCTTTTGAAAATGGCGACTGCCAGTAATGCGGTGGTGCGGTTGACGCAAAGCGTTCGTTGGAAATGCTCGACCAGCGATTGACGTATGGAAGAGTACCGGCTTCCGGTTTCGATAAGGATCTGCAATTCGTTTCGATAATGACTGTCGGGATCGGGTTTTACCTCTAACCAAAGCGCGCGCCACAACAGTTTTTTCAACACACCAGGGGGGCACTGCTGGTTGTCGCCTGCACCGTACCAGTCCAGTTCGTTGGCAATGCGTTGGGCCAGTTGCAGGTTCTTTGCAGCACCCAGAACGGTTTCCAGAAGAGCGACAGGGATGGTGTTGGCAAGTTTGTCCAGTTTGTCATTGAATTTTTCCGGCAACAGGTTTGCCAACAGTGAGCGGGATGTTTCCAGTCTAATCTGGCGAACAATGCGCATGATCGCTTGATCACCCGCAGCGCCCAACAGGTGCTCAAGGTCACTGACGTGTCCGTCATGTCCAAGCAGCCACAGTGCGCGATGGTCAACCAGATTATGGAGAAGGCGTTGCCAGCCGGCGCTGGTGGCAGGCTGCATCGGTTGCAGCGAGTAGTAGGCAAGCACCAGATCGAGCCTTACCGAGCCGTCGCTGTTGACGCCGTTGCCGACTTTACGGTGAATATCCAGCAAGACATCGACGTCGATAGACCAGTAGATCGGCACCTCTCTGAGAATCACCGAGTGACCGGCTATGGTGAAAACTTCCGGGGGGGAGGGCGCTGGCGTTTTGGCGGAGCTCAAGTGGAACGATACAAGGTCATAGAAGAAGTCATTACCTAAAGGCGATTTATCGACGCCGATCGGCGTTGAAATATGCCTGATGAAGTCTTCATCCTTTTCCAGCTTGTTCAAAATACGAAATGCTTCCTTGCATTCGCGCCCCAGCGCAGAACTGGCTGGAGGGTGATAGTAGAGGTCGCGTGCATCACTGTTGAAGTGCTCACCAACGAGCGTGTGCAGGTAGCTGATCAGGTGGTTGATATCCTGTAGTCTGCGCGGCGGTGTTCGGCTATAGAACCTTGATAACGATGTATTCATTAAGCGCCTTTGAAATAAGTGCGATGGAAACTTGCAAATAAACGAAGGCGGTGAATATATCGGCCGAAAAAATCCCCGAGGCATACATATATATGCCTGGTGCTTGTTTCAGTATCCATTTGTTTACGTGGCAGTCCGCTGGAGGAAGCAGGCCTGACGACGCCGCGAGGCGCTGGGTGGAATGACGAATCCGGCATTTTCCGACAAAAATACTAGGACTTTGTCAGCCGCGTCATTTGGCGTAAACTGCGCCCAAGCCTGCGAGGAGTTTCCATGACCGCTATTACCATTACCGACGCCGCCCACGATTACCTGGCCGATCTGCTCTCCAAGCAGAACACCCCGGGTATCGGCATCCGCGTCTTCATCACCCAGCCTGGCACCCAGTACGCCGAAACCTGCATTGCCTACTGCAAGCCGGGCGAAGAAAAGCCTGAAGACACCGCGCTGGGGCTGAAAAGCTTCACCGCTTACATCGATTCGTTCAGCGAAGCGTTTCTCGATGACGCCGTCGTCGACTACGCCACCGACCGCATGGGCGGCCAGCTGACCATCAAGGCGCCAAACGCCAAAGTTCCGATGGTCAACGCCGACAGCCCGGTCAACGAGCGCATCAACTATTACCTGCAAACCGAAATCAACCCGGGGCTGGCCAGCCACGGCGGTCAGGTCAGCCTGATCGATGTGGTTGAAGACGGCATCGCCGTGCTGCAGTTCGGTGGCGGTTGCCAGGGCTGCGGCCAGGCGGACGTGACCTTGAAGGAAGGCATCGAGCGCACTCTGCTCGAGCGTATTCCTGAACTCAAAGGCGTTCGCGACGTGACCGACCACACGCAGAAAGAAAACGCCTACTACTAAGGTGTTCGCTGCGACATAAAAAACGGCGCCCCGTGAGCGCCGTTTTTTTATGCGTGAAGCAAAAGATCGCAGCCTTCGGCAGCTCCTACAGGGATTTACACTTCAATGCAGGAACTGCCGAAGGCTGCGATCTTTGATCGTTCCCACGCTCTGCGTGGGAATGCAGCCCGGGACGCTTTGCGTTCCAATTCAAGGCCTGTAGATGTGCGCATGCCCGGCGCGATACAACGATGACTCGCTGAAAACCTCACTGCCCAACACCCGGCCCACCAGAATCAACGCCGTACGCCGAAACCCTTTGGCCTCAACCTTTTCGGCAATATCCGCCAGCGTCCCCACCACCCAATCCTGATCTGGCCACGTCGCCCGGTGAATCACCGCAATCGGGCAATCCGCGCCGTAATGCGGCAGCAGTTCCACCAGAATCTTCGGCAAATGGTTAACGCCCAGATGAATCGCCATGGTCGCGCCATGCTGCGCCAGACTGCCCAGCTCTTCGCCTGCCGGCATCGCGGTTTTCTCGGCGTAGCGGGTCAGAATCACGCTTTGCGACACGTCCGGCAGGGTCAGTTCCGCGCCAAGCAACGCCGCACAGGCTGCGGTGGCAGTTACACCGGGAATGATCTCGAACGGAATATTCAGCTCGCGCAGGTAACGGATCTGCTCACCGATCGCGCCATACAGGCTCGGATCGCCGGAATGCACCCGCGCCACATCCTGGCCCTTGGCATGCGTGGTCTTGATCAGTTCGATGATCTGTTCCAGATGCAGTTCGGCGCTGTTTACCACCGTTTCCGCCTGATGGCCATCGAGCACCGCCGCCGGCACCAGCGAACCTGCGTAGATAATCACCGGGCAACTGCGGATCAGCCGCTGGCCTTTGACGGTGATCAGTTCCGGGTCGCCGGGGCCGGCGCCGATGAAGTAGACGGTCATCGTTGAATCCTGAGTAAAAGAGGGCACGACCGCGTTGCAGATGAACAACGCTCATGATCAATGGCGAGGATTATCGGGATTTTACGCCGCGCCGGCCAATGCCAGCGTGGCCTGAGCGTATTTCTGCCGGGAAATCAGCAGTTTTGCCGGGGCCTGAATCAGCTGTTCGGCGAGGGCCAGTGCCGCGCTTTCGGCGACGCCATAGCAACCGGTGCGTTCATAAGCGATTTGCGAATGGTGACTGAGCCGCTGTTGGTAACTGGCCAACTCGTCGCTGCTGAAGTACAGCAAGGGCAGGGCCAGTTGTGCAGCAAGTTCTTGCAGGCCCGGCTCGTCACGCTTCAAGTCGATGCTGGCCAGCGCCTTCACCGCCTCAAGCTCAATGCGATGCGCCTGTAACGCTTGATCGAGTAACGCGCGCAGGGTGCTGGCCGGGCAGCCACGCTGGCAGCCCAGGCCGACGACCAGGGTCGGCACTGCGCGGTCATCGGTCATGCGGGGTATTGGCCATCGCTTTTGCGGCGGAACAACCAGGCACTGATCAGGCCCAGGGCCAGCCAGAACGCGACGTTGGTCAACTGCGAAGCGATTTTGAACTGAGCTTCCAGTGCTTCGGGGGCGAGCATCGAATGCACTTCCGGTTGCGGCGCGCCAATCACGTGCGGCACGGCGAGGATTGCCACGCCCAGCAGTTTCATCAGCCAGTGACGGCTGAACACGATGAGGGCCAGGCCGGCAGCGGTTGAAGCAGCCGTTCCGATCCACCACGTTTGCCGCGAAGCCAGATCGGCCGCAGCGGTGCCGGGCAGTTCAGGCGGCAGGCCCAAGGTAGGAGCAAGCACGAACGTCGCGTAACCGGCCAGGCCCCAGAGCAGGCCCTGTGAAGTTTTGGTCGGTGCGCGCAAGGTGTACAGGCCCGCAAGCATCAGGGCGAAACCGACGGCCACCACCAGATTGCCACCCGTGGTCGAAACCACGCGCTGCCAGCCGTCTTCCGGCTCCCAGGCTTCGGCATCGTGGCTGTGCGCAGCCACGCCAGCGGCGTGTTCGTGAACCGCTATCGGCTCGGATTTCTCGAAAGTTTCGGCCTGCAGAATCAGCGGCGAAACCCAGAAGCTTTGCAGTAAGGTGAGGAGCAGGGCGGCCAGCAGACCGGTGAAACCTGCAGTTTGCGCGATACGCTTGATCATGTCGGCAGGCCTCAGTGGCACGGGAACGCGGCGCTGTGGCGGGTATCGTGGGCAGCGTTGTGCACCGCTTCGATGTGCGAGAAACCGGCGAAGTAAACCAGACTGGCGCCGAGGATCGACGCGAAGATCGCGGCGGTCAGGCGTTGGCTCAGGGTGGTGGTGCTGGCGATTTTGTCCGTGTTGCTGCCGGTGCTGCTGATGATCGACATGGCGCTTCCCTCTGGAGTGTCAGCGGGTGAATAGAGCGCATGAAAACCCCGGCGGGCTGGGCTCGCAGAGGTTCGAACAGCGCCCGCCCACCGCGGGTTTGTTATGTGCAGCGCCGCACAAATGCGGGCTGTGTGTTGCGGGCCGGTCTCCGGGCTCACGAGGGGTTGGCGTCAGGCCGACCTGCAAGCGTCACCTTCCCATGCCTTGCTGACACAGTGGTTTTGACGCTTCGCTCGCTTACCGTTGCGGGGGCAGCACCGGACTGACATGGGCTTGAGTAAAGCACATGATTCACCGGTTTCCCGTTTCACCCTGTGAAGGGCACCCGTAACAAGTTGTGTAGGAGAGCATGGGCGGGGGATTTGAGTCAATCGGCGCCTAGCGCATGATCAGCAGGACGTACACCCCCAGCGCCATCAGGAACGCATAATAGGATTTGATTCGCGTCAGGCTCAGCAGCCACGCCAACGCCACCGGCAGGATCCATGGCATGGCCGTCAGGTGCTGGCTGGCCAAAGGGTAGAGTGAGACCGCCAGCAGGCTGACGAGCATCGCCACCGATGTGTATTTTCCCAGACGATCGATGAAAGCGCGGGCAGTTGCCGAAAGCCGTTCGACATCGACGGCAAGCGGCAGCAAGCGGCATACGATCGAAACCAGCGCGCAAATCAGTACGTACAGCCAGAAAGTACCAGGTTCAATCATAGACATAGCTCGTCAGAACGGTGATGGCGAGCACCAGCAGCAAGCTGACCTCGCCCAGCCACAGCAAGCTCGCGGCGGTGGCCAGGCCGGCAATCCATTGCGCATGGAAGCTGTGACGGTCGCGGGCCATCTTGCCAAGCGAAGCGCTGATGAAAATCGCGATCACCACACTGACGTGATCCATCACTGCGTTGTCGGCCACGCTGGCGAAGCAATACCCGCCCACGGTGCCAAGCAGGGCGGCGGCGTACAGCAGAAAGCACACGGTGTTGGCATACGGGCGGCTGATCGGTTGCTGATCCTTGCGGATCGACATCAACGTGAAAGCCGCATTTGCCATCACCGCCAGGGCGGGGACGAACGCTTTGACCGGGCCCTGGAGGCTGGATTTCAGGCTCAGTGTGAAGACCAGAAAACGCAAGTTGATACTCAGCGCCGAGACCAGCACGCCAAAGGCGTTAAGCAGGTGCGCCGGGGTTTCCAGCAGCGTCAGTTGCAACGGCGAGGCCATTACCGTACCGCTGAAAACCACCATGGCCGGAAGATCCAGACCATGGCGGCGCCCGAGCATGCCGATCAGGGTGAAGGTCAGCAGCAGCGAGAAGACGAACGGTAGCGCATCGCGGATACCGGTCGCGATCTCGCTGCGCGACGCCGGTTTTGCCAGGTTCGACTCAACCAGCATGAGTGCTGTGCCGCGAGCCGGCCAGCAATTGCTCTACGCCGTTCTTGTAGGCCAGGGCTTTTTCCAGGTAGTACTCGGTGGAGAAGCGCGGAATGAACTCTTCCACCACGGCCACACCCCGATAGCCGTTGACCGCGAAGCGATTGAGCACATCGCTCAGGCGCAAGTTGCCTTCGCCAATCGGCAGATGTTGATGGTGGGTGTTGTTGAGGTCGGCAATGTGCAGATGCCGGGTAACCGGCGCCAGATCGGCAATGGCTTTGAACAGGCTTTCACCATACGGCAGCAGTGAGCACAAATGCGTCACGTCGATGGTCACGAAGCACCCGGTCTCCTTGTGAAAGCGCAGGTGTTCCTCGACGGTGAAGACCGGGAATTTCGGCCGCTGACCGCCCATGTTCTCCAGGCACAGGGCGATGCCATCGGTGTTGCAGCGCTTGGTCACCTCGTTGATCGCTACTATCAGGTTGTCCAGCAGTTCGCCGTTTTCCAGTTGATCTTTGTAGCCGGGATGAAAAGTGACGCTGGTGGCGCCGGCCTCGTGGGAAAACTCCACGGCGGCACTCAGGCAGTCCACCGCTTGGGCACGTTCGGTCAAATCCGGGGAGCACAGGTTGTACTGGCGACCCCACCATCCGGCGTGGACGGTCAGCGTGATGCCATTGTGTTCGGCGAAGCTGCGGATTTTCCCGGCAAGCTCGGACCGGTCTTCGGCGCTCAGCGACCAGAAGGTTTTTTCGGCGTCTTCGCCGATCTCGAACTCGACCGCTTGGAAATGTCTGGCCAGATCGGTGATCGAACCAAGGATGTCTGCAGGGTTGTCGTAGACATTGGTGGAAAAGGAGATCATCGGGAAGTGAGCGCTGATCGGGCCTTCGATGTGATATAGCGGGTCTTTACGGGTCATTGCGCTGGTCCTTGCGTAGTGAACTCTGGGTGGGTGATCGCGGCGTTGAAGTCCGCCGGGTCGTCGGCGTCGCTGCAGCCCAGCAGCGTGTAGCCGTGGCGGTCTGCGGAACGGCTGATGCTCTGGCCGAACTTGTCGGGGTTGAGGTTCACGCGTAATGCAAACGGGTGTTGCAGCAGGCGTGCCTGGAGCTGTTGCGGATCGGCGGTCGGGGCCGCCTCGATGTAGCGGATCGCCATTTTGGTGTAGGTTTTCTCGGGCGTCGGCAGTGACGTGCCGGTCATCGCGGCGATGGTGCTCGCTGCCAAATGCACCCCGGTGGTTTTCCAGACCATTTCCCAGATCTGGTCACCGCCGAAGCGGGTCTGGGTTTCGATGAATTGCAGGCGTGAACCGTCCAGCTTGATTTCCGTGTGGGCCGGGCCCCAGCGGTTGCCCATTCGCCCGAGCAGCCACAGCACCGCTTCTTCGATCTGCGCGGCGGTTTTCTCGTCGAGCCCGGCAGGAAAGTCATGCCCGGTTTCGACATAACCGGGGGCACCGCTGGTGTATTTGCGCGTGATGCCGAGAATCCGGTGCTGGCCATCCAGGCTGAGGGATTCAACGCTGTATTCGTCGCCGCTGGCGAAGGCCTCGATCAGATTGTTTCCCTCCAGCGAGATGTGGTCGACATCCTCGGGCCTGTCTATGGCATAGACACCCTGGCTGCCCGAACCGTTGACGGGTTTGACGATGGCCGGGCCATGGCGCAGCACGAAAGCGCGAGCCTCGGCACCATGGTTGATAGCGGCAGTGGGCAACTCGTAGCGACTGCCTTTGAGCAATTGGCGAAACAGCAGCTTGTCGCGACTGACTTCCACACTGCGCAGGTTGTTGTGGACGATGCCCAGACGTTCGCCCAAGTGTGACGCGGGCAGCAGGCCCAGTTCCGAAAACGAAACCACGGCATCGAATGGCGATTGCCGGTGCAGCCGTTCTACCGTCGTGCTGTAGGCCGGCAGATCGGCAATGTCAGGCGTCAGCAGTAGCGTTGCGCGCTCGCGCTGATAGTCAGATAACTCGCCGGGTTGCTGGACGAGAGTAAATCGAAACTGCCGCGCAGTATCCCAATCCAGTCCCGAATCACGCCCGCCGATGAGCAGAATGTGTTTGGTGTTCGCCGCCGTGGGCTGTTCGCCATAGACATCAATGTCGCTGACGGCGAGCAAGGATTGTCGCAGGCGGGCGGTGTCGGGTTGCCTGAACTCGATGTACAGGTAGTTCTGAAAACCGTTGCTGACCGGTCCGATGGCTTCGCCCGGAGTGACGTAGGCATACCAACGCTGGAAACCTGGCAAGCGGCAGATCCGGTCGGCGCCGTGCAGTCCGTCATAGAGCCGGTCTGTGCGGGCGAAAGGGGTGGCGATGCCGAACGCATCCGGCGCTTCGCTGGCGCTGGGCAGGGGCTCGGCGGACAGAGCACGGTGGTAGCAGATATCCAGCGCCAGCCCCCAGGCTTGGCGAATCACATGAATCCGGCTGCCGCCGGGGCGTGCGCCGACTTCGAGGACTCTTGGCCCGCGGGGGGTGAGAATGAACTCGACATGGGCAAACGTGCCTTTGAGCGCTAACGCTTTCACGGCGTCATGGGCCAGGCGATGGCAACGCTCCTTCAGCGCTGCGTCGGGCTCCAGCAGCGACGGCGTGTAGCGGGCGAAATGGTGAAAGTCACCGCGATCGATATCGACGCCGGCAATCACATCGACGATCGGAAAACTGCTGATCGTGCCATCGGCGGCAATCGTGCAATCGATGGAATGGTTGGAGCCCTGGAGAAATTCCTCCAGCAGCAGTTGATCGGTTTCGCGGCTTTTGCCCGCCACATAGCGCTGCAGCGCCGGCCATTCATGACGGGCGTAGTCGAGCAGATCCTGCTGATCGTCGATGCAGCGTACGAACAGGCTGCTGTAAAGGTTCGCTGGCTTCAGGATGAACGGGTAGGGCAGCTCGCCCGGGCGCGCCAGCAGGTCATCGATACGCACCTGGCGAGAGACCACGTGCAGATCCAGGTTGCGCGACTGTTGGAAGCATTGGCGTTGTAGCACCTTGTCCAGCGTGTTTTCCACGTTACGGTGCAGGTGGGCCAGCGCCGGCAGCGCCGCACACAGCCGCCCCGTGATCGCGACATAACCTTCACGGAAATTCAGGACACTGGTGAAGCCGTGCTCGTCCAGCAACTGTTGCGTCAGCTGGATCAGATCCGGGGTCAGCCCTCTGGAAAAGTCGTACAGCGCCACCGGCGAGATCTGTTTCGCATCGGCGATCTTGCTGGTTTTGCGACTATCGGCAATCAGCAAAGGGGTGATGCCCTCGGCAATCAGGCCCTCGTATTCTCCGTCGCGAATATTGCCGATGATCAGGCAGGCCGCTGCACTCATTCGCCAACCTCCTGATCGAAGCTGTAGTGGACCCGGTTCAGGCGCTGGCAAATGTGAGCCAGACGAATCCGGTCCACGCCGTTGGCGCCACCGCTCAAGACATTGCGAATGATGTGCGCCAAGGCATCCAGGTCTTCGCTGCTGATGCCCAGACGAGTGATTTCCTGCAGGCCGAAGCGCAGGCAGTCGCGGCCATTGATCTGTTTATTGTTGATCCGGATCCCCAGTTCATTGAGCTGCTGCGCCGCTTGCCGGGCCCGTTCGCCTTCGAGCAACAGCAGGTGCGTGTCGGAGGGGTGCAGCGTCCAGCCCGGCAGGTCGGCGAGTGCGTCGTGCAACTGGCGAGTATTGGCGCACATACGTTGGGCGTAGGCCTGGCCGTAGCGCTGGGTTTCCAGCAGGCTGACGAACAGTTGCAGCAGACCGGGCAGATTGGGCGAGGACACCAGCGCACCGCTGAGCGTTTGCTCGATCCGCTGGGCCAGATCGGCACGCCGGCAGACGATCAGTGCCCGGTGCGGACCTGCCAGGGATTTGTGGGTGTTGCCTTGAAGAATGTCCGCCCCCTCGTCAAGCGGGTTGGGAAAGGCCTTCCCGGCGATGAGGCCCAGAGTGTGCGACGCATCGTAGATGATCAGTGTCCGCTCAAAGCCCCGGCGGTTCAGCAGCGCGCGCAGTGGTTTAAGGGCGATTGCCCGTGTGGTCAGACCGTGGTCGAGCAGTACGGCTGCCGGTTGTACACCACACGCCTGGAGTTGCCGATCAACATCCCCGAGATCAATTTGTCCGTCAGCCGTCAGTTTCAAAAAGACGCTGTGCCGGCCCATCTTCTGCACCAGAGGCCCGGTTGCGAAATGCCCGCCGCTTTCGGGCGCCAGTGATAATACGCAGTCGCCCGGCTCGGTCAGGGCGGCCAGCACGCTCAGCGTGCAGTGCACGCCGGAGAGTACGCGGTATTCGACGAACGGCGCGTTGAACATCGCCTGCACGGCTTGGGTCGCCAAAGCCTTTAATGTTTCGACTTCGGGGAAGTGTTCGACCTGCATACCATTGAATTCGGCGGCATAGCATTGACCGTCAATGGCCTGTGCATTGAACAAGTAACGCTCGTAATGACGATTCTGTCCTAGCGTGCGTGCAGTCTCGGACAATATGTTTTCATTGGCGGTCAGCGATAGTGTGGAAGTTCTTCGTGCGCACGCCTGTTGAAACTGTTCAATGATGAAGTTATGCGCGAGGGGGGAGCTGACTGAAAGTGCATGAGTCGAATGATTCATTAGTAGTCCGCCAGGTCGAAGTCGATAATCAACATATCGCGACTGCCGCGATCCGAATTAATGCTCGATGTTTGCAGTGGGGAAACTTCATGCAGAAGTATTCGGTCATTCAAGACGACGGTTTCCAGATAGTCAGTCAAAGTTGCACTGAATACTTGGCCACCTTCTTCATCAAATATCCGGCTTTCGCCACCGATGACATGCTGGCGTTGAATGAGGTGTTGAAAGACAAAATCGTGCCCGTCGCGATGTCGGCCCTCAGGGGTGGCCTGGCCAGCATTGCCTTGATCGCAGAGGATACGGAACTGATGGCAGGTCACGAGCCAGTCGCGCGGGCCCAGCGCCATGTCCATCAGTGCCAGGTCGGCGGCCAGCAGTGTCTGCAGAACCGGGGAGTCAATGAACGTCGCCTCGCAGCGGGTGTAGGTGCGCTGCACCCCGCCCAACAGCGGGTTGTCGGTCTCGGCTTGAAAAAAGTGGCAGTCTTGCAGCGCCGTCCACTGGCGTTCCCGTTGGCGATACTGGAACTTGCAGATGCGTCGTTCGCGAAGACCGTTCTCTGCGCTGAGATACGCGTCGGTATGCAAATGCTCCCAGGTTGCATTGAATGCCCGGCATGCTTCGCGTCCCAGCAGTGCTACATCCAATGCTGGATAATGGGCGCTGTGCGCATAGTGGCAATTGCGCAGTAGTTCGGAAAGTTCCTTTAGTCCGGCATCACTTGCAAGCCGTAACGCGTTACCGGCACTCATGTTGTGGATACCCATGGGTGCAGGAAAGAAACAGGCAGGATCAAATACTGATAATAATCAGCCATGCAAGAAATCCTTTCTTGAGAGACTCATAGTCCTTGTGCGAACTCATCGTTCATATCTTGTATTGATTTATCAATTTGGTTTTTGTAAAGATATGTAATCGAATGCACGCGGCCGCTCTATTTCAGGGTTTAACGCGGTGGTAGTTTTCTTATGTAACGGATAGGGCATGTAAGACATAACTTACAACTACTTTTTAAGTGAGAAGTGTTCGCGATCATTAGATGAAAAAGTTGGTGCCCTTATAACCACAATGATCCAGGCGTTGACCCGCCTGCCGTGCATGCGTAGCCTTGCGCATTCGAGGTTCTCCGGCGTATGCCGGAGCTAAGAAGGGAACGCGGTCAATGCCGCGGCTGCCCCCGCAACTGTGAACGGTGATGTTCGCTGCCATGCCACTGCCAGCTCAATCGATGAGCCAGCGGGAAGGCGCAGCCAACGCCAGGCCCAGCGCCTGAACGCCGTCAGCCAGGAGACCTGCCTCGTCACAGATTCTCACTACAACCGGGCGGGGTGATCCGGTGGCGAATGCTTCCGGCGCGCACGCGCGTTGCCGGTACTCGTCCCGTATGCCCGCCGCTTGCCAAAGGGCATACCGATGAAAACACTGGCCAAACTCCCCGTCACCATCGTCACCGGCTTCCTTGGCTCGGGCAAGACCACGCTGCTGCGGCACATGCTCGACAACGCGCAGGGCCGTCGCATCGCGGTGATCGTCAACGAGTTCGGCGAGTTGGGCATTGACGGTGAAATCCTCAAGCAATGCACCATCGGTTGCACCGAAGAAGAAGCCACCGGCCGCGTTTACGAGTTGGCCAACGGCTGCCTGTGCTGCACCGTTCAGGAAGAGTTCTTCCCGGTGATGCGCGAACTGGTTGCCCGTCGTGGCGACCTCGACCACATCCTCATCGAAACCTCGGGCCTGGCCCTGCCAAAACCGCTGGTGCAAGCCTTCCAGTGGCCGGAAATCCGTAGCGCCTGCACCGTTGACGCGGTGATCACCGTGGTCGACAGCCCGGCCGTCGCTGCTGGCACCTTCGCCGCGTTCCCGGATCAGGTCGATGCCCAGCGCAAACTCGACCCGAACCTCGATCACGAATCGCCGCTGCACGAATTGTTCGCCGACCAACTGGCCAGCGCCGACCTGGTGATCCTCAACAAAGCCGACCAGACCAGCGCGCAAGACCTCGCTCGTGTCCGCGCCGAAGTCGCCGAAGAGCTGCCGCCAGCAGTGAAAATCATCGAAGCCAGCAACGGTCGTCTGCCGCTGGACGTGCTGATCGGCCTCGGCGCCGGGTCCGAGGAACACATCGACAGCCGTCACAGCCATCACGATCATCACCACGACGGTGATGACGACCACGATGACCACGATCACGACGCTTTCGATTCGATCTCCATCGAACTGCCGCAAGCCGACGAAAGCCTGCTGCTCGACGCCCTGACGCAACTGGTGGTTCAGCACGGTATCCTGCGTGTCAAAGGTTTCGCGGCCATCCCGAACAAACCAATGCGTCTGCTGATCCAGGGCGTGGGCACGCGTTTCGACAAGCATTTCGACCGTCAGTGGGGCGCCGATGAAGCGCGCGTCACGCGTCTGGTGCTGATCGGCCAGGAACTCGACGCCGCCCGACTCGAAGCGCAACTGCGCGCCGCGCTCAGCGTTTAAGCCATGCACCTGCTCAGGACCCAGCCCGGCGGTTTCGTCTCGGATGACAACATTGCCGACCTTGGCCAAACCCCCGCCGAGCTGGTGATCCTGTGCAGCGGCGACTCCAGTCTGGCGCTGCTCGCCGAGGCCGCGCAGCAATTGCCCGAGGATTACCCGAGCCTGCGTCTGGCCAACCCGATGCAGGTGCAGAATCACGCTTCGGTCGATCTGTACGTCGACGAAGTGCTGCGTCATGCCAAGGTCATTCTGATTTCGTTGCACGGCGGCATCGCTTACTGGCGTTACGGCGTCGAGCGTCTGGTCGAACTGTCTGAGCGTGGTGTGCAGCTGATTCTGGTGCCGGGCGATGACCGTCCTGATCCGGAACTCAGTGACTTGAGCACCGTCAACGCCGTGGATCGTGATCGCCTCTGGCAGTTCTTGCGTCAGGGTGGCCTGGGCAATGCGCTGGATTTCTTCCGCTGTCTGGCCAACCGCTGGCTGGCTCGCGATTATGCTTGGGAAGAACCGCAAACCCTGCCGCGCACGGCGATTTACCACCCGAACAAAACCACCGCCGCACTGAGTGACTGGCAAGCCGAATGGCTGCCCGAGCACCCGGTCGCGGCGGTGTTGTTTTACCGCTCGCATCTGCAAGCGGCGAACACTGCGTTTATCGATGTGTTCTGCCAGCGCTTGCAGGCGGCGGGGCTGAATCCGCTGCCGATTGCGGTGGCCAGTTTGAAAGAGCCCGGCTGCCTGGCGGTGGTCGAGGACTGGCTGGACGAGGTCGAGGCCGGGGTGATTCTCAACACCACCGGGTTTGCCCAGTCCAGTCCTGAAGCGCCGCACTTGCGGCCGTTTCGCCGCAACATCCCGGTGATTCAGGCAATCTGCGCGCAGGACAACGAGCCCGGCTGGCGCGACAGCGAGCAAGGCCTAGGGCCACGGGATCTGGCCATGCACATTGCCTTGCCGGAACTCGACGGGCGCATCATCAGTCGGCCGATCAGTTTCAAGGACCTGGCCTGGCGCAGCGAGCGCAGTCAGTCCGATGTGGTCTGCTACCGCGCGCAACCCGAACGCATGGATTTTGTCGCCGAACTGGCGCGGCGCTGGATCGATCTGGCGCGGGTGCCGAATGGCGAAAAGCGCATCGCGCTGATCCTCGCCAATTACCCGACTCGCGATGGACGCATCGGCAATGGTGTCGGTCTCGACACGCCGGCAGCGGCGCTGAATATTCTGCGGGCGTTGCAGGCCGAGGGCTATCCGGTTACGGCAGAGCTGCCAAGTAGCGGCACCGCGTTGATCCAGCAACTGCTCGGCGGCGTCAGCAATGATCTCGACACGATTGATCTGCGCCCGTGCCAGCAAAGCCTGGCGATGGACGCCTACCTGGCGATGTTCAACGCGCTGCCCGAGGCCAATCGCAGCGCTGTGATCGAACGCTGGGGCGCGCCGCAAAACGACCCGATGTGCCGCGACGGGCGGATGATGATTGCCGGCATTCGCTTTGGCCTGACCTTCGTCGGCATTCAACCGGCGCGCGGTTATCAGGTCGATCCGAGCGCGGTCTATCACGACCCCGATCTGGTGCCGCCGCACGCTTATCTGGCGTTCTATTTCTGGTTGCGCAATACCTACGGCGCCCATGGCGTGATCCACGTCGGCAAACACGGCAACCTCGAATGGCTGCCGGGCAAAGGCGTCGGCCTTTCGGAGAACTGCTGGCCGGATGCGCTGCTCGGGCCGCTGCCGAACATTTATCCGTTTATCGTCAATGACCCAGGCGAGGGCGCTCAGGCCAAACGGCGCACACAAGCGGTGATCATCGACCATCTGATGCCGCCGCTGACCCGTGCCGAAACCTACGGGCCGTTACGCAATCTGGAACTGTTGGCCGACGAGTATTACGAGGCGCAGTTGCTTGATCCGCGCCGCGCTCGTGAGTTGCAGCGCGACATTCTGCAATTGGTGCGCGAGACGCAGATCGACCGTGAGCTGCAACTCGATGCGGCGCTGGACAGCGACGCCGATGCGGCGATCTGGCTGCCGCGCCTCGATACCTATTTGTGTGATCTGAAGGAGTCGCAGATTCGCGATGGCTTGCACATTTTCGGTGAATCACCGAGCGGGCGTCTGCGCATCGATACGTTGCTGGCGTTGCTGCGCATTCCACGGGGTGACGGCAAGGGCGCGCAATCGAGTCTGTTACGGGCGCTGGCCAAAGCATTCGAACTCGGTTTCGATCCACTCGATTGCGCGCTAGCCGATCCATGGACCGGCCCTCGTCCCGAAGCACTGCAATCGCAAAGCGACGAAGTCTGGCGCACCGCCGGCGACACCCGCGAACGCCTCGAACTGTTTGCCACTGCGTTGATCTGCGAGTCCCTGCAAATCCCTTGTGGGAGCGATCCTGCTCGCGAAGGCGTCGTGTCAGTCGCTAAAGATTTACCTGATCCACCGCTTTCGCGAGCAGGCTCGCTCCCACAGGGACCGGCGTGGGCGGAGGTCAGTGCAATCATCGACAATCTGCGCGAAGTCGTCGCCCCACGCCTCGATGCCTGCGGCCCCGCCGAAATGCGCGGTCTGCTCGACGCCCTCAGCGGTCGCTTCGTCCCTGCCGGCCCGAGCGGTGCACCCAGCCGTGGTCGCCTCGACGTCCTGCCCACCGGGCGCAATTTCTACTCGGTCGACGTGCGTAACCTGCCGACCACCACTGCGTGGCGTATCGGTTTCCAGTCGGCGACGTTGATTCTGGAACGGCACCTGCAAGACCACGGCGATCACCTGCGCCAGCTCGGATTATCCGTGTGGGGCACCGCGACCATGCGCACTGGCGGCGATGACATCGCCCAGGCCATGGCGTTGATGGGCGTGCGTCCGGTGTGGGCCACCGGCAGTCAGCGCGTCGATGATTTCGAGATTCTGCCGCTGAGCCTGCTCGACCGTCCGCGCGTCGATGTCACGCTGCGAGTCTCCGGGTTTTTCCGCGATGCTTTCGCCAACCTGATTCGCCTGTTCGACGCTGCCGTGCAAGCGGTAGCCGCGCTGGACGAGCCGGATGATCTCAACCCGTTGGCCGCGAAAGTGCGTGCCGAGCGCGAGGCACTGCAGCAATCGGGCCTTGATGAAGACACCGCGCGGCGTCAGGCGGGTTGGCGGATCTTCGGCGCCAAACCCGGCGCGTACGGCGCAGGTGTGCAGGGCGCCATCGACGGTCGCTTGTGGCAAAGCCGCGAAGATCTCGCTGAGGTTTATCTGAGCTGGGGCGCGTACGCCTATGGCGGAGCTGATGAGGGCACCGCTGCGCGCGAGCAGTTCGTTCAGCGCCTGAGTCAGGTACAAGCGGTGCTGCAGAATCAGGACAATCGCGAGCACGATCTGCTCGATTCCAATGATTACTACCAGTTCCAGGGCGGCATGCTCGCTGCCGTGGAAAGCCTGCGCGGTGAAGCGGCGGCGAGTTATCACGGCGATCACAGCCAGCCGGATCTGCCGAAGATTCGCACCCTGAAAGAAGAGCTGAACCGGGTGATCCGCTCGCGGGCGGCCAATCCGAAATGGATCGACGGGGTCAAGCGCCACGGCTATAAAGGCGCGTTCGAAATGGCCGCGACGGTTGATAACCTGTTCGCGTTCGATGCGACGACGCAGTTGATCGATGACCACCAGTACGCGTTGTTGGCCGACGCTTATCTGCTGGATCCGGCAACGCGGGAATTTGTTCGTGAGCACAATCCGCATGCGCTGCGGGACATGACCGAGCGCATGCTTGAGGCCCAGCAGCGGGGGATGTGGCAGGAACCGGGGGCTTATAAAGAAGCGCTGGAGAATCTGCTGCTGGATATTGAGGAAGATATGTAGCGTCCTCAGGAAAGTCACCCCCTCACCCCAGCCCTCTCCCCCAAGGGGGCGAGGGGGGAAGGGAGCCGATTTGTGTACTGTTCAGAATCGAAGTCAACTCGATAATTCAGGTCGGCGCAACTTGCAAGAACACCGCAATCAGTTCCCTCTCCCCCTGGGAGAGGGCTAGGGTGAGGGCCACCCCGACTGACACACCACAACACTTAAGCACACCAAAGACCACGACAGAGAAAACCCAAATGACCGACACCCCGCATTTCCCACTCTCCGCCGTGGTCGGCGCCGATGACCTGAAACTCGCCCTGTGCCTCTCCGCCATTGACCCGAAAATCGGCGGTGTGCTGATCGAAGGCCCGCGCGGCATGGCCAAATCCACCCTGGCCCGGGGCCTGGCCGATCTGCTTGCCAGCGGTCAATTCGTCACCTTGCCGCTGGGCGCCACCGAAGAGCGTCTGGTCGGTACCCTCGATCTCGACGCCGCCCTGAGCGAGGGGCGTGCGCAGTTCTCGCCGGGTGTGCTGGCCAAGGCTGACGGCGGCGTACTCTATGTCGATGAAGTCAATTTGCTGCCCGATCACTTGGTGGATCTACTGCTCGACGTTGCCGCCAGCGGTACCAATCTGGTCGAGCGCGACGGCATTTCCCATCGGCATTCAGCGAAGTTCGTGCTGATCGGCACGATGAACCCGGAAGAGGGCGAGTTGCGTCCGCAACTGCTCGACCGCTTTGGCCTGAACGTCGCCCTCAGTGGCCACACGGCACCGACCGAACGTGGGCAGATCATCCGTCGCCGACTGGATTTCGACAGCGACCCGCAAGCGTTCTGCGCACAATGGCAAACCGAGCAGCAAGCCTTGCGTGCGCGCTGCGAACACGCTCGTGGTGCCTTGGCCAACATTGCGCTGGACGATGCCGCACTGGCGCAGATCACCGAGCGTTGTTTCGCCGCCGGGGTGGATGGTCTGCGTGCTGATCTGGTCTGGTTGCGCGCGGCGCGTGCCCACGCGGCATGGCGCGGGGCAGGGGTGATTGGCGAGGAAGACATCGACGCCGTGGCCGAGTTTGCCCTGCGCCATCGGCGCCGTGAGCAAGCGCCGTCGAGCCCGCCGCAACCGGCACAGTCGCCGGCCGCGACTCAGGCTTCACCGAGTGAAGGGCAAGGGCAGTGGGGCGACATGCCGGCGCCTGCGCTCGCCACCGGCGCCCGCCGCGAAGTGCCGAGCTGGCCAAAAAAGCCTTAGGCATTCGCCCCCGATCAGACGCGGGGGCGAATGCCAGACCCCGCGCTGGCCGGCTGGACAACGGACGCCAAGGCAAGCGCCATACCGCCCGCAGTGGCACGGTGAACTGGCCGGGCACGTTGCTCAAAGGGCGACCTCGAACGCGTGAAGATCTGCTGTTTCAACTGCGCACGCGTTCACCGCATGAACTGTGGCTGGTCATTGTCGATGCCTCGGCGTCGACCCGGCGCCATCACGCCTTGAGCGATGCCAAAGGTCTGCTCGCGCAACTGTTCGATGAGGCTTACCGCCAACGGGCGCGACTGGCTTTGCTGACGGCCAGCGGTTCGGCGCCGAAATGGCAGGTGCAGGGATTGAAAGCGTCCAGCGGCTTGCGTGCCTGGCTGGAGGCTTTGGGGGCAGGCGGCGGCACACCGTTGCTGGCGGCGCTGGAGCAGGCAGAACAGTGGCTGACGCTGCGGCGCAAGCGCTTTCCCGCCGAGCAGCAGAGGCTGTTGGTGGTGACCGATGGGCGTTTGAAACAGTGCTCGGGATTGTCGGCGCTGGGGTGCCCGGGGTTGTTGATCGATATCGAGCGTGGGCCGATTCGGTTGGGTCGGGCCAAGGATCTGGCGATGGCGCTGGATGCCGAGTATCGACATATCGATGAGCTGATTTCGCCCTGATACTTTCCGTGTCTGCTCGGGCCTCATCGCGAACAGGCTCGCTCCCACCTTGGAATGCGTTCAACTGTGGGAGCGAGCCTGCTCGCGAACGCATCGACTCGGTACCCGGTCAGGAACACCAAAACCCGCCTCACTGCACTATGCTGCCCCCAGCCCAATCACAAGGAGTGAACGATGCGCGTGCTGGTCAAAAACCCCCAAGACGACTTCCGCGTCAAAGCCTATGCCGGCACCAACGGCGTGCTGCTGGCCATGGATCTGGCCGAGCCCCGGCGCAAAGGCCTGCTGGGGTTTGCCATCGAAAAACAGCAGGGCAGCAAACCCTGGTTGTTCCTGTTCAACAGCCTGACGTTCCCTGGCAAGGCCCATACGTTCCCGCAGTTCCACGCCACACCGAGCGATATCGCGCCGCTGCAAAAATTTCGCTGGGCCGATTACGCGGTCAATCCGGGCATGACTCTCCACTATCGCGTGCATTTGGCCTACGGCACCGCCGATGCCGTGCAGTTGGGCGAGTCGCTGGAGCTGACGATCGCCTCCGATGACGGTCACCCGAGCAATCAAAGCGTGATATTCAATCGCGCCGTTGCTGCCAGTCAGGCATTCCAGCGCAAGTTCCCCGAGCTGGACGCACTGATCAGCGCCAACAAGAATATGCCCATCGAAGCCTGGCCCGACGCGCCACGACAATGGCTGGAAAACGGCTTGCTCGCACGGTTGCTCGGGTTTATCGAGCGTGCGCTCGATGGTCAGTGGGCGCTGGACATCGCGATCTACGAGTATCAGTTGCAGGCAATCGTCGATGCGGTGAACGCGGCGTTCGCGCGGGGCGTGCAGGTGCGGGTGCTGTATCACGCCCGCGCGGATGACGAAGACACTACGATCAACGAAGCGAGCCTGGCGGCATTGCCTGTGGCGAACAAGCGTGGGCGAGTGACCCACAACATCTTTCACAACAAATTCATGGTTCTGAGTCGTGTCGATGCCAGTGGCACTCATCAGCCTGAAGCGGTTCTGTGTGGCAGCACCAATTTCACCGCCAATGGGGTTTATCGGCAGGCCAACGTGGTGCATGTGCTGGATGATGCATCGATCGCCGCGAGTTATCTGCAGACGTTCGAGCAGATCTGGGCGCAGCCGGACGATGTCGGCGCAACCCGTGACTGGATTACCGAACATAACCCGATGAACCCGCAGCAACCGTTGTTCGCCGGGTTCTCACCGCGTACCGGCGGGGCGGATTTGCAGGCGTTTGTGCGGATTATCAGCGCGGCAAAAAAAGACGTGCTGTTTGTCACCGCGTTCTCGCTGCCGGACGCGATTCTTAACGCGTTACTCGGCCAGCCCCACGACGACATTTTGCGTTATGGCCTGCAAAACACCGCCAGCCGCATTACCGGATTCCACGCCGATCGCAGCGCCGAATTCGCCGCCACGGCGCTGCTCAACACCGGGCTGGAAGGCTGGCTGCGCGAGAACATGAAGGGCCAGAAAGGTAATCTACTGGTGCACACCAAAGCGGTGGTCACCGACTTCACCACGGACACGCCGACGATCATCAGCGGCAGCCACAACCTCAGCGCTTCGGCCAGTAACGGCAATGACGAAAACTACCTGATCATTCGCGGCGACACCGATCTGGCGGATCGTTACGGGCTGGAGCTGCTGCGGTTTTATGAGCATTATCGCTTTCGCTATTTCGCGAAAAAACTGGCGTTGAAGCAGGTGAGTCCGTTGGCGGTGGATGAGCGTTGGACGAATGACTATTACAGCGAAGGGGATTTGCGGCAGTTGTCACGGTTGCGCTTCGCGGGGCGCTGACACCGTCCTGTAGGAGCTGCCGCAGGCTGCGATCTTTTGATCTTGTTTTCTTAAAGCGAAGATCAAAAGATCGCAGCCTGCGGCAGCTCCTACAGGGAAATCTGGAAGGCTGTTACAGATTTTGAAATGATTTGCCGCTGTAGGAAATGTTCCCAAAGCCGTACGCTCCAAGGCCATTTTTCATTCAGGACCTACATGAACACCCTCTCGGAGCCTCCCAGTTACCGCTTCCCCTCGCGCCATGGCGCGGTCTTGACGCACTCGCAGCATCCGGTTTTCCGACATCCGAATATCGTTGCCAACGCGGCCCCAGAGCCTTCGCGTTGCGCTTTGCCGTGTCCGGCAGCCTGAATTCATCGAGAGAGATAGAGACGTTTTATGGAATGGTTAGCGGATCCCACAGCCTGGTTGGGCTTGTTGACATTGATCGTGCTGGAACTGGTGCTGGGTATCGACAACCTGGTGTTCATCGCAATTCTGGCGGACAAACTGCCACCGCATCAGCGTGACCGTGCGCGGATTATCGGCCTGTCGTTGGCGCTGATCATGCGTCTTGGCCTGTTGGCGAGTATTTCCTGGCTGGTGACGTTGACTCAGCCATTGTTCGAGGTGTTCGGCAAGAGCTTCTCCGGTCGCGACCTGATCATGCTGTTCGGTGGTGTGTTCCTGCTGTTCAAGGCCACCATGGAATTGCACGAACGCCTTGAGGGCCACATCGGCGAACGCACGACCAACGCCGCTTATGCGATGTTCTGGCCGATCGTCGCGCAAATTGTGGTGCTCGACGCAGTGTTCTCCCTCGATGCGGTGATCACGGCCGTGGGCATGGTCGATGAACTGGCGGTGATGATGATCGCGGTGATCATCTCGATCGGCTTGATGATTGTCGCCAGCAAACCGCTGACACGCTTCGTCAACGCGCACCCGACGGTGATCATGCTGTGTCTGGGCTTCCTGATGATGATCGGTTTTGCCCTGACGGCTGAAGGTCTGGGCTTCCACATTCCGAAAGGTTATCTGTACGCCGCCATCGGTTTTTCGATTCTGATCGAGGTGTTCAACCAGATCGCCCGCGCTCGCCGCAAGCGCTCGATGCAAGGGCTGCGGCCGATACGTGAACGCACGGCGCACGCGGTCATGCGCTTGCTGGGCGGGCGCAAACTGGCGGCGGAAGAAGTGGGCGAAGAGATTTCCGACTTGCTGGACGACGGCGACGCGCCCAATGCCGAACTGTTCGATCGTCGCGAGCGGGTGATGATCAGCGGCGTGCTGCAACTGGCCGAACGCCCGATTCGCGGGCTGATGACCGTGCGCGCCGATGTCGACACGCTTGATCTGGCCGAAGATCGCGAGGCGATTCGTACGCGTTTGATGCACTCGTCCTACTCGCGTCTGCCGTTGATCCGCAACGGTGCGGTGGATGAGCCGCTGGGCTTTGTGCACAAGAAAGAACTGCTCAAGGAGTACCTGGCCGGTGCCGAGCCGAACCTGGAACATTTGGCACGCAAGACCCTCAACCTGCTCGACAGTTATTCGATCCTCAATGCGCTTGAGCAGATGCGCGCGGCTTCGACGCACATTGCTTTTGTGGTCAACGAGTTCGGTGATTTTGTCGGTGTGTTGACCATGACCGACATTCTCGAATCGATTGCCGGTGAGTTGCCGGATGCCAGCGAAATCGAAGGCCCGGATGTGGTCGAGGAGCAGGGCGGCTTTATGGTCAGTGGTGGGTTGAACCTGGCGCGGGTGCGCCAACGCACCGGGTTTGGCGCGGAGGCGACCGAGGACTATCAGACCATGGCCGGGTTGGTGATGAGCCTGCTGGATCGCCTGCCGGTCATTGGTGATCGTCTGGAGCTTGAGGGCTGGCAGATGACGGTCAAAGCCGTGGAAGAGCGGCGGGTAACGCGGGTGTTGTTGGTGCGTGCCGCCGCTTAATACTTCAGTTCTCTACTGACTGTGCCGGCCTCTTCGCGAGCTTGTTTGCGAGTCATCGTCTGTCGATGATTTGCCTTTCAGTTTTTACGATGCATCAGGCAGGATGGAAAGCTTTACGTCGTCGAAGAAACACTTGCCTTCGTCCGCACTACCAAGGCTCTCCAAAGTAACGCTCACATCGAATACTGATCTACGTGTGAATTCCTGTCTTATGTCTACCCAGTCGTCACCGCTATCGATATTAAGTATCAGCGGGTTGCGAATGGGCTCGAAGGTTAGGGTGATACGGGCAGGTGAACTTCTAGGTGTTCGCACTCTGAGCGAAAACATGAAAATCGGATACCCTGGATCACCTCGCCCAAGAAGGTCCACGTACTGATTAATTTTGGCAGGCCCAGCGATAACACAGGTGTTGTTCTCAAAAGTCACATTATCTGGGTTGTTTGCTTCCCAATGAGCGCCTTCTTCGGAGAAGTCTCCGTTTTTAATGTAGTTGTCCATTTTTTCATCCTCGGTGGTTTGGGTTTGTCCTGTACCGCCTCGCCAGTAGGCCCGCGCAAGTTCCGGTCGACAACTGTCAACTCTGACAGGTCAAACGATTATTCCGACCAGTGGTCAATCCGACGCAGAGCGTTGATTCTTTTCATGGGGGTCACATAACTAATGTTTTGCGCCCTCATAGAACTCGCCGTTCTTGATCAGATTCGTCATGTCCAACTCTCCCTGAGACTTTTTGGTTAACGCTGCTTCGAAACCTTCAGCCAGCCTGTTCAGCAGTGGCTGCGCAAGCGCGCACGCGCAACGGTGCGCAAAGTGCGAAGAGTCTGCCGCAGCCAAGGCAGATCATGTATTCGTTTACGGGGCGCAACGGGCGCTTTGGTCTTGCCGATGTGCTCGGCGAAATCCCGTGCGAGGGTTGCTTCGGTGCCGATGCCTTTGAGTTTTTTCACCAGTCTGCCGTTCTTGTAAAACAGCACGGTGGGCGTGCCGGTGACCAGCGGATGGCGTGGGGACTCGCTGGTATTGAGCATGTAGATATTGGCGCGGTGCCGGTACGGCTCGGCCGTCTGACGAAACACCGGACCGGCCCACTCGCAGGCGGGGCAATGTTCGTTAGCGAAATAGAGGATTACCGGGCGCCAGGTTTTCAGTGTTTTTCGATAGGTGGCCGGCAAGGCTGCGAAAGGGATTGTCGAGTTCATTGAAACTCCTCTCTCGGAATACAGCGCTGGTGCGTTCACGGTAAAAAGCGAGCTTTTGCGATGTGAAAGAACGCTCGCTTTTAATCGCGTTGGCTCAGAGCAACTTGGATAGCGTGATATCGCCGAAGTAAGAGCCGAGTTCATCAAACGTGCCATCATTGGATTCGGCTGTGACTTTGAACGCGAGTGTTGCAAGCGGCGCAGTGAAGATTTGCCATTGGAGTGTCCATTCCTGCTGTTGCCCGCCGACCTCAAGGTAAACCGGATCTCCTGTCGGAATGGGCTGAACAGTGATACGGCCAGCATAACCACGTAGTGTTTTCATTCTTGCAAACACCATAAATAGCCCGCCACCTCCGTTGCCCAGCTTAACGTCCTGACTGATGGAGTCAGGTGTGGCGATAATGCAGTGACCATTCACATAACTGACGTTTGTTGGATTTGTTGCGGTCCAGTGGTCGCCTTGATTGGCGAAATCACCGTTTTTAATCAGATTGGCCATTTCAAAAGTCCTTATTGAGATTTTGAGTTCGATTCCTGACCCGTTCGGTCCAAACCAGTAGGCCTATCAACTCACCGGTCAACAACTGTCAACTCTGACAGGTCGAGCCGCAAATCCGATGAACGGTCACCTGCACTCAGTCTGTTTTTCAAGTCCGATTCATTGCTCTATGTGTGCATCAATTGGTCGCGCACATGCCCTTGAATGAGACGTTACTTCCCAATTGATTGCCTTCAGTAGCGAAGGCCACCCTGCTATTGGGAATAGTCGCGCGGTGATCCGCCAGCTAAGTCTTTGAGTCAATTAATTTTTCCCGGTAACCGGGTTTTTCCGCCAAAGCTATGGCACACTTTCTGCTGTCTATTCCGTAGTAACAAACCGTGTTCCGGTATAGCGGAATAAACACCATCCTGGAGTGCTTGCCATGCATCGCCGTCCTTCGTTGTTCAAAGCGTGTGTTTTTGTTCTTGTGGCTTCGTCCGCTGTCATGGGTATGGCCCAGGCAGCCGACAGCAAGCTCGACAGTGTTCTGGCCCGTGGCAAGTTGATCGTGGGTACCGGCAGCACCAATGCGCCGTGGCACTTTCAGGGCGCGGACGGCAAGTTGCAGGGGTTTGATATCGACATCGCCAGGATCGTGGCCAAAGGTCTGTTCAACGACCCGAGCAAGGTCGAATTCGTCGTGCAGTCGTCCGATGCGCGGATCCCCAATCTGCTCACCGACAAGGTCGACATGAGCTGCCAGTTCATCACCGTTACCGCCAGCCGTGCGCAGCAGGTGGCGTTCACCCTGCCGTACTACCGCGAAGGCGTCGGCCTGCTGTTGCCGAACAACAGCAAGTACAAGGAAATCGAAGACCTGCAAGCCGCCGGCGACAGCGTCACCGTGGCGGTGCTGCAAAACGTCTATGCCGAAGAACTGGTGCATCAAGCCCTGCCCAAAGCCAAGGTCGATCAGTACGACAGCGTTGATCTGATGTATCAGGCCGTGAACTCCGGTCGCGCCGATGCCGCCGCCACCGACCAGTCCTCGGTCAAATACCTGATGGTGCAGAACCCTGGCCGCTATCGCAGCCCAAGCTACGCATGGAGCCCGCAAACCTACGCATGTGCGGTGAAACGCGGCGATCAGGACTGGCTGAACTTCGTCAACACCGCTCTGCATGAAGCCATGACCGGCGTTGAATTCCCGACTTATGCGGCGTCGTTCAAGCAATGGTTCGGTGTAGATCTGCCTTCGCCAGCAATTGGTTTCCCAGTCGAATTCAAATGATCCCGTGAGAGTGGGGCGATTCACGTCGCCCCGCTCAAGGTACTGCTGACCATGAACTATCAGTTGAACTTTGCCGCCGTGTGGCGCGATTTCGACACCTTGCTGGCGGGGCTTGGTCTTGGCCTTGAACTGGCCTTGGTGTCGATCGCCATCGGCTGCGTGATCGGCCTGCTGATGGCGTTCGCCTTGCTCTCGAAGCACCGCGCCTTGCGGGTGTTGGCTTCGGTGTACGTCACGGTGGTGCGTAACACGCCGATTCTGGTGTTGATTCTGTTGATCTACTTTGCGCTGCCAAGCCTGGGCATTCGGCTGGACAAGATTCCTTCGTTCATCATCACCCTGTCGTTGTATGCCGGGGCGTACCTGACCGAAGTGTTCCGTGGCGGTTTGCTCAGCATCCCCAAAGGCCAGCGTGAGGCCGGTCTGGCCATTGGTCTCGGCGAGTGGCAGGTCAAGGCCTACGTCACCGTGCCGGTGATGCTGCGCAATGTCTTGCCAGCGCTGTCGAACAACTTCATTTCGCTGTTCAAGGACACCTCACTGGCCGCCGCAATTGCGGTGCCGGAGCTGACCTACTACGCGCGCAAGATCAACGTCGAAAGCTACCGGGTGATCGAAACCTGGCTGGTTACCACGGCGTTGTATGTCGCGGCCTGTTACCTCATTGCCATGTTGCTGCGTTACCTCGAGCAGCGTCTGGCGATCCGCCGATAGGAGGCTGCGATGTACGAATCTCCCAGTTGGTTACATGAATTGTGGGTTGCGCGTGAGCCGCTGTGGCAGGGTTTTCTGACCAGTGTGCAAGTGTCGGCGCTGGCGATTCTGCTCGGCACCTTGCTCGGCGTTGTTGCCGGGCTGGTGTTGACCTACGGCAAGTTCTGGATGCGCGCGCCGTTCCGTTTTTACGTCGACTTGATACGCGGCACCCCGGTGTTTGTGCTGGTGCTGGCCTGCTTTTATATGGCTCCGGCGCTCGGCTGGCAGATCAGCGCGTTTCAGGCCGGGGCCTTGGGCCTGACGCTGTTTTGCGGCTCCCATGTCGCCGAGATTGTTCGCGGTGCGCTGCAAGCTCTGCCGCGCGGGCAGATGGAAGCGAGCAAAGCCATCGGCCTGACGTTTTATCAATCCCTTGGCTACGTATTGTTGCCTCAGGCGCTACGGCAAATCCTGCCGACCTGGGTCAATTCGTCCACCGAAATCGTCAAGGCCTCGACCTTGCTCTCGGTGATCGGCGTCGCCGAATTGCTGCTCAGCACGCAACAGATCATCGCCCGGAACTTCATGACCCTGGAGTTCTACCTGTTCGCCGGTTTTCTGTTCTTCGTCATCAACTACGGCATCGAATTACTCGGCCGGCACATTGAAAAGCGGGTGGCCCTGCCATGACTCAAGCTCAAGTTTCCCCACAGAATCAGGCACTGCTGGATATCCGTGGTCTGCACAAACAGTACGGCGCCGTTGAAGTCCTCAAGGGTGTCGATCTGAGCATGCAGCGTGGCAACGTGGTGACGCTGATCGGCTCCAGCGGCTCGGGGAAAACCACGCTGCTGCGTTGCGTGAACATGCTCGAAGAATTCCAGGGCGGGCAGATCCTGCTCGACGGCGAATCCATCGGCTATGACGAGGTCAACGGCAAGCGCGTGCGCCACGCGGAAAAAGTCATCGCCCGCCATCGCGCGATGACCGGCATGGCGTTCCAGCAGTTCAACCTGTTCCCGCACCTGACCGCGTTGCAGAACGTCACCCTGGGCCTGCTCAAGGTGAAGAAGATGCACAAGGACGAAGCCGTGGCGCTTGCCGAGAAATGGCTGGAGCGCGTGGGGCTGCTGGAGCGGCGCAATCACTTTCCCGGTCAGTTGTCTGGCGGTCAGCAACAGCGCGTGGCGATTGCCCGGGCGATTGCGATGAATCCGAGCCTGATGCTCTTCGATGAGGTCACTTCGGCGCTCGACCCGGAGCTGGTGGGCGAAGTGCTCAACGTGATCAAGGGGCTGGCCGAGGACGGCATGACCATGCTGCTGGTGACCCACGAGATGCGATTTGCCTTCGAGGTCTCGGACAAGATCGTTTTCATGAATCAGGGGCGGATCGAAGAGCAGGGGCCTCCCAAGGAACTGTTCGAACGCCCGCAATCGCCGCGTCTGGCTGAGTTTCTGAAAAACACGCGGTTTTAATCTTACGTTTTCAAATCAGGAGAAATACCCATGAGCATTACGCGTTACGGCACCGGCAGCACCGCCGCTGGCGGCCAGCCACGTCCATTCGCTCGCGCCGTTGAAGCGGATGGCTGGTTGCATGTGTCTGGCCAGGTGCCGGCGGTGGATGGCGAGATCATCGTGGGCGGCATTGTCGAGCAGACCCACCAGACCATGAAGAACCTGATCGCGATTCTCGAAGAGGCCGGTTATGGCCTGGAGGATGTGGTACGGGCCGGGGTGTGGCTGGATGATCCGCGGGATTTCAGCAGTTTCAACAAGGTCTTCGGTGAGTACTTCAAGCCTGAACACGCACCGGCGCGGGCCTGTGTGCAGGCGAGCATGATGGTCGGTTGCAAGGTCGAGATCGACTGCATCGCCTACAAGAAGAAGGCTTGAAAATTGCTGTGTTGCTTAGGCCGCAGCCCCTCTCCCAAGGGAGAGGGGACTGATCTGTATCGATGTGGATTTGCGTATGACGCTTACATTTACATCGATACGGCCAGGCTCTTTCTCTCTGGGAGAGGGGACTGATCTCCATCGATGCAGATTTTGGCGGCTGACCACAACATGTGCATCGATCCAGTCAGGCTCCCTCTCCCTCAGGGAGAGGGCGGGGGGTGAGGGCAGCAATCCAACTGACACAACACCAAGGGCCAGTTACCATCCGGCGACTTTGAATGGGAACCACTGAAATGACCGAAGACACCATCAAACGCCGGGCTCGCGGTCTGGACCGGGCGTTCGATATTCTCGATTTCCTCAAGGAGATCGGCCAGCCGCTGCGCCCCAACGACATCGCCAACGGCATCGGCAGCCCGAAATCCACGGTTTACGAACTGGTCGCTTCGTTACTCGAACGCCGGATTCTGGAGCCGGTGGGCAAGGACGGTCATGTCTATCTGGGGCGGCAGTTGTACTTTCTCGGTCAGGCGCATTTGCGTCATTTCGACCTCAGCCGCGAGGCCGATCACGCCTTGCAGGAGATCGTCAGCCAGACCCATGAAACCGCGCAGATGTGCCTGCTCAACGGGCGTAAATACACGGTGGCACTGATGAAGGAGGGCGAGCGGCATTTCCGTATTTCCTCCGACATCGGCGAAAACGCGCCGATCCCCTGGACCGCTTCCGGGCGCCTGCTGCTCGCGCATTTGAGCGATCAACAGATCATCGACCTGATCGACAAAGACGACTTCATCCTGCCCGACGGCGAACGTCTGCCGCTGGAACGCTTTCTTGCGGAGATCCGTCAGGCCGGCATCGACGGTTTCTTCTCCTTCGACAGTGTTGCCGACACCTTTACCCATTGCTTCGCCGCGCCGGTCAAAGACCCGCAAGGCGTGGCCATTTGCACCTTGTGCATCGTCGCGCCACGGGCCGATGCGAAAAACAATTACGACGACTATCGCCGGGTGCTGATCGAGAGCGCCAACAGCCTCGCCCGGCGAATCAACGAATAACCGCAGCTGCCTGCGGCTGCGAATGTGAGGAGTTCGACCATGACGACTGCCATCAATACTGCTGGGGAAAAGGGCGACGCCGCCATCGGCGCGCACCTGGTGCGTGACGTCAGCCTGCCGGCGCTAGTGCTGCATCGCGCAGCACTCGAGCACAACATCCACTGGATGCAGAAATTTGTCAGCGACAGCGGTGCCGAACTGGCGCCCCACGGTAAAACCAGCATGACCCCGGCGCTGTTCAAGCGTCAGCTCGACGCTGGCGCGTGGGGCATCACCCTCGCCAGCGCGACCCAGACCCGCGCGGCTTATGCCCATGGTGTGCGCCGAGTGCTGATGGCCAACCAATTGGTCGGCGCGCCGAACATGGCACTGATTGCCGATCTGCTCGTCGATCCGTCGTTCGATTTCTATTGCATGGTCGACCATCCGGATAACGTCGCCGATCTCGGCGCCTATTTCGCCTCGCGCGGGGTGAAGTTGAACGTGATGATCGAGTACGGCGTGGTCGGCGGTCGTTGTGGTTGCCGCAGCGAAGAAGAAGTCATCGAACTGGCCAAGGCAATCAACGCGCAACCGGCGCTGGCCCTGACCGGCATCGAGGGTTACGAAGGGGTAATTCACGGCGATCACGCCGTCAGCGGCATTCGTGAATTTGCCGCGTCGCTGGTGCGTCTGGCGGTGCAATTGCAGGACAGCGGTGCGTTCGCCATCGCCAAGCCGATCATCACTGCTTCGGGTTCGGCGTGGTACGACTTGATTGCCGAATCCTTCGAAGCACAGAACGCCGCTGGGCGTTTCCTCAGCGTGTTACGTCCCGGCAGTTATGTGGCGCATGACCACGGCATCTACAAGGAAGCGCAGTGCTGCGTACTCGACCGCCGCAGTGATTTGCACGAAGGACTGCGCCCGGCGCTGGAAGTCTGGGCGCACGTGCAATCGCTGCCGGAGCCAGGTTTTGCGGTGATCGCACTGGGCAAACGTGATGTCGCGTTCGATGCCGGTTTGCCGGTGCCGTTGCTGCGCTACAAGGCCGGTGTGGTGCCGGCGGTGGGCGAAGACGTCGGCGCGTGCAAGGTCACGGCGGTGATGGATCAGCATGCGTTCATGAGCGTGGCGCCGGGCGTTGAGTTGCGGGTCGGGGACATTATTTCCTTTGGCACGTCGCACCCGTGCCTGACGTTCGACAAATGGCGTGTCGGGTTGTTGGTGGATGAACAGCTGTCGGTGATCGAGAGCATGGAGACCTGTTTCTAAAGCTTCAGACCGAGTTGCGGCCAATCGCTGGCAAGCCAGCTCCCACAAGGATTCATGTCGTTAACAGATCTTTTAATCAACACTGAGCCCTGTGGGAGCTGGCTTGCCAGCGATGAGGCCAGACCAGACATCCGCGAATCAACAGAGACAGCACAAAATGAACACCCTTAGCCCCCTCGGCCCGAACACCCCGCGTATCGCCCTGATCGGCGAATGCATGATCGAACTGCAGCAACGCGCCGACGGCAGCCTGCAGCAAAGCTTTGGCGGCGACACCCTGAACACCGCGGTGTATCTGTCCCGCGCCATGGGCGACAAGGCGCAGGTCGATTACGTCACCGCACTGGGCGATGACAGCTTCAGCGACGCCATGTGCCGGATCTGGACCAGCGAAGGCATCGGCCTCGATCGGGTGCAGCGCCTGCCGGGGCGCTTGCCGGGCCTGTACTGCATTCAAACCGATGCCAACGGCGAACGGCGCTTCCTCTATTGGCGCAATGAAGCCGCTGTCCGTGACTGTTTCACCACGCCGGCTGCCGCGCCGATTCTGGCCGCGTTGCCGGATTACGATGTGCTGTATTTCAGCGGCATCACCCTGGCCGTACTCGGTGCGTTGGGCCGGGAAAAGCTGATCCAGACGCTGATCGAAGCGCGTCAGCGTGATGCGCGCATCGTCTTCGACAACAATTACCGTCCGCGCTTGTGGGCCTCGGTCGAAGAGGCGCGGGACGCCTATCGCAGCGTATTGCCTTACGTTGATCTGGCGTTGCTCACGGTGGATGACGAACAGGCGCTGTTCGGTTTTGCCGATTGCGAGGCAGTGTTTGCCGCTTATGCGCAGTTCGGCACGCCGGAAGTGGTGCTCAAGCGGGGGGCTGAGGCGTGTCTGATTCGCTGTGATGGCGAGGCTTTTGAGGTGCCGGCGCAGAAGGTCGAGAAAGTCGTGGACACCACGGCGGCGGGGGATTCGTTCAGTGCGGCGTATCTGGCCAACCGACTATCGGGAGGGAGTCCGGCGGAGGCTGCCGAGGCCGGGCACCTGCTGGCCAGCAAGGTGATTCAGGTGCCGGGAGCACTGATTCCCAGAACCTGAAATGCAATCCCTGTAGGAGCTGCCGAAGGCTGCGATCTTTTGATCTTGTTTTTCAAGATCGAGATCAAGATCAAGATCAAGATCAAGATCAAGATCAAAAGATCGCAGCCTCGTTTCACTCGACAACTCCTACACAGCCCCTACACAGCTCCTGCGAGGAAAGTATTAATCGCGGTAAAACACCTGCACCAGGTGATAGCCGAACTTGCTCTTGATCGGCCCATGCACCGTGCGCAACGGCTTCTTGAAAATCACCGCATCAATCGCCCCGACCATCTGCCCCGGCCGCACTTCACCCAGATCGCCGCCGCGCTTGCCGGACGGGCAGGTCGAGAATTTCTTGGCCAGCACATCAAACGCCTCACCCTTGGCGATACGTTGTTTGAGCTGTTCGGCCTCTTCGGCGGTTTTCACCAGAATGTGGCGGGCTTGGGCTTTCATCGTGCGGTACCTGATTACGGGGTGACGGCGGGGCGCGGATTATGCCTCAAGTCACTGGGTTTGGCTGATCATCGTGCGGATCTTGCTGGCCAGCAGCTCAATGGCAAAGGGTTTGGCGACCATGTCCATACCGTCCTCGAGAAAGCCCTGGCGCTCGGCGGCTTTCTGCGCGTAACCGGTCATGAACAGCACCTTGAGGCCCGGCCGATGCTGGCGGGCGATTTCCGCCAGTTGCCGGCCATTCATGCCCGGCAGGCCGACGTCAGTGACCAGCAGATCGACCCGTAGATCGGACTCCAGCAGCGGCAGGGCGGTCTTGGCATCTTCGGCTTCGTGGGCCTGATAACCCAACTCCCGGAGCAGATCGAGCACCAGCATGCGCACCGCCGGGTCATCCTCGACCACCATCACGGTTTCACCGGTCGCCGTCGCCGACGGTTGTTCAACGGCCACGATGGCCGGCCGTTCCGGTTCGACGCCGAACAAGCGCGGCAAGTACAAGCGCACACACGTGCCCTGGCCCGGCAGGCTGTCGAGGCTGACATGGCCACCCGACTGCTGGGCAAAACCATAAATCATCGACAGCCCCAGCCCGGTGCCCTGGCCGATCGGCTTGGTGGTGAAGAACGGATCAAAAGCCTTGGAACGCACCGAGGGCGTCATGCCGGTGCCGTTGTCGCTGACCGCCAGCATCAGATAATCACCGGCCTTGACCGGTTCTAGCGTGGTGATATCGCTGCCGTCGAGATAGACGTTGGCCGTCTCGATCAGCAGCTCGCCGCCATCGGGCATCGCGTCGCGGGCATTGATGACCAGGTTGAGCAGGGCGTTTTCCAGTTGGCTGACGTCGGTGCTGACCGGCCAGACATTTTCGGCCAGACGCAGGGTAAGTTCGATTGGATCGCCTTTGGTGCGGCGGATCAGGTCTTCCAGCGAATGCACCAGTTCATTGACATCGAGGGTTTTGCGATCCAGTGACTGGCGCCGCGAGAAAGCCAGCAAACGATGGGTCAGCGCCGCCGCACGGTTGGCCGATGACACGGCGGCTTCGGTGAAACGGCCAATCTCGTCAGCCCGACCATCGGCGATGTAGCGCTGCATCAAATCCAGACTGCCGATGATCCCGGTGAGCATGTTGTTGAAGTCGTGGGCGATACCGCCGGTGAGCTGGCCGACAGCCTCCATTTTTTGCGCGTGGCGCAGGGCATCTTCGGCGCGCTCGCGTTCGAACATCTCGTTCTGCAAACGCTGGTTGGCCTGGGCCAATTGTTCGGTACGGGCGCTGACCCGTTCTTCCAGGGTTTCGTTGAGATTGCGCAGTGCCTCTTCGGTTTTCTTGCGCTCGGTCTCGTCGATCACAAAGATATAGAAACCGCTGATCGCGCCGTCGGCGGCGTAGCGCGGCAAGTAATTCATCAGCGCGTGGCGATTGCTGCCATCGCGGTGCGGGGTGTACAGGCTGAACGAACAGGGTCTGCCGGCCAGCGCCTCGGCAATGTAGGGCAGGCGCAGGAAGTAGGCTTCTTCACCGATGACTTCGCGAATGGTGCGTCCGTAGAGTTCCTGGGGCGTGAGGCCGTACCAGTCCAGATAGGCCGCGTTGTTCAAGCGGAAGCGCTCTTCACAGTCGACATAACTGATCAGGATCGGCATGGCGTTGATGATCAGTTGCAGTTCGGTCTGACTTTGGCGCAACGCCTGTTCGGTGTGTTTACGCTCGGTCAGATCCAGCGCCGCGCCGAGAAAACGCATGGGCCGTCCGTGATGATCCTTGTAGCAGCGCCCGCGGGCGAACACCCAGCGCACCTCGCCATCGCCTTGCTGCAAGCGGTATTCCTCAGCGTATTCGGTGCCGTGGGTGATGCAGTGTTTGATGCTGCGCGCAATCATCGCGCGGTCTTCGGGGTGCACGCCCTGCAAGTAATCGCTGATCGGCAACTGGCTGGCGAGGGCGGGATCGACGCCATGCAATTGGGCGAAATGCGCATCGGCAATAAAGCGGTCTTCGCCGATGTCCCAATCCCAGGTACCGACGGCATCGGTCGCGGCCAGGGCCAGTTGCAGGCGCTCCTCGGTTTCCCGCTGGGCCTTGAGGCTTTCGTCGGAGCGGCGCTGCAGTTCCAGAGCGATGCGGCGGCGTTCGTTGGTTTCGATGGCGGTGACCAGTATTCCGGCGACTTGCGCGGTTTCATCGCGGATCGGGCTGTAGGTCAGATCCAGCCAAAAGTCGGACTCTTGGCCGTCCCGTTGCAGGGTGAAGCGCCTTTCGCTGTAGGTGCGCACCTGGCCTTGTAGAACGGCGCTGTAAATCGGGTCGGTAAAGTCGCGAAGTTCTGGCCATATCTGGTGCGCAGGCTGTCCGAAAGCGTGCGGATGCTTGTGGCCGGCGAGCAGGGCGAAGCCATTGTTGTAGATCTGCGTGAGTTGCGGGCCCCACAACAACAGCATCGGCATTGGCGAGTGAATCACGATGTCCACCGCGGTGCGCAGGCTCTGCGGCCAGTTGCCGGCAGCGCCCAGCGGGCTGCGGCTCCAGTCGGTGCGGGCGATCAGTGCCTGTGCGTCATCGGTGTTCGGTACAGCATTCATTACATCAGTCCTGAGCGTGGTTCGGTGAGGCGCCGTCTATCATTGTTGCAGTTGATCTGCGCCAGGCGCAGGCCATTGTCTGTTCATTGAATGCTTCGCGGGTGTTTTTTGCCATGGAAATCGATGCGCTGTTGTCAGTTTTGTCCAATAAAAACGGTTCGGACCTGTTTCTCTCCACGGGAGCACCGCCCAGTGCGCGTGTCGACGGCGTACTCACAGCGCTGAGCGAACGCCCGTTCAAGAACGGTGAAACCGCCGCCATTGCTGCCTCCCTGATGGACGCCGAGCAACGGCGGGAGTTCGACCGGGATCTGGAAATGAACCTGGCGATTTCGCGAGCGGGCATCGGGCGTTTCCGCGTCAACATCTTCAAGCAGCGCAACGATGTATCGATCGTCATTCGCAATGTCAAACTCGACATCCCGCGTTTTGCCGATCTGAAATTGCCGCCAGTGCTGCTCGACAGCGTCATGCTCAAGCAGGGGTTGATCCTCTTTGTCGGCGCCACCGACTCGGGTAAATCGACGTCGCTGGCCGCGCTGATCGACCATCGCAACCGCCACAGCAGCGGGCATATCATCACCATCGAGGATCCGATCGAGTACATCCATCGCCACCAACGTTCGATCATCAATCAGCGGGAAGTCGGGGTCGATACGCGCAGCTTCCACGCGGCCCTGAAAAACACCCTGCGCCAGGCACCGGATGTGGTGCTGATCGGCGAAATCCGTGACCGCGAAACCATGGAACATGCTTTGGCGTTCGCCGACACCGGGCATCTGGTGCTCTCCACACTGCACGCCACTAATGCCAATCAAGCACTGGACCGGATCATCAACATGTTCCCGGAAGAGCGGCGGCCGCAGTTGTTGCAGACGCTGGGTAATAACCTGAAAGCATTTATCTCACAGCGCTTGGTGCGCACTGTCGATGGCCAACGAAGAGCCGCTGTCGAGGTGTTATTGGGCACGCCAACCATCGCTGACGTGGTTCGGCGCGGGCAGTTCGAGGAACTCAAACCGATAATGGAAAAGTCCACTGAACTGGGCATGCAGACCTTTGATGCAGCGCTGTTCACATTGGTCGCCGAGGGTGCGATAAGTGCGCAGGAAGCTTTGAAAAATGCAGATTCGGTTAATAATCTGAAGTTGCGGATAAAACTTGCGGGGGAGGCAAGTGATAGTAATGATTCACTGTCAGAGGGTTGGGGGCTCATGGATTGAATGTCGGGTATTTTTCTTGTAAACGTCTGGCAAGAAATAATGGCTCATATTTTTTAAATGGATTGCTTATGTCAAAGAACGTAGAACGTCATCGCGCTGAAGTTGTCAGCGAACTAACTTGATGAGGTTCTAATAATGAATGATAAAACCAGGGGTAAGATATTCTGGTCGTCGGCTGTTGCTCTTTCCGAATGGAAGCACAGAACTGAAGCCGATGCTGTTGAACGCCAATTGGTCCTGGCCGAGCTGGAAGCAGCGTTAAACAAATACACAGATGGTCAAAAGATCAATTGGTACGCGCATGAAATAGAACTGCAGGCCGGATCCTCTTTGTACGAAATGTATAACCCCGGCCAGCTTCAGCTCAACGGTCTGCTTGATACCGGCCCGGTCATCGGTGCGCTTGCCCGGGAAAACGCGCGCGACCATAACGGACTCATACGCGTCACGGCTGACGGCAAGATGGAAGTTCGTGTCGCAGCGGGCTGGGTGGATCTGGTCGCGGCCCGTCACTTTGAATTCAGCGAGCCGACACAGACTACATTGGCGTTGATTTCGGATATCGCTCGGGTGGCCGGCGGTTATATATGGCCTGACAACGATATAACACTCGATCAATGGTTTCGCTTTCATGACATAAGGTTGCCCGATAACAAGGCGAAAACCCGCGAACTGATCGCCTTGTTCAAGTTTGATCCTCAAGTGAAAGAGCCAGGCGACTACTGGGAGCATTTCCAGACAGAAAATCAGGCACTTGTCATATTGTCTGAAGAGCAGTTCTCAGCTATTCGCAATGCGACGGCGAAGTTGATGCCGTGGAATAAGCTGCTGACAGCTTTGTACAATGTTACCGGTCGCGCTACTGTCTCGCATGAAAGCGCGGCCCAACTTGTTGTCGAATTCGTCAATCATCCGGTGGCGCAGATTCTTGCCGGCAAATATCTGAAAGAACTGGGCTGGTTCGGTGCGAACATGGAGCAGGAGGTATCTGCTGACATCCTCGCGCAATTGCTGATGACGGCGATGTTGCTTGATCTGGATGCGTCGATCGGGCATGACATACAGCGCAACCACGTTGCCGGAATTGACCTCTATGCGCCGGGCAATGTTGACCGTCACCCGGCGGTCGTTCGTGACGAGCTGACCGCTTTTCTGCAAACCCGAAAATGGGTCGAAGCGGGGTTGGAACCGTTGCTGGCCCACCTGTTACTGGCACGCAACGCGCCAGAGTTTCTGGTCAGGGAAATTCCACCGTCGATTACCCTCGGCTCGATTGGCTGGGTCAATTTCTGTCGTGCCGTCATGCTGGTCGAGTCTTTCAAGACCGGCGCCACGCGGTTAATGACCTATGCGCAGATCATGGCTTATGGCGAACTTGAACCGGTCAGCGAGTCACAGCAACACAAGCGCGACCTGGCCATGATCGACCCGATCGTCGATTGGGCGCTGATCAATCAGATCGTGACAACTGCGGAACTTGAGCAAAACGAGGAAACCGCGACCCGACGTGCGATTGATGCATTCGAACAACACTCGGACACGTTCGCTCAAATCGCCAAGGCTTTTTCGACACCGTTACCCGACAGAGCGAAGATTGCTCGTACGGCTTTGCAAATCGCTGCGCCGGGTTGCGACACCCTGGACGAAAAAGCACTGTCCGAAAAAGGCGGGCAGCAGGTCATGTCCATGGTCGACTTGCATCAATCAGGTGATCTGGTCACCGGCGAGTGGGACCGACGCACTGTGCGCCTGATCACTAACGGTGTTGCCAGGCCGCCCATCAACTACAACCCGTCCGGCGTCAGTCTTTACACGCGTTATCCGGACTTATTGAAACTTGGCTCCTGTGATGAGGAAATGGATCGTCAGTTGGACGTGCATTTCGATGATTTGAATAGCGCCATGGCGTCCACCGTAAAACTGGCTTTGGCGCAAATGCCAGAGGCGGATCTGCAAATCTTCATGAATGCCGATATTCACTTCCTCACCGTGCGCGAGTCCGCCGTTTATTTTAAGACGCGTCGGTTGGGTGGCCCCCTGAACATCGATCTTCCACAGGAAACACAACTCAGCAGAGACGCCGCCACAGGTCGATTTGGCATTGTGATGTATGCGTCTCACGAAGATGCTGACGTCTGCTATGAATTGTTTACATCGCGGGGAGAAACCCGAAAAAATGACGCCTTGGCGGCGTTCATCAAACGAGAGAAGAAACTGCAACAACGTTCAAGAATGACTGCCACCGCGAACATGACGCTTCTACGGGACATCACTGCGACTCAAAGCCTGCCGCTCGATGTAAAACGCTACACCCATGCCGCAGCGGAAGATTCTTCGATTACCAGCAGTATGGCCATCATCGATTATTTTGGCGTGCTGGATGAGTCGCAAACGCCTTCGACGCAAAAATCAGGGTTCTATCAAAAATTCAACGATCCGAATATCAAACGTATCGCCGGGTTCCTGGTTAAAAACCGCCCCTACCTGAAAAAAAACGAGCTGAGAGAAATAGTACGCGTACCGACTCCACTTGAACTCTCCAGGGAAGAGGGCGAGCGGTTGCTGACTTATTTCATCGACTTGGTGGTGCCTTTCAAAAAATGCATCGAAGATATTGCCTCGGGTGAACATGACAAAGTAGTGGATGGCATTTACGGATGTTTGATGGATGGCATCGGTCTGGTGGGAACGGTGGCGGGCGCCGCTTCCAAAGTGTTGAGCATTTCGGCCAAGGCGATTTCAGCGACTTCCAAAGCTGCGCGTTTTACCAAATTGGCATTCACCTCGGCCGTTTCCCTCTTTAACCCGTTGGATGGGGTGCCTTCCGGCATACAGGCGGGCGGCAAACTGGTGAACAAGGGCTTTTTGCGTTTCAGCAAGAACAGCCATGACATTGTTGCCAAGGCGAACAGCCAGTTGCACAAACTCAGTGGTCGGCGGCAATCCTATGATCTGATCAGTGCTTCAGAGAGTAAACATCTGGGCGTAGGGCACTGGCAGCCACATGGCACCCCCGGCAATGCCGCCGCCGTGCTGGCTGCACGCAGTGGCAACAATTGGTACGCCTTGAACCGCCGTGGCAATCTCTGGGGTAAACCACTGACAGGCTTCACCTATCAGGCACCTCTGCAGTTGCCGTATTCACCCAGGACACTACCGGCGAGCTATACACGCAACTTCATCGAAAAAAGTCTGCCCCGGGCTCGGGCGAAGATTGACAACGCCATCGACGTCATCAGTCGACACGAATTCAAGCGAGATGGCGATCTGCTGATGAAGGCATTGTTCGGTAACACTTCATCGGTGGTCACTGAGCGAGTGGTGAATTATCTGCGCCTGATTCGCTTTGATTTCGCTGGCTTCTCGATGAGCAACACAATTCTCGATGCAGTGAAGCAAAACGAGACGATCGCCTCGTTTGATGTGAACAATTACAAACGTTGGAAAAGCGCCAGTTCCAGCGACGCGAATGGCATTGCGTTTGTCGAGATTTATACTCAGAACCTCAACAAACACTTCGTCAACCTGGGCTTCAACCATGACGTGGTGGCAGATGACCTGATCCATGAACTATTCCATGGCAGTGCGCAGACTGCCGATGTTGGCTACGCCACTGACACCGAGCATACAAGCGACAGAGGGCAGCGACTGGACGTGGCGCCACTGCTGAATCTCGCGTCCGGTAACTTGCGGGTGGAGGATTCGATCGCGAATTACCATGCGGTGTCCGAGGCCTTCGAGAACGCTGACTCTTTGGCAATTGCCACCTCCTTGCTGAGTCAGATGGCTACGGACAAAGCTACATTTGACGTCAACATGACGATCATTCGCAGCGCACTCGAAGCCAGCGGGGGTAACGCGATTGTTCAACCGGTTGTCATCACGCTGAACAAGCCCCTCTGACGCCAGGCGCTGACGCTTGTTGTCAACGCGTCAGCGCCGGGTTCAAACGCTCAGTTCCGGCCGATCCCGAAATTGTTCCAGCGCTTCGGGATTGGCCAGCGCATCGGTGTTTTTCACCGGCCTTCCGTGTACCACCTCGCGCACCGCAAGTTCGACAATCTTGCCGCTGATGGTGCGTGGAATGTCCGTCACCGCCACGATCTTCGCCGGTACATGCCTTGGGGTGGTATTGGCGCGGATCACCTGACGAATGCGCTGCTCCAGCGCCTCATCCAGTGCCAGCCCTTCGCGCAACTTCACAAACAACACCACCCGCACGTCCTCCTGCCACTGCTGACCAATGGCGACGCTGTCCAGCACCTCGGCGACTTTCTCGACCTGGCGATAAATCTCCGCCGTGCCAATGCGCACGCCACCCGGATTGAGCACGGCGTCTGAACGGCCATGGATCAGCATCCCGCCGTGAGGCCGTTGTTCGGCGTAATCGCCCTGGGCCCAGACCCCGGGAAACAGGCTGAAATACGATTGCTGCAGTTTTGCTCCATCCGGGTCATTCCACAGGCCGATCGGCATGGCCGGGAAATGCCGGGTGCAGACCAGTTCGCCTTTTTCACCAACCACCGGCTGACCGGCGTCGTTCCAGACTTCAACGGCCATGCCCAGGCTCTTGCCCATGATCTCGCCGCGCCGCACGGAGGACAGCGGATTGGCGTTAACGAAGCACGAAACGATATCGGTGCCGCCCGACATCGACGCCAGGCATACCTCCGGTTTCACGTCGCGATAGACAAAATCGTAGCTCTGCGGCGACAGCGCCGAGCCGGTACACAACAGCGTCTTCAGGCTACCCAGGTCGTGGGATTTGCGGGGCTTGGCGCCGCTGCTTTCCAGGGTGGCGAGAAACTTGGGGCTGGTGCCGAATACACTGATGCGCTCGTCGTCGATCAAATCCAGCAAACGCTGGTTGTCCGGGTGAAACGGCGAGCCGTCGTACAGCACCACGGCGCTGCCGACCGCGAGTGCCGAAACCAGCCAGTTCCACATCATCCAGCCGCAGGTGGTGTAGTAGAAAAGTCGATCGCCCGGGCCGAGATCGCAGTGCAGGCCGTGTTCCTTTACGTGTTGCACCAACACACCGCCGGTGCCGTGGACAATGCATTTCGGCACGCCGGTGGTGCCGCTGGAATACAGCACGTACAGCGGATGATTGAACGGCACCGGGATAAAGTCCGGTTCACCGCCGACCTGATAAAAGTCATCCCACAACGTCACTTCGGCGTGAGTCCTGTAAGCCTCGACACGAGCCTGCGGCCGGACGTAAGGCACGATGATCAACTGTCTCAGCGTTGGCAGTTGCTCGAGTATTCCGTTGATCTTGTCAGTCTGATCGATGGCTTTGCCGGCATAGCGATAATCGGCACAGGTGAGCAGCACCTTGGGTTCGATCTGACCGAAGCGGTCGATCACCCCGTGGGTGCCGAAATCCGGCGAGGAACACGACCAGATCGCACCGAGGCTGGTGGTGGCGAGCATTGCCACCAGGGTCTGCCAGGTATTGGGCATGCACGCGGCGACACGATCGCCGAGACCAACGCCTGCTGCCTGCAAGCTCGCTTGAAATCCGGCGACATGCTCAGCGAGTGCGGCCCAGGTCAACTGTTCGCGTTGACCGTTCTCCGCCACGCTGATCACCGCCACCGCATCGTCACGCCGGCGCAGCAGGTGTTCGGCGAAGTTCAACGTGGCGCCGGGAAACCACTCGGCGTCGGGCATCTTCGGGCCTTCGCGCAGCACCGCATCCGGCTGCGTGTGAAAGCGGATATCGAAGAACTCGACGATCGCCTGCCAGAACGCCTCGCGCTGCTCGACGCTCCATTGGTGCAGGGCAGGGTAGTCGTCGAGGTTCAGTGAATGACGTTGATTGACCGCACGACGGAAGGTGTCCATGCGCGACTGAGCGATACGGTTGGCGTCGGGTTGCCAGAGAATGTCGGACATTGTTTGCCTCTTGTTTTATTCATGCACAAGGTCGAGCGCACCCACAGAGGGGGAATGGCTGTGCTATTGGGCCAGCCAGCCACCATCAATATTCCACGCCGCCCCGCGCACCTGGCTGCCGGCCTCGCTGCACAGGAACAGCACCAGTTCGCCCAGATGCTGCGGCGTCACGAACTCCAGCGACGGTTGCTTCTCGGCCAGCAGATCATGCTGCGCCTGTTGCGGGTCGACGCCTTTGGCCGCACGGTCATCGATCTGCTTCTGCACCAGCGGCGTCAGCACCCAGCCCGGGCAGATCGCGTTGCAGGTGACGTTGCTGGTCGCGGTTTCCAGGCCGACCACTTTGGTCAGGCCGATCACTCCGTGCTTGGCGGCGACATACGCCGCTTTGCCGGTCGAACCGACCTGACCATGCACCGACGCAATATTGATGATCCGCCCCCAGCCCTTGGCGCGCATCCCCGGCAGGCTCAGGCGCGTGCTGTGAAACACCGAAGACAGGTTGATGGCAATGATCGAATCCCAGCGCTCGACGGGAAATTCCTCCACGGCGGCGACATGCTGGATGCCGGCGTTGTTGACCAGAATGTCGACACCGCCGAACTCGCGCTCGGCGTAAGCAATCATGTCGGCAATCTGTGCCGGATCACTGACATCGGCCGGATGATGGCCGACCTTGCCGCCGAACTGCGCGACTTCGGCGATGACTTGAGACGCATCGCCAAACCCGTTGAGAATCAGATTCGCGCCAGCCTTGGCCAGGCTCAGTGCGATGCCCAGACCAATGCCGCTGGTGGAACCGGTCACCAGCGCGGTCTTGCCGGAAAGAGTCGTCATGAATACCTCACACAATGCCAGTGGCGTAGAAAGTGCCGATCACTACGAAAACCGCCAGGGTCTTGATCAGCGTAATACAGAAAATGTCTTTATAGGCTTCGCGGTGGGTCAGGCCCGTGACCGCGAGCAAGGTGATGACCGCGCCGTTGTGCGGCAGGGTGTCCATGCCGCCGCTGGCCATTGCGGCGACGCGGTGCAGCACTTCCAGCGGAATATTCGCCGCGTGGGCTGCACTGATGAACTGCTCGGACATCGCCGCCAGCGCAATGCTCATGCCGCCCGACGCGGAACCGGTGATACCGGCAAGCAGGGTCACGGTGATAGCTTCGTTGACCAGCGGATCGGGAATCTGCTTGAGCCAGTCCGCCAGCACCAGAAAGCCTGGCAGCGACGCGATCACCGCGCCGAAGCCGTACTCGGAAGCGGTGTTCATCGCCGCCAGCAACGCGCCGCTCACCGCGCTTTTGCTGCCTTCGGCAAGCTTGCTGCGAATCGCCTTAAAGCCGAATGCCAGCACCATCAGAATGCCGACCAGCAACGCCGCCTGCACCGCCCAGATCGCCGTCAGTTTGGCGATCTCGGTGGTGACCGGAGCCGCCATGCCCGGCAACGCGAGGCTGTGGGTCTTGCCGTACCACTGCGGAATCCATTGGGTGAACAGCAGGTTCATGATGCCCACCGCCAGCAACGGCGACAGCGCAATCCATGGGTTCGGCAGCTTCAGATCCTCGGCGGTTTCCGGTTCGTTGCGCAATTCGGTGCCGTAGCCTTCGCCAGCACGCTGGGCCTTGTTGCGTTGACGCTGCAGAAACAGCATGCCGGCGCAGAACACGAAAATCGTGCCGATCACCCCCAGCCACGGCGCCGCCCACGCGGTGGTGTTGAAAAAGGTACTGGGGATGATGTTCTGGATCTGCGGCGTGCCGGGCAGGGCGTCCATGGTGAACGAGAAAGCGCCGAGGGCAATGGTCGCCGGGATCAAACGCTTGGGGATATTGCTCTGGCGGAACATCTCGGCGGCAAACGGATAAACCGCGAAGACCACCACGAACAGCGACACACCGCCATAAGTGAGCAGGGCACAGACCAGCACGATCACCAGCATCGCTTGCTTGGTACCGAGCAGGCGAATGGCCGCCGCGACAATCGAACGGGAGAACCCGGACAGTTCGATCAACTTGCCGAACACGGCGCCAAGCAGAAACACAGGAAAATACAGTTTGATGAAGCCGACCATTTTCTCCATGAACACCCCGGTGAACGCGGGGGCGACGGCGGAAGGGTCGGTGAGCAGGACTGCGCCGAGGGCGGCAATCGGGGCGAAGAGGATAACGCTGTAGCCACGGTAGGCGGCGAGCATCAGCAGCGCCAGGGCTGCCAAGGCAATGATCACACTCATGGTGTGTCTCTCCAGAATTGTTATTTTTGTGGGTGAAACGGGTGTGGAGAGGCTATAGCGAGATCTGTGCCAGATATCTAAGCTTTTGAAATATATGAATATTATTGGCTATGGCGAAAAGTTTTCAGGTGTTCTGTCTCGTTTTGGAGACCGAGTTGGGCCGAAAAGATCGCAGCCTTCGGCAGCTCCTACAGTGCGAAGACGAAAATTTCCCTGTAGGAGCTGCCGAAGGCTGCGATCTTTTGATCTTCAAGCAATCCATCCACAGAAAGAGATCCTTGTCTCTATTAAGAGACTCAAGCAATCCCCAACGCCACCATTTTCTTGTACAGCGTCGACCGCCCCAGCCCCAGTCGAGCCGCCGCCTCCGGCACGTTCCCCGCACACTGCGCAAGCACAGACTGAATCAACTGCCGATCAAACCGCTCCCGCGCTTGGGCAAACGTCTCGTCAGCCAGCGCCTCTATCGTCGGCACCGAGGCACGCTCAACCGGCGTCAATGTGCCAATCGCTGCACGAATATCCTGCTCGGTCAGCATCAAGTCATCACTGAGCAACGCCGCCCGTTCGAGCACATTACGCAGTTCGCGAATGTTCCCCGGCCAGGCGTGCTGACCGAGTAACGCCAGCGCATCCCGGTGCAGTTCGTGCTGGCTGCGCAGCTCTTCCAGAATCGCTTCGCTGAGCGCCGGTAAATCATCGAGACGTTCACGTAGCGGCGGTACCTGAATCGGCAGCACATTGAGGCGGTAGTACAAGTCGGCGCGGAACTCGCCGCGTTTGATCGCCGCTTGCAGATCGGTCGAGGTGGCGGCAATCACGCGGACATCGCTTTGAATCACCTCGTTGGAGCCAACCGGTTCGAATTCCTTTTCCTGCAACACGCGCAGCAGTTTGCTCTGCAAGGGCAGCGGCATGTCGCCAATCTCGTCAAGAAACAGCGTGCCGCCCTGGGCGATCTGCAATTTGCCGGTGCGCCCCTTGCGGTCGGCGCCGGTGAACGCGCCCGGCGCGGTGCCGAAAAATTCCGCCTCCAGCAGTGCCTCGGGAATTGCCGCGCTGTTGATGCTGACGAATGCTTTGTGTGCCCGTGGCGAGGCACTGTGAATCGCCTGGGCCAGCAGCTCTTTGCCGGTGCCGGTTTCGCCGAGCAGTAACACCGGCGACTCGGCGCTGGCACTGCGCCGGGCACGGCGTTTGACTTCGAGGCTGGCGGCGCTGGTGCCGATGAAATGGGCAAAGTTGTATTTGGTCTGCCGGGCGCGCAACAGAGAACGGGTCGAAGCCAGCTCTTCCTGCATGCTCAAATAGCGTTTGAGCATCGGCGACAGGGTGCGCAACTCGTCGAACAGGGCGAAACCGATCGCGCCGATTACCATGCCGGCATCATCGTGAATCGGCAGACGCATCACCACCAAAGGCTCTTTCGGGGTGTCCTGCATATCGAGCAGGATGGGCCGCCCGGTGCGCACCACCTCGCGCAAAAGACTGCCGGGGATCACGCTCTCACAGGGCTTGCCGATCGCGCCTGCCGCCGATTCAAGACCGAAGCGCCGGGCGTAACGCTCGTTCATCCAGACGATATTGGCATCGCGGTCGACAATCACCGTGCCTTCGCTGGATTGCTCGATGATCTCGAACAGCGAACGGATCGCCAGGGTGCGAACCCGTTGGTAGTCCTTGAGGCTTTCGGTGGTGTTCATCTGGCGGCTGGTCCGGAATTTGAGTAGTTGATGCGGGCCTCTTCGCTGGCAAGCCAGCTCCCACAGGGTTCTCGGTCGTATACACATGTCGTGGACGCCGCAGCCCCTTGTGGGAGCTGGCTTGCCAGCGATGGCCGTGACTCGGCTCCACGTCGATCCCCGATTATGCCTACCCCGGATGCGCCGCCGCCAACAGCTCTTTGGTGTACGGATGCTGCGGCGCATCAAACACATCATGGCTGGCGCCACGCTCGACCACTTTGCCGTCCTTGATCACGATCATGTCGTGGGCCAGCGCGCGTACCACCGCCAGGTCGTGGCTGATGAACAGATAGGTCAAACCGTGTTTTTCCTGAAGCTGGCGGAGCAGGGCGACCACTTGTTTCTGCACCGTGCGGTCCAGCGCCGACGTCGGTTCGTCGAGCAGAATCAGCGCCGGTTTCAGTACCAGAGCCCGGGCGATGGCGATGCGTTGGCGCTGACCACCGGAGAATTCGTGGGGATAGCGATGGCGACTTTGCGGATCGAGGCCGACCTCTTTCAGCACGCGGATCACTTGCTCATCGCATTCGTCAGCCGTCGAGTCGCAGTGCACTTCCAGACCTTCGCTGATGATCTGCGCGACCGACATGCGCGGGCTGAGGCTGCCGAACGGATCCTGAAAGACCACCTGCATCTGGCGGCGCCACGGGCGCATTTGCTTCTGATTGAGACCGTCGAGCGCTTCGCCCTGGAAGCGGATACTGCCTTCGGAATCGAGCAGCCGCAGGATCGCCTGACCCAGCGTCGACTTGCCCGAACCCGACTCGCCGACGATGCCCAATGTCTTGCCACGCTGGATACTTAGGCTGATGCCATCCACCGCCCGCAGGTATTGCTTGCGCTGAAACAAACCGCCGCCGACGACAAACTCAACCTTCAGGTTATCGACCTCCAGCACGTTTTCGCGCTCATCCCGGGGCAGTGCTTCGCCTTCGGGTTCAGCGTTGAGCAGCACGCAGCTGTAAGGATGTTTCGGTTCGGTGAACAGGGTTTCGCAGGGCGCCTGCTCGACGATTTCCCCGGCCTTCATCACGCATACCCGTTGGGCAATGCTGCGCACCAGATTGAGGTCATGGCTGATCAGCAGCAGCGACATGCCCAGACGTTGTTGCAGGGATTTGAGCAGCAGCAGGATTTTGCGCTGCACCGTCACGTCGAGCGCGGTAGTCGGTTCGTCGGCAATCAACAATTCCGGTTCGCAGGCCAGGGCCATGGCGATCATCACCCGTTGTCGTTGTCCGCCAGAGAGCTGATGCGGGTAAGCCTTGAGGCGTTCCTTGGGCTTCTGGATGCCCACCAGCCCGAGCAGTTCGAGGATCCGCGCCTGCGCCGCTTTGCCGCCGAGGCCGCGGTGCAGGAGCAGGGTTTCGCCGATCTGTTTTTCGATGGTGTGCAGCGGGTTCAGCGAGGTCATCGGCTCCTGAAAGATCATGGCGATGCGGTTGCCACGCAGTTCGCGCAAGACCTTGGGGTCGGCGCCGATCAGTTCCTGTCCGCGATAGCGAATGCTGCCAGTGGTTTGCGCTTCGCTTTCGGGCAGCAATTGCAGGATCGAATGGGCGGTCACCGATTTGCCCGAGCCCGATTCACCGACCAGCGCCAGGCACTCGCCGGGGCGGATGTCCAGGCACAGGTCGCGCACCACGGTCTGGTCATGGAAGGCAACGTTGAGATTACGGATTTCAATCAGGTTGTCAGTCATGGCCACGCTTCAGGATCGAGGGTCGAACGCGTCACGTAACGCTTCGCCGATGAACACCAATAAAGAAAGGATCAGCGCCAGGGTGAAAAACGCCGTCAACCCGAGCCACGGTGCTTGCAGATTCTGTTTACCCTGACCGATCAACTCACCCAACGAGGCGCTGCCGGCGGGCATGCCGAAACCGAGAAAATCCAGCGCGGTGAGAGTGGAAATCGCCCCGGTCAGAATGAACGGCAAGTAGCTCAGTGTTGCGTTCATGGCGTTGGGCAGAATGTGCCGAAAGATCACCTTGCGATCGCTCAGGCCCAACGCGCGGGCGGCTTTGACGTACTCCAGGTTGCGCCCACGCAGGAACTCGGCGCGCACCACATCCACCAGCGCCAGCCATGAAAACAGCGCCATGATCCCCAGCAGCCACCAGAAATTCGGCTCGACGAAACCGGAGAGGATGATCAGCAGGTACAAAACCGGCAGCCCCGACCAGACTTCCAGCAAACGTTGCCCGAGCAGGTCGACCCAGCCGCCGTAGTAGCCCTGCAATGCACCGGCGGCAATGCCGATCAGAGCGCTGACAAAGGTCAGCATCAAGGCAAACAGGATCGACACCCGTGCGCCGAAAATCACCCGCGCCAGCACATCCCGCGCCTGATCGTCAGTGCCCAGCCAGTTGACCGACGTCGGCGGGCTCGGGGCCGGTTTGTTGAGGTCGTAATTCGGCGTGTCGTCGCTGAACGGAATGGGCGGGAACAGCAGCCAGCCACCGTCCTTGCGAATCAGGTTCTGCACATAGTCGCTGCGATAATCGGCCTGGAACGGCAGTTGCCCGCCGAATTCCTGTTCGGTGTGCCGTTTGAATACCGGGAAGTACCACTGGCCCTGATAACTGACGACCAAAGGCTTGTCATTGGCGATCAATTCACCGCCCAGTGTCACCACGAACAGGCCGATAAACAGCCATAGCGACCACCAGCCACGGCGGTTTTTCCTGAAGCGCTCGAAGCGCCGACGGCCCAGAGGCGAGAGCTTGAACATCAGGCGTTCCTCGCGGCGAAGTCTATGCGCGGGTCGACCAGCGTGTAGCACAGGTCGCCCACCAGTTTTATCAGCAGGCCGAAGAGCGTGAAGATGAACAGCGAACCAAAGACCACCGGGTAGTCCCGTGAAACCGCGGCTTCGTAGCTCATACGCCCGAGGCCGTCGAGTGAGAAGATCACTTCGATCAGCAAGGAACCGGCGAAGAACACACTGATGAACGCCTGAGGGATGCCGGACACCACCAGCAGCATCGCGTTGCGGAACACATGCCCGTACAGCACGCGACGTTCGCTCAGACCTTTGGCGCGAGCGGTCACCACATACTGGCGGGTGATTTCATTGAGAAACGAGTTTTTCGTCAGGATGGTCAGTGTGGCGAAACCGCCGATCACCAGCGCCGTCACCGGCAGCACCAGATGCCAGAAGTAGTCGGCAATCTTGCCGAGAGTCGACAGTGATTCGAAGTTGTCCGAGACCAGACCACGCACCGGAAACCAGTTCAATGACGTGCCGCCGGCAAACACCACGATCAGGAACATCGCAAACAGAAACGCCGGCATCGCGTAGCCGATGATGATCGCCGTGCTGCTCCAGATATCGAAATGACTGCCATGGTGCACGGCCTTGCGGATCCCCAGCGGGATCGACACCAGATAGGTGATCAGCGTCGCCCATAGCCCGAGGGAAATGGTCACCGGCATTTTTTCCAGGATCAGGTCGGTGACTGTCGCGCCACGGAAAAAGCTTTTGCCGAAATCCAGTTGTGCGTAGTTCTTCAGCATCAACCACAAGCGCTCATGGGCCGGTTTGTCGAAACCGTACTGTTTTTCGATGTCCTTGATCAGTTGCGGATCGAGACCGCGACTGGCGCGGGAAGTACCGCTCATGGTTTCGCTGGCGCCGCCACCGACACTGGCACCGCCGATCCCTTGCAGGTGGGCAATGGCCTGTTCTACCGGGCCGCCGGGCGCGGCCTGAATGATCACGAAATTGACCAGCAGAATGATCACCAGCGTCGGGATGATCAGCAGCAGACGCCGCAGTATGTAACCCCACATCAGTGCGGCCCTCCGGGTCTGCCACGAGCGATTTTCTCGGCGGTCATCTGCTGATTGGTCAATGGTGTGCGGCTGATTTCCCACCAGCTCTCGATGGCTTCGTCATTGCTGGCTTGCACCGACGGTATGCCGAAGCGGTTCCACCAGACGGTTGAAGTGCCCGGTGGATAGTAGTTGGGAATCCAGTAGTAATTCCATTGCAGCACCCGGTCCAGAGCATGGGCGTAATGCAGCATGTCGGACTGCGTGGACGCGCGGATCAGGCCGTTGATCAGCGTATCCACGGCAGGGTTTTTCAACACCATGTAGTTGTTCGCGCCCGGGTCGTTGGCCGATGCGGAACCGAAGTAATTGAGCAACTCGCCCCCCGGTGAAGTGCTGACCGGGTAGCCGGTGACGATCATGTCGTAGTCGCGGCTCATCAGGCGATTGACGTATTGCGAAGAGTCGATGCGGCGGATGTTCAGGTCGATACCTATCTGCTTCAGCGTGCGCTTGTAGGGCAGCAGCAAGCGATCCATGCCGTTCTGGCTGACCAGGAAGGTGAAGCTCAATGGCTCGCCCTGAGCATTCACCAACTGATCGCCATCCGGTTTCCAGCCCGCCTGTTCGAGCAGGTCGAGGGCTTGCAACTGTTTGTCACGAATGACGCCGCTGCCGTCGGTTTTCGGCGCTTCGAAGACTTTGCTGAAAACTTCGTCGGGAACCTGGCCACGCAGCGGTTCAAGGATTTTCAGCTCCTGTGCATCGGGCAGTTCACTTGCCGCCAGTTGCGTGTTGGAGAAGTAGCTCTGCTGGCGGATATACATGCCGCGCATCATCTGCCGGTTGCTCCACTCGAAATCCCAGAGCATGGCCAAGGCCTGGCGTACGCGGCGATCGGTGAACATGGGTTTCTGCAGGTTGAAGACAAAACCCTGGGCTGACTGTGGCGCCTCGGTGGCCAGATGCGCCTTTTGCAGGCGTCCGTCGCTCAGCGCCGGGCTGTCATAGCCGATCGAGTAGCCAGTGGCCGAAAACTCGCGGTTGTAGTCATAGGCGCCACCGCGCAGCACTTGGCGGGCGACATCGGTATCACCGAAGTACTCGATGCTGAAATGATCGAAATTGTACAAGCCACGACTGACCGGCAGATCCTTGCCCCACCAGTCGGCGTTGCGTTCAAACGTGATACTGCGCCCCGAATCGACCTTGCCGACTCGATACGGGCCGCTGCCCAGGGGGGCTTCATAACCGCCGCCGCCGGCGAAATCGCGACTCTTCCACCAGTGCTCGGGGAATACCGGCAGGGTCGCGATGTCCAGTGGCAGGGTGCGGTTTTCATTGCTCTTGAAGTCGAAGCGTACGGTCAGCGGTGCTTCGACTTCGACGCCTTTGACGTCGGCAAACTGGGTGCGATAACGCAGGCTGCCCTGGGTCATCAATAAATCGTAGGTGTAACGCACGTCTTCGGCAGTGATCGCTTTGCCATCGGCGAAGCGTGCCTTGGGGTTGATGAAGAACCGCAGTGAAAGGCCATCGTCCGAGCGCTCCATCTTTTGCGCGACGAGACCGTAGACGGTGTACGGCTCGTCCAGCGAACGCTGGGCCAGTGGCGAATAGAGCAAACCATCGATCTGCGTGACGCCGATACCTTTGTCTATATAAGGAAGGACGTGGTCGAAGTGGCCGATCTCGATGGCCGAGCGGCGCATCGTCCCGCCCTTGGGCGCTTGCAGATTGGTGTAGTCGAAGTGGCTGAAGCCGGCGGGGTACTTGGCGGGTTCGCCATAAACGGTCAGCGCGTGTTGCGGCGCAGCGTTCGCGACGGCGGCGCCCGTCAGCAGGGCGAGGGCGGTGAGCATCAATGTGGGAAAAACCAGTCGCATTGTCAGCCTTGGAACCGGGAAATCGATAAGCGCAAGTTGTACGCGAGAGGCGCGTCAGTCGCCAGCCGTATATGTAACTGAAACACAACGGCCCACCAGAAGGCGGGCCGTTGGCAAGCAATCAGGCGACGGATCAGTCCTGACGGCTGGTGACTTCCAGCAGGTGATAACCGAACTGGGTTTTCACCGGACCTTGCACGACATTGATTGGCGCACTGAAGACCACGGTGTCGAATTCCTTGACCATCTGGCCAGGACCGAACTTACCCAGATCACCGCCCTGACGGCTGGACGGGCAGGTGGAGTTGGCCTTGGCGACTTCGGCGAAATCGGCGCCGCCTTCGATCTGGGCCTTGAGTTCGTTGCACTTGTCTTCGCTGGAAACCAGGATGTGGCGGGCAGTGGCTTGAGCCATGGGGAAACTCTCCAATCTATTTCAGTAAAGTGTGGAGCCTACCGGATTCAGTGGGCGAATTCTCGGCAAAGTTCCGTTCGGTTGTCCGTGGCCTTGATCAGAGATTCGCGGCTCGCAGACGTTCGGCGTGCTTGACGTACAGCTCAATCGGGTCGGGTATGGCGCCGGCTGTGCGGCGCAGGCTGCCCAGATGGTCCAGTGGGTAGTCGGAGCGGATCACCTGCCCCAAGTGAGAACTGAAGCGGCCGACGAAACCGTCATTCTGCAGCGTTTCGGTCATGAAGTACTGCGATAGCGCATGGCAAATGCTTTGGGTCGGATCGAGTGGCGACGGGCTGCTGGCCGGCAGAACGCCGCTCCACGAGTAATAGCGTACGCCGTTGACCTGTTCCGGGCCTTGTCCGCCCCAAGTGCTGGGCAATCCCTGCGGAAACTTGTCGTTGAACTCACCTACGCCTTCAGTCGTCAGTGCATTGAGCGCCGCCAGTGCGTTCTGCGGCAAGGCGGCACTGCCACTGAGCAACGATAGAAAATTGGCAAATAGCGTCGCTACGTTCTGGGCGACGACCTCCGGCAGTCGCCCGGGTATCAGTGCCTTGCGCAGAAAGTCAGCCAGTTCCGAGCCGTGGTTCGGGCCGCTGACGGAGGTGACGGAAGCGACGGCGTGTGGCGCCAACGCCGCAGCGTATCGAGCAGCCAATGCGCCTTGACTGTGTCCTATGAGGTTGACTTTGTCTGCACCTGTGCCTCGCAAGACACGATCAATCTGTGCAAGCAATTGTTCACCCCTTGCTTCGTTTTTATGGGTGGTAGAAAGGTGTGGAACAAACACTCGGCTGCCAGTCGTTTTCAGAGCGTCCTTTACATCATGGAACAGCTCGAAATGACCTATACGCTCGAATCCGAACAGGCCGTGTACCAACAGGACGGGATAGCGAGTTGAAGCATTCCGTTGCATGTTCTTACCTTTTTCACAGAAGTTCATCGGGGAATCTGGAGGCCACTCTAAAACACTCATCCTGTTGAAGAAGTAAGAAGGGGCTTCTCTTGGCCGTTGAATCTGGACTAGTGCTTGTAAGAATTTTCAGATACTTATGAAATCCGAATCGGAAGTTGAAGACATCTTTCGCTAGGTTGATGGCAATTTTGCGTGGTTTGCCTACCCGGCAGGAGGCCTTTGCCGGTTGTTCGCGGCGGATGGGGCTGACATCGAAAGTGTGCGCAATGGCGTTGAATGTTGGCTGTCGACGCCGTCCATGAAAGCGGCGTTTTTTCCAAGGAATGGAGCCACTAATGCACACGCACGAAGTCGAGTTTTGCTACCGGATGCGCCACCCTGTCAGTCCCTGTGTTTCGGACGAACTGCTGCCTGCGCCAACCCTTGATTCCCATGAGGGAGCAGTGCTGGATCCCGCGCTGAGCAAAGTTGTTGTCCGCATTGCCCCTTATGCCAACATGGCTTGCGGCGATCAGTTGTTGTTGAGCTGGGACGGACTGGATATAGAAGGCTTTGCCTATCAGCACGAAATGGTTCGCTATGTCAGCGAAGGCCAGGTCGGCAAGGATGTCGTGTTCGTGATCAAGGGCATGCATATCGCGGCGCTGGATGGCGGTTCTCTGGAGATCTACTGGAAACGGCTCAGTGCGGGCTCGGTTGAACCCGCGTTGTCTGCGCGCGTGCAATTGTCTGTGGGGGATGCCCGGCCGCAATTGCTTGCGCCGATTGTCGAGGGGGCGATCGGAGGAACGCTGGATCCGGCGCGAGTGCCGGACGGCACGCTTGTCGCGCTCCAGCCTTATTCCCGAATGGCGGCGGGGGATCGGGTCACGTTGCTGTGGGGCGCTGACGCATCGTCTGCAACGTTCAGCGACAGCTTGAAGGTCGAAACCTTTGCGGTCGCAGATGTCCTGTCATTCTGGGTTGAAGGGGTGCACATCGCAGCCCATCTCGGCGGCGAGGTGGTAGTGCGCTACCAGGTCGAACAGGCGGGCGGCGTCGTTCGCGAATCCGAGGCGGCGCGAGTTCTCGTCACCCCGATCCAACGGGGTGAACTGGACGCACCCGATGTGCTTGAAGCGCAAGATGGCGTGTTGTCGAGAGACGACTCGATCGATGGCGTCACCGTCGTGATCGGTAACGCTCAAACGCAGGAAGGTGAGTTGGCGTACCTCAAGTGCGACGGAGATCTGTTCAATCATCGCGATGACCGTGAAATCACTCGGGAGACGGCGGGGAAGCCGCTGATCTTCATTGTGCCGCACCGATTCTGGCGTGAGCACCATGGCACGACCGTGCGGGTGGCCTACACGATTGAACGTCTGGACGATGTCAGTCAGGAGTCCGCGGTGACGCACGTGCAGGTAGAGGCGTAACGGGAATATGGCCGGCCCTCCGGCTTGCGATAAACCGGAGGGTGAGCCTGGCAATCAGCCTTTGGCGTGTGCGGCAAGGCGCTGGCAGGCGTCAAGCAGCAAGCGTTCCGTTGCGCTGAAACCGAGGCAACCGTCGGTAATCGACACCCCATAGCGCAGGGATTCGCTCAGCGGTTGGCAGCCTTCGAACAGGTGAGACTCAATCATCATGCCGATCAAAGAGCGGTCACCTTGCAGGCGTTGCTCAAGCACTTCGTTGAAGACGCCGGGCTGGCGTAGCGGGTCCTTGCCACTGTTGGCGTGGCTGCAATCGACCATGATCCGGCTCGGAATCTTCAGGCGATTCAGGTCTGCATGGATTTTCGCAACGCTCTCGCGATCATGGTTCGGCCCTTTATGGCCACCGCGCAGAACCAGGTGGGTGTCGGGGTTGCCTGGTGTTTGAATGATGGCCGGATGGCCCTGACTATCGACGCCGAAATGCCGGTGCGGATGGGCTGCCGAACGCATGGCGTCAACCGCAATGGCGGCACCGCCGTCGGTGCCGTTCTTGAACCCGACTGGCATGCCCAATCCACTGGCCATCTCCCGGTGGATCTGCGATTCAGTGGTGCGCGCGCCAATGGCCACCCAGCTCAACAGATCGTCGAAGTAACCGGCAGCCATGGGCTGCAGCAATTCTGTGGCCACTGGCAGGCCGAGGCGGATCATTTCCAGCATCAGCTCGCGCGAAAGCGTAAGGCCGCCAGCCATGTCGTCACTGCCATCCAGTTGCGGGTCGTAGGCCAGACCTTTCCAGCCGACCGTGGTACGCGGTTTCTCGACGTAGGCTCGCATCACCAACAGCATTTCGCCGCTGACTTCTTCAGCCAGTCGAGCGAGCTTGCCGGCGTATTCGAGTGCGGATTGCGGATCATGGATAGAGCAGGGCCCGACGATGACCAGCAGGCGTTGATCCTGGCCATTGAGAATGGCGCGAACCGCCTGGCGGTGCGCGGTGACTTGCAGGCTCAAGGCATTGCTCAGGGGCAATTGCTGTTTGAGTTGCAACGAGCTGGGCAGACGCAGGGTCAATGCTTCGTTGGCAGGGTTCAGGGTGGACAGCGGCAGAGCAGAAACGGACGAGTTCATATTCGGTCTTCCTGGGCTGGCGGCGGGTGCTTCCCGCTCGCCCGGCCCTACTGGGGTGTTCGACAGTTGGCCGTAGTGGCTACGTGTGTGTGCTTGCCACCTGTAGGTGACCGATCGGAGGCGGCAGGCTGTCCCGAGCGGAGGCTGGTAAATCGCCAGGCGCTGAAGCTGTCGTGACGGTAATAAGTGGCGTAGTTCATTTCGTGATTCCTCAAAGTGTCTAGTGTGTTGCTGAAAAATGTGGGGCTGAAAAAACAAAACCCCCGGTCGGGAGGCCGACCGGGGGTTGAGAATTCTCTGGTAGGCGACCCGTTGTTATGGGCGCCGTTTGGGTATCAGGCGCGCCAGTGGCTAAACCAATACCCAAAATAAAAGCTGACCGGAGCGCAAACGTCATTCACCCGGGCAGCCGCAACCGAGCGCAGGGCGCTGGTGGTGCAAAGCTGTGAGAGGGCGTTGAACATGGTCTGTCTCCGATGAATGGGCCGAGCTTACTAGAGGCCGCTACGCCACAGCAATCAGAAATTGCTATCGCGTAATCAACAAAACATCTATTGCTAGCGTCGCGCAGGAGTTGTGACATTCTGCACTTCGCTTGATGACCAAGGGTGAACCGTGTCGACACAAACCATTGCTGCTGCCCAGTCTCCGCACATTGCCGGTGAGCTTTCACACTGTCGCTTTATCGAGGCCGCAGCGGCCGGGGCAGGTGATCTGTTGGTCATGGCCGAGCGCGTCGTGGGTGCATGGCTGGGGCGAATTGTTCCTGTTGTGCAAGCCTGATGACATTCCACTTACGATTGGCGGTTCCAGAAGATCTGGCGTTTGCCCGCGATCTCACCTGTCAGAACATGCTGCGCTACTACATTCGCCATGACCTGCTATGGCGGGACGAAGCGTTCGACGTGGCATGGTTGGGGCGGCAAAACTGGCTGATAGTGAAGGGTGATGTGCCAGTGGGCTTTCTCAGTCTCAGTCGGGATATGCGCGCGCTGTACATTCGTGAGCTGCAGATTGCTGAAACGTATCAGGGGCAGGGTGCTGGTTCTTGGGCAATCGATCAGGTTATCGACATGGTGCGTAGAGAAAGACGCCCGGCGCTGCGGCTGACCGTATTTGAAAATAATCCGGCGAGAAACTTGTATGAGAGAAAAGGACTACAAGTTCAAGGCGCGGACGAGTGTTTTCTGCGAATGCAGCTTGATATCAGTACACATGTGCTCTGAAACCCACGGCCGGCAAGCCTTCAATGATGAATTGAAACTTTTTAAATGACGCTTTCCGCTAGGTCTGCGGGGTACTTTTTGCTAAGGTGTCCGGCATCCCAATAAGACCATATCGCGAGGTGTCTGCTTGATTAGGGTGCTAGTGGTCGATGACCATGATCTCGTTCGCACAGGCATTACACGTATGCTGGCCGATATCGATGGCTTGCAAGTGGTTGGCCAGGCTGAATCCGGGGAAGAGTCCCTGATCAAGGCCCGAGAGTTGAAGCCCGATGTGGTGCTGATGGACGTCAAGATGCCCGGCATCGGCGGCCTGGAAGCCACGCGCAAACTGTTGCGCAGTCATCCGGACATCAAGGTGGTCGCGGTTACGGTGTGTGAAGAGGATCCTTTTCCGACACGCTTGTTGCAGGCTGGTGCTGCGGGTTATCTGACCAAGGGCGCGGGTTTGCCGGAAATGGTTCAGGCGATTCGCCTGGTTTTTGCCGGTCAGCGCTACATCAGTCCGCAAATTGCCCAGCAATTGGCAATCAAGTCGTTTCAGCCTTCCAATGATTCTCCCTTCGATGCCTTGTCCGAACGCGAAATTCAGATCGCCTTGATGATCGTCGGCTGTCAGAAGGTACAGATCATTTCCGACAAATTGTGCCTGTCACCGAAAACCGTGAACACCTATCGCTATCGTATTTTCGAGAAGCTTTCGATCAGCAGCGACGTCGAGTTGACTCTGCTGGCGGTGCGGCACGGTATGGTTGATGCCAGCCTCTGACCATGACTGAAACATTCGATTCCGGCGCGTTTCTGTCGACAGTCAGCGGGCGCCCGGGCGTCTATCGCATGTTCGACAGCGATGCACGCCTGTTGTACGTGGGCAAGGCCAAGAACCTGAAAAAACGCCTGGCCAGCTACTTTCGCAAAACCGGCCTGGCGCCCAAGACTGCCGCGTTGGTGGGGCGCATTGCGCAGGTCGAAACGACCATCACCGCCAACGAAACCGAGGCGCTGCTGCTGGAGCAGACGCTGATCAAAGAATGGCGTCCGCCGTACAACATTCTGTTGCGCGACGACAAATCCTACCCCTACGTGTTTCTGTCCGACGGCCAATTCCCGCGCCTGAGCATTCATCGCGGGGCCAAAAAGGACAAGGGCAAGTACTTCGGCCCCTATCCGAGTGCCGGCGCCATACGTGAAAGCCTGAGCCTGCTGCAAAAGACCTTCTTCGTTCGCCAGTGTGAAGACAGCTACTACAAGAACCGTACCCGCCCGTGCCTGCAGTATCAGATCAAGCGCTGCAAAGCGCCTTGCGTCGGACTGGTCGAGCCTGAAGTGTATGCCGAAGACGTGCGTCACTCGGTGATGTTTCTTGAGGGGCGTAGTCACGCGTTGACCAACGAGCTGTCCACGGCGATGGAGGAGGCGGCGATCAACCTGGAGTTCGAGCGTGCCGCCGAACTGCGTGATCAGATCGCACTGCTGCGTCGGGTCCAGGATCAACAGAGCATGGAAGGTGGTACAGGGGATATCGATGTCATCGCGGCATTCGTCAACCCGGGCGGCGCTTGCGTGCACCTGATAAGCGTCCGTGGCGGACGTGTGTTGGGCAGCAAGAATTTCTTTCCGCAAGTCGGTATCGAAGAGGACGTTTCGGAAGTCATGGCCGCGTTTCTTGGCCACTACTTTATCAGCAGCCCCGAGCGAGATTTGCCGAGCGAGCTGATCGTCAATGTGGTGCACGAAGACTTTCCAACATTGGTTGAAGCGATCCATGAGCTGCGTGGTCGCGAGCTGGCCATCAGTCATCGGGTGCGTGGTACGCGCGCGCGCTGGCAGCAACTGGCAGTGACCAACGCCGAGCAGGCATTGGGCGCGCGCCTGGCCAACCGCCAACACACCGCCGCGCGGTTCGAGGCCTTGGCCGAAGTATTGAACCTAGATGAACCGCCGCAGCGTCTGGAATGCTATGACATCAGTCATTCCAGCGGTGAGGCGACGGTCGCGTCCTGTGTGGTGTTCGGCCCTGAAGGCGCGATCAAGTCGGATTACCGGCGCTATAACATCGAAGGGGTCACGGCGGGTGACGACTATGCCGCCATGCATCAGGCCCTGACGCGACGCTTCAGCAAACTCAAGGAAGGCGAGGGCAAACTGCCGGACATCTTGTTGGTCGACGGTGGCAAGGGCCAGCTGTCGATGGCACGGGATGTTCTCAACGAATTGGCCGTGCCGGACCTGATCCTCCTCGGTGTTGCCAAAGGTGCTACGCGCAAGGCCGGCTTCGAAACGTTGTATCTAAATGATGCGGCGCACGAGTTTACCTTGCGTGGCGACTCGCCGGCGCTGCACCTGATTCAACAGATTCGCGATGAAGCGCACCGTTTCGCAATTACAGGACACCGCGCACGTCGAGGTAAAACCCGTCGTACGTCAACGCTGGAAGGCGTTGCCGGCGTTGGGCCGACCCGACGTCGCGACTTGTTGAAACATTTTGGTGGATTGCAGGAGCTGTCTCGTGCAAGCATCGAAGAGATCGCCAAAGCCCCGGGGATCAGTAAAAAGCTCGCAGAGTCGATTTATGCGAACCTGCATAGCGAGTAGAATGCCCCTTCACCTCGTAGCCAGTTGTGCCGATGAATATCCCTAATCTGATTACCGTTCTACGCGTCCTGCTCATTCCAATCTTCATTTTGCTGTTCTATCTGCCTTATCAGTGGAGTTACATGGCCTCCGCCTCGGTGTTCGCCTTTGCGGCAGCGACGGACTGGCTGGACGGTTATCTGGCTCGCCGTCTGGAGCAAAGCACTCCGTTCGGGGCGTTTCTCGATCCGGTCGCTGACAAGCTCATGGTTGCAGTCGCACTGGTGCTTCTGGTCCAGGAACATGGCAATCTCTGGCTCACACTGCCTGCGGCTGTCATCATTGGTCGCGAAATTGTGGTGTCGGCCTTGCGTGAGTGGATGGCCGAACTCGGTGCCCGTGCCCATGTAGCCGTTTCCAATCTGGGCAAATGGAAGACCGCAGCGCAGATGCTCGCGCTGGTCATTCTGTTGGCTAATCCAAAGGATTTCAGCTTCTGGGTTATCCTCGGTTATGCCTTGCTGATGGTCTCTGCCGGCCTGACCTTGTGGTCGATGGTGCAGTACCTGCGCGCCGCCTGGCCGCACCTGAAGACCGATGTTGAAAAGAAATAAAACTTTTTTGAATCAAGGGGTTGACGGAGCTTCTTAATTCTATAGAATGCGCATCACCAAGCGGGAATAGCTCAGTTGGTAGAGCACGACCTTGCCAAGGTCGGGGTCGCGAGTTCGAGTCTCGTTTCCCGCTCCAATTTGTACAGTGTTTGTTGTTGTGCTACTGACAGCAGATACTTTGAGGCCGAGTAGCAAAATGGTTATGCAGTGGATTGCAAATCCACCTACGCCGGTTCGATTCCGACCTCGGCCTCCACTATGAATAAGCTCCGTAGATCCATGATTTACGGAGCTTTTTTATTTGCAAAGTACCGCAAGATTTAGTCTTGAAAAACGGTCATTGCCAACTTGCTTCACTGGGAAGTGATGTATATATTTCCCGCACTGTTGTTCAAGGTTGGATCCTGTCAGGATCGCGACTGTGCAGCAGAAGACAGCAGCACCGCGCTACCGCCCGAATGGCGAAACTGGTAGACGCATGGGACTTAAAATCCCCCGCTCGTAAGGGCGTGCCGGTTCGATTCCGGCTTCGGGCACCATCTTTAATCAAGGGTTTGCAGGCGAAAGCTGATGCAAGCCCTTGTTCGTTTCTGGGTCGCAATCCAGGTCATAAGCGCGCCGAAGTTGGCGCAATCCCTTCCCCTGGGCTTACAGGCAAAGGGATGCGGAGTTCCTTGGCTGCTATCGGCAGTTTGTAGGCGTTACGAAAAGAAGCCCGGACGTATCCGGGCTCGTCGGGGAAAAATTCAGCGCGAACCCACTCCTTTCGAAGAGCGCGAGGAAGATCTTTGACTCCGTCTCCGAAGCCAGCTGAAGAACGCGTGCACCGGGTGCAGGAAGGCGGCAAGCACGCCTATGAACATGATGATGAAGATGGCAACAAGCGGGATGCTTTCGTGCGAGAACATGGTGGGTTACTCCTGTAGTCACTATGTCGGAACCCGCAGCCTAGACGCATCGAGCCATGTTTTCGATGAACGTATGTTCATCCTTCTGTGCCTCATTTGTGCTACAGCAAGGCTCACCGGATTGGTGGGATCTGGAAATCAGCGAGCAATCTGGAAAACCGCGTGAGTTGGCTGGTTGATGGAAATTTCGCTCGTAGAGCAATTTCCCGCACCCGCACGCTACTCCATGAATATCAAAGGCCTGCATGAGTTTTCTCATGCAGGCCTTTTTGGTGGCTTGCCAACACGCGGTACTAGACGAAAGCCTGTCCGCTAAACCCGCGAGGCAAGCGCTGAAGGCCGGCCATGGCGGTCAGGCGCTCGATCCATTCTGCGCGCCAGTTTGTTGCATCGTGCGAGGTTTTGGCCTGACGGGCCATGCGGCGGCTGGCGTTGCGCTGATCCTTTCGTGCCTGCTTGTATGCATCGGTATTGCGGCAACTGCGGCACTTCACGCGATTGAGTTCGCGGCTTGCCGAAAGTTGTTTGCCTTTATGGCCGCAAGCCAGATGGCCGTCGACGTTGAAATGGATAACCATAACTGTCTCCTGAGCGACATGTATAAGTTATGACAACTCGCGGACGGCAAGCGTTCGCCGTTTGGACGCAGGCAAAAAAACACCCGCATGCGGGCGGGTAAGGGCGTTACTTTGCAAATGCGGTGACTTAGGGTCACCGCTAATGAGCAAATTCCTGAAACCCTGGCCTGGTCGAGGTCATCTGAACCGAGGCAGTGGCCGATCAACAGGCTTTAGCGCCGACAGCGTATTGCGAATCAGCGGAGCATCCTTCTCGATGTCATTCAGTCGGTCTCGGATGCGCAGGGCGGTGGGGTGCCCGCCTTGGTGATCGACCCAGTCGGCGATCTCTTTGCACGCGGCGGCGAGGCGCGCTTGTCGAGCGTCAAGCAGGGTAAGGAGGGTGGTGATGGACTCTTTTTCGGACATGGAACACCTCCGTTCTATGAAACCTGAGCTGCAGCAAAAAGCCCGCGTGTTGCGAGCCTTCTGCCGTGGGGCGCTGCTCCTTCAGCTGGTTTCAGTATAGACCCGCTTCTGATCGGCATCAGCCGGACGATTCGCGGGCCGGTAGTGGGGAACTGACTGCGTTGAGGCGCGTGCATTCACGTCGAGCTTCGCCCTCCGTGTCGTAGCCATCACCGATGAAACCGCCAGTACGTGTGTCGCAGATGCGAAACCAACCAGTGGCTTCGGCGGGATCATGCTGGCTGTCTTCGGCACGTCGACCGTGAATAATGATCTTGTTGCAACGCTTCACGACGAAAATGTCTTCCATGGCGTCACCGCAGCTGATTCGTGTCAGATCAACTATAGAAGCCCCCGGCAATCGTGCAAAAAATACACAGCTCAGCTCGTCGGTTGCCAACGCCAGCCTTCGATGTGCCAGATCAGGTGATGGCTTGGATTCAACGTTTGTAGAAACGCCTGATCGTGGGAAACCACAACTATCGCCCCGGGAAATGTCTGCAAGGCTTGTTCGAAAGCTTGCACCGACGCCAGGTCCAGATGATTGGTCGGCTCATCCAGCAGCAGTAATTGCGCGGGTGTCTGGCGCCACAACGCCAGCGCAAGGGCTGCTTTCAAGCGTTCGCCGCCACTGAGTGAGGCACAGGGCCGGGTAACACGCTGCGCGTCCAGTTGCAGATGGGCGAGCAAGCTGCGCAACTCACCTTCGCTCAAAGGCGTTTGCTGTGCCTGCAACTGATCGACAATCGAAGTGTGCTCATCCAGCAGCTTCAGCTGTTGATCGAGAAAAGCAAAGGGCACATGCGTGATGCACTCGCCACTCACCGGCGCCCCTTCATCTGCCAGCAGTTTCAACAGCGTCGATTTGCCACAACCGTTAGGACCACTGACAGCGATGCGCATCGGCCCTTGAATGGCGAGGTCAAGGCGGCTGGTGGGCGCATCTGCCGGTAACCATGGCAAGCACGCGTCGATCAGCGTGCACACCTGCCGATTGCTCGGCACCACGCTCCCCGGCAGATTGATCAGCACGCCGTCGTCGGGCAGGACGTTTTCGTATGCCTCGCGAACACGCTGATCCAGATCGGCCTTGCGTGCCTGTTGGCCGACTTTTACCTGTCCCATGATGTCCCTCGCGGCGGCTTTCAGTGCCGCCCGCTCGAAGCCCGAAACGTTGGCATTTTGTGCGTTACGACGGCTGCCGGCGGCATGGCGCTGGATGGTGTCGTGCTCGCGTTGCAGCCGCGTGCGTTCGCGCTGACGTTCGATACGGGCCTGATCGAGTTGTGCCCGGGCTGCCTGTTGATGTATCCGGCGTTGTTCAGTGAAATCCGCAAAACGTCCGCTGAAAACAGTGGCTCCCGCAGGCGTAAGTTCGACAGTTCGCGGCATCTGCTCCAGCAATTGACGGTCGTGACTGACGACGATCAGGCCGCCACGCCAGCGCTCAAGTAAACACATCAGCCATTGCCGACCGGCGCTGTCGAGGTGATTGGTGGGTTCGTCGAGCACCAGCAATGGCGCCTGGCTCAGCAGTGCGCCGATCAGGGCAATTCTGGCTTGCTGACCACCGCTGAGGTGCTCCGTCAGATCCGACCCAGAGATGTCGGCCAGCCCAGCCTCATCGAGCATCTGCCGCAAGCACTCCGCCAGATCCCAGCGTTCGTCGATGAGGTCGAAGTCGTCGGCCGTGGCACCCCCGAGCTTCAGTCGCTCCAGTGCGTTGAGCACCGAGGCCGTCCCTGTTGCATCGGCTACGGTTTGCCCGGGTGTAGTGATGAACGTTTGAGCGACGTAATGCACGCAAACCGAGCGTGCCACGCTGCCGGTGCCGGGTTGCAATTGCCCGGCAATCAAACGTGCGAGCACGCTTTTGCCAACACCGTTGCGCCCGACGATCGCGGTCGGTTGATCATCGAAAGTCAGGTTCAGGTTTTCGAACAGGGTTGCGCCATTGGCGAACTGAAAGCCCAGTTGATTCAGGGAAACGAGTGCGGCTGTACGCGAGACGTGAGTCATCGGCACCTCCAGAAAATGTCGTGAAAACTGACAAGCGCCGTGAATGGCGTGTCGCGAGTACATTTTTAGAAGGTCGGGTTGTTCACTTCTGCGGTCGTCCGAAAGAGGGGGAGGTGGCTAGCCTAGATGACGCTCATGCGCGGATCAAGTTGCGTCGGTCATCTCGCTCATTTGCTCGAGAAACATTGCCAGCGCCACTTCCTCGGCACGCAGGCCTTTACGCACGCGCGGGCGAGGTAGTTCAGCGAGGGCGCCGAGCATGAATTTCTCGACTACGGCCGGGTGGATATAGCACTTGCGGCACACCGCCGGGGTGTTGCCTAACTGCTTGGCGACGCCTTTGACCATCTCCACCACATGCCGCTTGGCCTCGGTCTCGGACTCCCATTGCAACTCGCGCAACACCGCCAGCGCCAAGGCACTGCCCGCCCACGTGCGGTAATCCTTGGCGGTGAAATCGGCGCCGGTCAGGGTCTGCAGGTAGGCGTTGACGTCGGAAGAGCTGACGGTGTGCCGCTCACCGTTTTCATCCAGATACTGAAACAGGTTCTGGCCGGGAATCTCCAGGCAGCGCTTGATGATGCGCGCCAGCCGTCGATCCTTGACGGTGATCTGGTGTTCGATGCCACTCTTGCCGCGAAACTGGAACAGGATCGCGCTGCCGTTGACTTCGACATGTCGGCTGCGCAGGGTGGTCAGGCCGTAGGAGCGATTGTCTCGGGCGTATTGTGTGTTGCCGACCCGAATCAGTGTGGCGTCGAGCAGGGTGATGACCGTGGCCATGACCTTGTCGCGACTGAAACCGGGCGCCGCCAATAGCGCCTCCAGTTGCTTGCGCAATTTCGGCAACGCCAGACCGAACTCACGCAATCGCGAATACTTGTCGGCATCGCGCACCTCGCGCCAGCGCGCGTGATAACGATATTGCTTGCGGCCACGGGCATCACGGCCGGTGGCTTGCAGATGACCGCGCGGGTCCGGGCAGATCCACACGTCGGTATAGGCGGGTGGTACGGCAAGGGCATTGATGCGTTTGATTTCATCCGGATCACTGATGCGCTGGCCTGACGGTTCGAAATAGCTGAACTTGCCGCGCAGCTTTTTGCGAGTGATACCGGGCTGGGTGTCGTCGACGTAATGCAAGTCGGATGGCAGGTCGGCAGTCAGCACGGTGTCGGGCATGGCAGTTTCCTTTGATGGCGCGGCGGTCTGTAAAACGATTGACCGCACGCCGTTGCCGTGGTGCCGAATGATTTAGGCGAGGACTGCGACCGCTTTGATCTGCGCCCATAAATGCTGGCCCGGATGCACGCCCAACTGGTCCCGGGAGTAGCGGGTGATGCGCGCGAGCAGCGGGGTGCCGCCAGCATCCAGGCGAATCAGCACGTGGGCGGCGTTGTCGGCCGATTGTTCGCTGACCACCGTCACCGGCAGTCGATTGAGGATGCTGCTGAACTCGCTGTTCTGCAGACTCAGGCTGATGTCCCGCGCGTGGATTTTGCAGCGCAGGGCCTGACCCGGTTCCATCGGCGCGTGCGTCACCCTGATGCTCATCTCGGTGGCCGGCAGTTGCAGGCTCAGCAGCTGATATTGCGCATCGTAGGCGCTGACCTGGCCCTCAATGATCACCCCGGCGTCATCGCCCATCGCCATCGGCAGGTCAAGACGTGCGAGGGTTTCGCCAATCGGGCCGCTGGCCAGCGCTTTGCCTTCGCTGAGCAACACCAGGTGATCGGCCAGTCGCGCCACTTCATCCTGGGCATGGCTGACGTACAGCACCGGAATGTCCAGTTCGTCGTGCAGGCGTTGCAGGTACGGCAGGATTTCACGTTTGCGCTGGCTGTCGAGCGCGGCCAGTGGCTCGTCCATCAGCAGCAGTTTCGGGCTGGTCAGCAGCGCACGGGCGATGCCGACGCGCTGGCGTTCGCCTCCCGACAAATGCTGCGGATGACGTTCGAGCAAATGGCCGATGCCCAACAGTTCAGTGGCCTGCGCCATGTCGACGCGACGTTGGGACTTGGCGATGCGCTTGAGGCCGAATTGCAGATTGGCCAGCACCGACAGGTGTGGAAACAGGCTGGCCTCCTGAAACACGTAGCCGAGCGCGCGTTTGTGGGGCGGGACGAAAATGCCGTTTTCGCTGTCCTGCCAGACTTCATCGTTGATCTGGATAAAGCCCTGTTCGGCGCGTTCAAGTCCGGCGATACAGCGCAGGCAGGTGGTTTTACCCGAGCCGGAATGACCATAAAGCGCAGTCACGCCACGGCCCGGCAAGTTCAGGTCGATATCGAGGCTGAAGCCCGTATAGATCCGTTTCAGACGCACATCAATCATCAATCAACTCCAGCCTGCGCGGGTCTTGCGGCTGGAGTACAACGCCAGCAACACCAGAAACGAAAACACCAGCATCGCCCCGGCCAGCCAATGGGCCTGAGCGTATTCCATCGCTTCGACATGGTCGTAGATTTGCACGGAAACCACGCGGGTCTTGTCGGGAATATTGCCGCCGATCATCAGCACCACGCCGAACTCACCGACGGTATGTGCGAAGCCGAGGATCGCCGCAGTGATAAAACCAGGACGCGCCAGCGGCACAATCACGCTGAAAAACGTGTCCCACGGATTGGCGCGCAAGGTCGCGGCGACTTCCAGAGGGCGGGTGCCGATCGCCGAAAACGCGTTTTGCAACGGTTGCACCACGAACGGCATGGAATAGATCACCGAACCGATCACCAGCCCGGTGAAGCTGAAGGTCAAAGTGCCCAGGCCCAGCCATTGGGTAAACTGGCCGAGAAAACCGTGCGGTCCCATCATCAGTAACAGATAGAAACCGATCACAGTCGGTGGCAACACGAGGGGCAGGGCGACGATCGCCCCGATCGGGCCGCGCAGCCACGAATCGGTGCGCGACAGCCACAGGGCAATCGGAGTGCCGACTACCAGCAGGATCGCGGTAGTCAGGGACGCCAGTTTCAGGGTCAGCCAGATCGCCGCGAAATCGGCACTCGTCAGCGACATTTTAGATCTGGTAACCGTAGGACTTGATCACCGCAGCGGCTTTCGGGCCTTTGAGGTATTCGACCAAGGCTTTGGCAGCGGCGTTGTCTTTGCCTTTGTTCAGAATCACTGCGTCCTGTTTGATCGGGTCGTGCATGCTGGCCGGGACGATCCATGCCGAACCGTTGCTGACTTTGCCATCCTTGTAGATCTGCGAAAGTGCGACAAAGCCCAACTCGGCATTGCCGGTCGAGACAAATTGATAAGCCTGGGTAATGTTCTGGCCTTCGACGATCTTGGATTTGGTGGCCTCGGTCAGTTTGAGTTTTTCCAGCACTTGCGTGGCTGCCAGGCCGTAAGGCGCTGCTTTCGGGTTGGCAATGGAGAGGTGCTGGTATTCGTTGTTTTTCAGCACCTCGCCTTGCGCATCGACATAACCTGCTTTCGCCGACCACAACGCCAGCGTGCCGATGGCGTAGGTGAACCGCGAACCTTTGACGGTGTCGCCTTCTTTTTCGAGTTTTTCCGGGGTGGTGTCGTCAGCGGAGAGGAACACTTCGAACGGCGCGCCATTCTTGATCTGCGTGTAGAACTGGCCGGTGGCACCGTAGGCTGCGACCAGTTTGTGCCCGGTGTCCTTCTCGAAATCCGCCGTAATCGCCTGGATCGGCGCGGTGAAGTTGGCTGCTACAGCCACCTGCACTTCATCAGCCTGTACCGTGCCGATGGCGAAAACGGCGAGCAAAGAGGCCAGGCAAGCGGGGGCACAACGTGATACGCGAAGGGTCATGTAACAGCTCCGATATTGGCGAGTGCAAAGGGCAGCTATTGCAGGAGGTGGTCTGCGCCGATGCGAGGTTGGATTCGCTATATAAGGAAATATATAGCGAAACGCTGCCAAACAGGAAGTACTGGTTAAATGCGGCTTGAGGACGTTCAAAATCCTCACGCTGTAAAGCTTCAATGGCGAGCAAGCTTTGCCAGTGCACCTTCGGCCAATTGTCGGGTCAGTTCAGCGCTGCCGATTTCGTTGCCCAAGGTGAAGGCCTGACCGGCCCAGAGGTTGGCAAATTCTGCCTCGTTGATCGCTCGCAGTGGCATCAGTGCACCACCGGCCAAGGGAAACGCCGGAGCTTTTGGCGACATCGGACCGAGCTCACGCATGACGCGGTTGAGTATGCCCCGCGCCGGCCGCCCGGTAAAAATATTGGTGATCGCTGTTTCGCTTTCCTTGGCGGTACGCAGCGCCTTGTGGTGAGCGGCGCTGACTTTTGCCTCCGGCGTGAACAGATAGGCGGTGCCGACCTGTACCGCTGAGGCCCCCAACATAAATGCCGCCGCCACGCCGCGCGCGTCGGCAATCGCCCCGGCGGCAATCACCGGTACGTTCACCGCATCGACCACTTGAGGCACCAAGGCAAACGTGCCGACCTGACTGCTCAGGTCATCGCTGAGAAACATGCCGCGATGGCCGCCGGCCTCGTAGCCCATGGCGATAATCGCGTCGCAGCCGTTCTGCTCCAGCCAGATCGCTTCATCGACCGTCGTCGCCGAGGAGAGGATTTTCGCCCCGGTGGCCTTGACCCGATCAAGCAAGGATTTCTCTGGCAGGCCGAAATGGAAACTCACGACTTCAGGCCGAAATTCTTCCAGCACTTCACAGGCTGCCGCATCGAACGGCGCGCGGTTGGACACCGGCGTCGGTGCAGCGAAATCGGCGCCGAGTTCGCGGTAGTACGGCTCCAGCAGATGCTTCCAGTCACGTGCGCGTTGCTCATCGGCGGCCGGTGGCTGATGGCAGAAGAAGTTCACGTTGAAAGGCTTGTCGGTGTGCTGGCGAATGGTTTTCAGCTCTTCGCGCAATTGCTCGATGCTCAGCATCGCCGCCGGCATCGAACCCAAGCCACCGGCATTGCACACGGCGATGACCATGGACGAATTCGTCGCGCCGGCCATCGGGCCCTGGATGATCGGCAGCTCAATGCCGAGAAGGTCAAGAATGCGGGTATCTGGCCATTGGCTCATGAGGGCGGTTCTCCGAACGGTGTAGCGGGCAGGGGCGGCAAACCCGGTTTTTAGCAGCAAAAGCGGACTCGCGGCCAGTTCGAAATCAAGAACAACCCATGCAGTTTTTCAGCGTCGATGAAGTCTGCTGTTATTTCGGCTGCCAAAAGAGTGATGAAAAATGCTGGTATGCCGGTGGTCGCGGCAATGGCGGACTCTTTAGCCATTTCGGCGAAACCACGACCGTCGAAAAAGCATAGTCTCGCGTTATGGAAACACCCGGCCGATTTGCCGATTGGCGCAAAGTTGAATGTGGCAGGGTGTTGCGATGTGGTATTTCAAGGCACGACATTCTGAAAACAGTCCTGCGAGGCAGTCATGTTCAACGCCATTGTGATCGACAAAGACGACAGCGGTTACCGCGCCAACCTGCAACAGGTCAACGAGGAGCAGTTGCCTGAAGGCGATGTCACCGTGGCTGTTGCGTACAGCACGCTGAACTTCAAGGATGGCCTGGCGATTACCGGCAGCAGTCCAGTGGTGCGCAAGTTTCCGATGGTGCCAGGGATCGATCTTTCGGGCACCGTGGAAACCAGTTCGCATCCCGACTATAAGGTGGGTGATCAGGTGCTGCTCAACGGCTGGGGTGTCGGTGAGAGCCATTGGGGTGGTCTGGCGCAGAAGGCGCGACTCAATGGCGACTGGCTGATTCCGTTGCCCGAAGCCTTTACGGCGGCGCAAGCGATGGCCATCGGTACCGCCGGTTATACGGCGATGCTGTGCATTCTGGCGCTTGAGCGCAATGGCGTGACCCCAGAGCAGGGTGAGGTGTTGGTCACGGGAGCCAACGGCGGAGTCGGCAGTTTTGCCATCGCCCTGCTGAGCAAGCTTGGCTACCGTGTCGTCGCGTCCACCGGCCGGGTTTCCGAGCATGAATATCTGCACCAGTTGGGCGCTGGCGAAATCATTGATCGCGCGACATTGTCAGCGCCCGGCAAGCCACTGGCCAAAGAGCGTTGGGCAGCGGTGATCGATTCGGTTGGCAGTCACACACTGGCCAATGCCTGCGCGAGCACCCGCGCCGAAGGCACTGTCGCCGCCTGTGGTCTGGCCCAAGGCATGGACTTCCCGGCGTCGGTGGCGCCGTTCATTTTGCGTGGCGTGACCCTGGCCGGCATCAACAGCGTGACCCAGCCCAAGGCTCGCCGCCTGGAAGCGTGGGAGCGCCTGGCCAAGGATCTGGATTTCTCGTTGCTGGCGTTGATCAGCCATGAGATCGGCTTGAGTGAAGCCATCGATGCGGCACCGAAACTGCTCGCCGGGCAACTTCGCGGACGGGTAGTGGTGAACGTTAATCGCTGACCGGTTTTCGCGCTGAGTAGCATCTACTCATCCTTCAAACCGGCGTCTCGCGCTCAAGCAACAGACGCTTGCGTTCGACGCCCCAGCGATAGCCGGAAAGATTGCCATCGCTGCGCACTACGCGGTGGCAAGGGATCGCCACCGCCAGACGGTTGGCTCCGCACGCCTGGGCCACCGCGCGCATGGACGTCGGTGCGCCGATGCGCTGGGCAATTTCAGCGTAACTCGCCGTCTGCCCCGCCGGGATTTCCCGCAGCGCCTGCCACACCCGCTCCTGAAACGCCGTGCCGCGAACGTCCAGCGGCAGGTCCAGACCGAGCGCCGGGGCTTCGATAAATCCCACGACCCTGGCGATCAGTTGCTCGAAGCCGGCATCGGCACCGATCAGGTTGGCTTGGCGAAACTGATCCTGCAGATCGCACACCAGTTGATGCGGATCGTCACCTAGCAGAATCGCGCACACCCCTCGCTCACTTTGCGCCACCAGAATTGCTCCCAGCGAGCATTGGCCAACGGCGAATCGGATGTCGTTGTTCTTTCCGGCAGCGCGATAGTCGCCGGGTTTCATCCCCAGCACGTGATCTGCTGATTCATAAAAACGGCTGTTGGAATTGAAGCCTGCGTCGTACAGCGCATCCGTCACCGAACCGCCGTCTGCCAAGCGCTCACGGACTTTGCGCGAGCGATGGGCCGCTGCGTAGCCCCTGGGCGTCAACCCTGTCGCGGCTTTGAACACACGATGAAAATGAAACGGACTCAGGCCAGCGGTTTGCGCCAGTTCGTTGAGCGCCGGCAATGTTTCGGCAGATTCGATATGGCGGCAGGCAATGGCGACGGTCGCGGCATGCTGCACGGCCACATCACTCTGATCCTTGCTGGCGCGCTTGCTCGGCCGATAGCCGGCGGCTTCGGCCTGTTCGGCGGTATCGAAAAACTCGACGTTCTGCGGTTTCGGCAAACGTGAAAGGCTGCTTGGGCGGCAGTAGATGCCGGTGGTTTTCACTGCATAGACAAACTGCCCGTCCGCGCGGGAATCTCGCGCAACCACAGCGGCCCAGCGTGGATCGTTTGCGGTATCAAGCGGGGTCGAAAGCGTCTTCATGATGAGTAATCCGTTGACCTGTTTGATTCAGGTTAACCAGCCTCGCCCGGCTCAACACTCCGGGCCTTGCGGTCAAATTTTTCGGGTTCAGCGAGCAACCCGAAACGTCAGATTGATCCGCTGTTGACCCAAGCGCGGATGCTGACCTTGCTTGATTGGCAATACGCCGTGGTAGCGCAATCGGTCAGCGCCACCCCAGACCACCATGTCACCGTGCAGCAGCGGGATTCGCCGGGTCTTGTCGCTGCGCGCAAAACCACCGAACAGGAATATGGCCGGCAATCCGAGTGACAAGGAAACGATCGGCGCGGCGTAGTCCTTTTCGTCTTTATCCTGATGCAAAGACATTTTAGCGCCGGGGACATAGCGATTGATCAGGCAGGAATCTGCGTTGAAGCCAGAAAAACCTGCCCGCTCGGCTGCCGAATGCGCCAGAGCAGCGAACGAATTCGGCATCTGCGGCCAAGGCAGACCGTTGAGCGGGTCGACACCCGAATAACGATAGCCGCTGCGATCAGTGATCCAGCCCCACTCACCACAACTGCTGGTGCCCACCGACATGCTGAAACCACCCGGCGTGACCATGTGGCGCAAGGGTGCGGCGGCAAGAATTGCATCCAGCGCCGGAAGAATCTGCTCGATCAGCGGCAGGGCAAAGCCATGCAGCACCCAGGACTGCTCGCCAATCTGCTCGGCGCGCGGGCGTTGTTCGGGTTCATGATCGGCGAACAGATCGAAAGTATTCGGTTGCATGGTGGTCAGGTAGCGTCGTGAAAGATGATGCCTAGGGTATGCCTTTTTCCACTGTGCAGGCGACTGACGCCATGACGCAGAGTCACCCGATAATCACCGCGCACGCCTTTGACCGGGCGCTGGTTCACGGCAAAGATCACCGCATCACCTTTCGTCAGATCGAGCACGTGCGGGCGAGATTGCATGCGCGGGCGTTGCTCGGTGAGAACGAACTCTCCACCGCTGAAGTCTTGCCCGGGTTCTGACAGAAGAATCGCCACTTGCAGCGGAAAAACCGATTCGCCATACAGGTCCTGATGCAGACAGTTGTAGTCCTGCGGGCCGTATTGCAACAGCAGAGGGGTAGGGCGTATCTGGCCTGCAGCATGGCAGCGCTGAAGAAATTCGGCGTGGGTCGGCGGAAAACGTTCGGGCAGGTTCATGCGTTCATACCAGCGATTGGCCAAGGGGGCCAGGCGCGGATACAGCGCGCAGCGAAGGCGTTCTACCGGAGTTGGCAGGGGGTAGCGGAAATATTTGTATTCACCGCGACCGAAGCCGTGACGGGCCATGATGACCTGCGATCGAAACGGTTCGGTCTGCGGATACAGTGCACTCAGGTGATCGCAGGTGTCGGCCAGCAACAGCGAACGGATGATCGCGAAGCCGTCCAGATCCAGTTGCTGGGCAAGGCTTGCCCACTCGAGCGACTCCAGACGCGAGGGTGACATCGACATGCTGACTCCTTGACTCACGGTCGAGGCAGCCAGTCTGGGTCAGGCCTGGCGACGGAACACTCCGTCGCTTGCGGTCAAATCCTTGTCGTTGCTTAAAGCGCTTTGCTGACGGCGATTTCGCTGATCTTTTCGTCCTGGCCATGAAGCTTGTCCAGTTCAGCCTTGGCTTCTTCTTCGGTGCCGTTTTCCAGCTGCGCGAACTCGAAGCGGCGTTCACCGTTGAGTTTGTACTTGATGACGTATTTGGTTGTTTGGGCCACGGTCATGCTTTCCTTTCTGGTTGAGCGGCGTGTCTCAGCTGAGTTTGCTGCTGGAGCGACGGATGATCTTGATCGAGTGAGTCAGTGTCGGCTTGCGGGTCACGCTGATCGCACGGCGGTTGACGGTGTCGATGGTGATGTTCCAGAAACCGGTGCTTGGTGCGGTGATACGGGCCGGGAAGGTGTCGAAGGCGCCGCCGTGGTAAGTGTGACGGCCGCCATTCTTGAAGCTGCGGAAGTTGGCGTCGTTCATCAGACGGATGTTGCACATTTGCGAGCATTGAATGACGACGATGTCGTCTTCGTTGAGGTGTTCGCGCTGGTGAATGAATTTCATGGGCGCCTCCAGAAGGGCTTTTTCTACAAAATCAAAACGATAGCTTGTCGATTGGCGCAGTTTATCAGCCCGCACGGGTTATTATCTGGCCGTCGGGCGTTGGTTTGACAATTTTGAACAGATATTCGCAAACGGATGCGGGTTAAATGCAGAAGGCCCCGGAGAAAAACGGCATTTGTGCTGTCGGACGGTCTTTAACGGAGGTTTTATATGAAGTGGGGTGTGGTGTGTCTGCCGTTGATTCTGGCTGTGGGTGGTTGTGCGAGTGTTTCCGAAATCAATGAAACGTTGCCGACCATGAGCGTGATCTCCGGCAAGAAACCCCATGAATATGCCCAATGCCTGGCCGAGAAGCTGGCAAACAGCCGTGGCGCACTGCAAATGCAGCCGCACAAGGATGGGGTTCGGGTCATCGTGCCGGGGAAATTGTCCACTGGCGCGGCAGCGGTATTTGATATCGAAGATCGCTCCGGCGGCAGCAGCATCAAGCTGCATGAGCGCATGTCTAATGTGCCGGTGCGTCCACGTGATGTGCAAAAGGCCGCCAATGCGTGCATTTCCGGCTGATAGACTACTGGTCATCAGCACCGATGCCGTCGCAGTCATGCTGTGACGGCATTTTCATTTCTGGAGTCGCGATGAAGCGAGAGCAAGTACGGGAGCGCCATGCAGAGGGCCTGATCTCTGCCACCCATGTCATCCAGAACCCGGCGAATCCGGGTGAGTGGATTGTGTTTTTCAAGAAGAGCGCCGGTCGCAGCTACTTTCTGGTCGACGATAACGACGAGGTCGAATCCTTCAACCGTCTCGACGATCTGATCGATGTCGTCCGTGGACTCGGGATCAAATTCGCCGAAATTCACATGTAAGCCCTATTTGCAGACCACGACAACGCTGCGGTTCTTGTAGTTGCCGACATCGACGCCCAGGGTTTTGTCGCTTTCCTTGGACTGAGGCGTGCCGTCCGTGCCAACGATGCGATAACCGGTGCCCGCGCAGGAGGCATCGGCTTTTTCATAGCAGGTCGCCCAGGAATTGGCTTCGCCGGAGCAATCGATCGACAGCCCCTGTTCACCGTTGTTCAGGTATGTGGGTTGAGAAGTTGCGCAGCCGGCCAGTGCCAATACCGCAATCAGGGGCAGCCATTTTTTCAGATTCATGTTTGTGGTCTTCAGCGAGGGGGACTAGACGCTCTGACAGCGCCGGTGTGAAAAGGTTATAGCGTTTGGCCACTTGTTTGTAGGTGGGCACAAAAAAGCCCTGCTTGAGAGCAGGGCCGGGAGGCGTAACGCGCAAGATCAGTCCTGATCTTTGCCACGGCGTTTGGCTGATGCTGGAGTGTCAGTAAACACTGCGGCTACATCGGTCGCCATTTGCTCGCTGTCGAAAGGCCCGGCGATGTGCTCGCCGTTGGTGGTGGTCAGCGTCCACTTGCCATCTTTCTTGTCGATCACATACCCGTTGACGATTTTTACCGCGGCCATCTATCTGTCTCGTTCGCTGGTTCAAAGGCGCCATGATACCGGCAAATGCTCGCATTGGGGGGCGATGAGCGTATGGTGATTCAGTTTGTCGGCCGCTTTGAGCTACGCTGATCTGGCTGCGCCAGGATGTCGATGGAACTATCGGCGAGAATATTTCTCTATGTTGGCATCGGTTAGCCAGTGCGGGGCATTGTAAGGTGCACGCCGCCTGATTAGACTGCGCCGAAACTCGTACACACAGCCCTTTCAAGGACTTATATGATCAAGAAATGCTTGTTCCCAGCAGCCGGTTACGGTACTCGCTTCCTGCCAGCGACTAAAGCCATGCCCAAAGAAATGCTGCCGGTGGTAAACAAGCCACTGATCCAGTACGGCGTTGAAGAAGCTCTGGACGCTGGCCTGACGGAAATCTCCATCGTCACCGGTCGTGGCAAGCGTGCTCTGGAAGACCACTTCGACATCAGCTACGAGCTGGAAAACCAGATCAAAGGCACCGACAAAGAGAAATACCTTGTCGGTATCCGCAAACTGCTCGACGAATGCTCGTTCTCCTACACCCGTCAGACCGAAATGAAAGGTTTGGGCCACGCGATCCTGACCGGTCGCCCGCTGATCGGTGACGAACCGTTCGCCGTGGTACTGGCGGACGACCTGTGCGTCAACCTCGAAGGTGACGGCGTACTGACCCAGATGGTCAAGCTGTACAAGCAGTTCCGCTGCTCGATCATCGCCATCCAGGAAGTCGATCCGCAGGAAACCAGCAAGTACGGCGTTATCGCCGGCGAGATGATCCGCGACGACATCTACCGCGTTCACAGCATGGTTGAGAAGCCAAAGCCGGAAGACGCGCCTTCGAACCTGGCGATCATCGGCCGTTACATCCTGACCCCGGACATCTTCGACCTGATCGAGCAGACCGAGCCAGGCAAGGGCGGCGAAATCCAGATCACCGACGCCCTGATGAAACAAGCCCAGAACGGCTGCGTGATGGCCTACAAGTTCAAAGGCAAGCGTTTCGACTGCGGTGGCGCTGAAGGCTACATCGAAGCAACCAACTTCTGCTTCGAGAACTTCTACAAGACTGGCAAGGCTTATTAATAGCGCTTGATTGGTTTGTAAGAAAAACCCGCTTCGGCGGGTTTTTTCATTTTGCGCCCCCATATGATTGGCAGTGCTTGCCCAATGGGTGGCTGCAGGTATGCTGATCCCCTGCCGAGGAGATAGAAATGGCCTACGATTTTGACCTTTATGTGATTGGTGCCGGTTCCGGCGGTGTGCGCGCTGCGCGTTTTGCGGCCGGTTTTGGCGCGAAAGTGGCGGTGGCGGAGAGCCGCTATCTGGGCGGGACCTGCGTCAATGTCGGCTGTGTGCCGAAAAAGTTGCTGGTGTACGGCGCGCATTTCGCCGAAGACTTTGAGCAGGCGTCCGGTTTTGGCTGGAGCCTGGGCGAAGCGAATTTCGATTGGGCGACGTTGATCGCCAACAAGGATCGCGAGATCAATCGCCTCAACGGCATCTATCGCAATCTGCTGGTCAACAGCGGTGTGACCCTGCATGAAGCGCACGCAAAGATCGTTGGCCCGCATGAGGTTGAAGTGGGCGGCGAGCGTTTCACTGCCAAAAACATTCTGATCGCCACTGGCGGCTGGCCGCAGATTCCGGAGATTCCGGGGCGCGAACATGCGATCGGCTCGAATGAGGCATTCTTCCTCAAAGAGCTGCCAAAACGAGTGCTGGTGGTTGGCGGTGGTTACATCGCCGTCGAGTTTGCCGGGATTTTCCACGGCCTCGGCGCCAATACGACGTTGTTGTATCGCGGTGATCTGTTCCTGCGTGGCTTCGATGGTTCGGTGCGCAAGCATTTGCAGGAAGAACTGACCAAGCGTGGCCTGGATCTGCAGTTCAATGCCGACATCGCGCGTATCGACAAGCAGGCCGATGGCAGCTTGAAAGCCACCCTCAAGGATGGTCGTGTGCTGGAGGCGGACTGCATTTTCTACGCCACTGGTCGCCGTCCGATGCTCGACAATCTGGGGCTGGAAAACACCGACGTGCAACTCACCGACAAAGGCTTCATCAAAGTCGACGAGCAGTACCAGACCAGCGAGCCATCGATTCTCGCGCTGGGCGATGTCATCGGTCGTGTGCAGCTGACGCCTGTAGCGTTGGCCGAAGGCATGGCCGTGGCGCGACGTCTGTTCAAGCCGGACCAATACCGTCCGGTGGATTACAAGATGATCCCGACGGCGGTGTTCAGCCTGCCGAACATCGGCACGGTCGGTTTGACCGAAGAAGAAGCGCACGAGGCTGGCCACGACGTGGTGATTTTCGAAAGCCGTTTCCGACCGATGAAGCTGACGCTCACCGAGTGTCAGGAAAAGACCTTGATGAAGCTGGTGGTTGACGGCAAAACCGACAAGGTCCTCGGTTGCCATATGGTCGGCCCGGACGCTGGCGAGATCGTGCAGGGTCTGGCGATTGCGTTGAAGGCTGGCGCGACCAAGCGTGACTTCGACGACACAATCGGGGTGCACCCGACGGCCGCCGAAGAATTCGTCACCATGCGTACGCCGGTCGGCGCTTAAGCGCCTTTCGGTTTGGCCGAGTCTGGCGCTGCCGCAACGGTAGCTGCCAGACGCTGGCTTTGTTCCAGGCTCGCCTGAACCTTGTTCAATTCCTTTTCCAGTGACTGGTTGAGCAGCGTCTGCTCCTCGACGCTCTGTTTGAGTGTCTGGCTTTCCAGTGTCGCTACACGCAGGCGTTCCTGGAGGAGGGTGCGTTCGCTGTCGACGCGGGTCGCTTGTTCCAGCAACTGGTCTTGACGCTGATTGCTCTGCTTGAGCTGATCTTGCAGCAGGCTCAGTTCGCGCTGGGTGCCACGGTTTTCCGTGAGCAGGCGTTCGTTGTCGCGGTGCAGTTGCGTGATTTCGTCCTGGCGAACCAGCGCACTTTGCTGCGCCTGACGCAGCTCGGCCTGAATCTGCTGCACCTGCGCTTCGTGACGGCTCTGTTCCTGTTCGCGTTGCTCCTTGGTGGCGTTGCGATAGTGCTCAAGTGCGTCACGGGCGTGCAGGTGTTTTTCTTCCAGCGAGCGGATCTGCTCGTCCTTGTCCTGCAAGCGCAATTCAAAGTCTGCCAGTGCCTGATTCAGCCCGGCGTTGCGGGTCTGCTCGGTCTGCAGCATCGAGCGCGTGTTGTTCAGCGCTTCGGATTCGCGCGCCAGTGCTGCGCCTTGAATATCGTGCTCGTGTTCGAGCTTTTCCAGCGTCTGACGCGTCTGTTTCAGCTCCGACTCCAGTGCCTCGCGCTGTTCCTCAAACTGCTCGCGGGCCTGCTCGATAGGCTCTTGCGCCTGCTCTTTAAGGCGTTGGGCGAGGCGCGAGACGAGGGCGGTCAACTCGTCATCGATAGGCTCTGCCGAGGCTTCAATGGGCTGAGCGCCGTCATCCAGTTCTTTCAGATAGCGATGGATCGTGGTTTTCGAGCCGGTGTTGCCCATTTCGATGCGTACTGCATCGATGCTCGGGTGTTCGCCACGGGCGAGGATCGCTGTGCGCGCAATCTGCACCAGTGCTTTGGTAATGCCGCCACGGGCCATGTGAACTCCTACGGTTACGTACTGTGGTACATGCCACTAAAGTACGCAGTGTACCATCTCAAAAATAAAGATAAACCTTTGATAATTAAGACACGGGATATACTGGTATTACCCAGTGTCAGGCGGCAAAATGCGCCTTCGTATCCTTGCATCAGTACGCCAGCGAGAACACAGCCCATGAGCGATCTGGATCGCTATCTGCAAGCCGCCACCCGTGACAACACGCGCCGCAGCTATCGCGCGGCCATCGAGCATTTCGAAGTGAAGTGGGGCGGTTTCTTGCCCGCGACAGCCGACAGCGTCGCGCGGTATCTGGTAGCGCACGCTGAAGAGCTGTCGATCAATACGTTGAAGCTGCGTCTGTCGGCGCTGGCGCAATGGCACAACAGTCAAGGGTTTGCCGATCCGACCAAGGCGCCAGTGGTGCGCAAGGTCTTCAAGGGCATCCGCGCGTTGCACCCGGCACAGGAAAAGCAAGCCGAGCCGCTGCAGTTGCAGGATTTGCAGCGCGTCATCGACTGGCTGGAGCATGAGGCGCAAACCGCAAAAGAGCAGCAGGACCGCCCGTTACTGCTCAAGGCTTACCGTGATCGCGCCTTGATTCTGCTGGGCTTCTGGCGCGGCTTCCGCAGCGATGAGCTGTGCCGTTTGCAAATCGAGCACGTGCAAGCGCACGCCGGTAAAGGCATCACCCTGTATCTACCGCGCAGCAAAGGTGATCGCGAGAATCTCGGTCAGACCTATCAGGCGCCTGCACTGCTGAAACTGTGCCCGGTGCAGGCCTACATCGACTGGATCACCGAAGCCGCACTGGTGCGTGGCCCGGTTTTCCGCAGTATCGATCGCTGGGGCAATCTGAATGAGGAGGGGCTGCACGCCAACAGCATCATTCCTCTGCTGCGCCAGGCATTGCAGCGCGCGGGCATTGCCGCCGAAAACTACACCAGCCATTCCCTGCGTCGCGGCTTTGCTACGTGGGCACATCAAAGTGGCTGGGATCTGAAATCCTTGATGAGTTACGTCGGCTGGAAGGATATGAAGTCCGCCATGCGCTATGTTGAAGTCAGCCCATTCCAGGGGATGGCTCGGATTACGGATAACCCGGCTTCGTCGTAGATATCGTTTTCTTCTATTAATACAGTCAGCTAATAGCGAAAACAAATCAGCAGCATCAGGTTTGCCAATGAGCCATCCGTCGAGTGAGTGGGTAGGATTCACCCATCAACTTCATAACCCCTGACGGAGAGTCATCAATGCCTATCATCAACAGCCAAGTAAAACCGTTCAAAGCTACCGCGTTCAAAAACGGCGACTTCGTTCAAGTCTCGGACGCTGACCTGAAAGGCAAGTGGTCGGTTGTATTCTTCTACCCAGCCGACTTCACCTTCGTTTGCCCAACCGAGCTGGAAGACCTGGCTGACAACTACGCTGCCTTCCAGAAACTGGGCGTAGAGATCTACAGCGTTTCCACCGATACCCACTTTGCCCACGCTGCCTGGCACAACACTTCGCCAGCCATCGGCAAAATCGAATACACCATGATCGGCGACCCGACCCACGCCATCTCCCGCAACTTCGACGTGCTGATCGAAGAAGCTGGCCTGGCTGACCGTGGCACCTTCGTGATCAACCCTGAAGGCCAGATCAAAATCGTTGAACTGAACGATGGCGGCGTTGGCCGTGACGCGTCCGAGCTGCTGCGCAAGATCAAGGCTGCTCAGTACGTTGCTGCTCACCCAGGCGAAGTTTGCCCAGCCAAGTGGAAAGAAGGCGAGGCCACTCTGGCTCCGTCCCTGGACCTGGTCGGCAAGATCTAAGTCTGTGACACGCAATGCAGGGCGGTACGCCGCACCTTCTTAAGTACGCTGCACCGCCCAATAAAAATGCCCGGGCGAGTTTCGCTCGGGCTTTTTTTCGCCTCAAATAAAGGAAATCGCCCGTATGTTGGACGCCAATCTTAAAGCCCAGTTGAAATCGTACCTGGAACGGGTCACCCAGCCGATCGAGATCGTTGCCTCCCTCGACGACGGTGCGAAATCCCGTGAAATGCTGGAACTGCTGAAAGACGTTGCCAGTCTTTCAAGCCAAATTACCTTGATCGACAGCGGTGACGATGCACGCAAGCCATCGTTCTCGATCAACCGCCCGGGCGCTGACATCAGTCTGCGTTTCGCCGGCATCCCGATGGGCCACGAGTTCACTTCGCTGGTACTGGCCTTGCTGCAAGTCGGCGGTCACCCATCGAAAGCCAGTGCCGAAGTGATCGAACAGATTCGCTCGCTCAATGGCCAGTTCAGCTTCGAGACTTACTTCTCGCTGTCCTGCCAGAATTGCCCGGACGTGGTCCAGGCGCTGAACCTGATGGCTGTGCTTAACCCGAACATCCGCCATGTCGCCATCGACGGCGCGTTGTTCCAGGACGAAGTCAACGATCGCAAGATCATGGCCGTGCCGAGCATCTACTTGAACGGCGAAAACTTCGGTCAGGGCCGTATGGGTCTGGAAGAGATCCTGGCCAAACTCGACACCGGCGCGATCGAGCGTCAGGCCGAGAAAATCAGCGCCAAAGAAGCGTTTGATGTGTTGGTGGTTGGCGGTGGCCCGGCCGGTGCTTCGGCAGCGATTTATGCTGCACGTAAAGGCATCCGCACCGGTGTTGCCGCTGAGCGCTTCGGCGGTCAGGTGCTCGACACCATGGCCATCGAGAACTTCATTTCCGTCCAGGAAACCGAAGGGCCGAAACTGGCCACGGCGCTGGAAGAACACGTCAAGCAATACGACGTCGACATCATGAATCTGCAACGCGCCGACAAGCTGATTCCGGGCAAAAACGGCGAGCTGCATGAAGTCCACTTCGCCAGCGGCGCGACCCTCAAAGCCAAGAGCGTAATTCTCGCAACCGGTGCGCGGTGGCGTGAAATGAACGTGCCGGGCGAGCAGGAATACCGCAACAAAGGCGTGGCGTACTGCCCGCACTGCGACGGTCCGCTGTTCAAAGGCAAGCGCGTCGCGGTGATCGGCGGCGGTAACTCCGGCGTTGAAGCGGCCATCGACCTGGCCGGCATCGTGTCGCATGTGACATTGCTGGAGTTCGACGTACAGCTGCGCGCCGACGCCGTATTGCAGCGCAAACTGCACAGCCTGCCGAACGTCACTGTGATCACCAGTGCGCAAACCACTGAAGTCACTGGCAATGGTGAGAAAGTTAATGGCTTGCGCTACAAAGATCGCACTACTGACGAGCTGCGCACTGTCGAGCTGGAAGGGATTTTCGTGCAGATCGGTTTGCTGCCGAACACTGACTGGCTCAAGGGCACCATCGAGTTGTCGCCGCGTGGCGAGATCATTGTCGACAACCGGGGTGAGACGTCGATCGCGGGTATCTTCGCTGCCGGCGACGTGACCACTGTGCCGTACAAGCAGATCGTGATTGCGGTGGGCGAGGGCGCCAAGGCTTCGCTGAGCGCTTTTGATCACTTGATCCGCACTTCGGCGCCGGCATAACTGTCAGGCCAGAAATGAAAAAAACCCGTGAGCGATCACGGGTTTTTTTATTGCGCGTGCAATGCTGCCCCTCACCCCAGCCCTCTCCCGAAGGAGAGGGAGCCGACCGAGGTGTCTGGCGTTTTCCATCGACCTGAAAGATCCAGTCGATTATGGATTCAGTGCCATTCGTTCAAGTCGGCGTAACTCTCCAATATCCCCCAATCAGTCCCCTCCGAGGGAGAGGGAGCCGACCGAGGTATCTGGCGTTTTCCGTCGACCTGAAAGATCCAGTCGATTATGGATTCAGTGCCATTCGTTCAAGTCGGCGTAATTCTCCAATATCCCCCAATCAGTCCCCTCTCCCTATGGGAGAGGGCTAGGGTGAGGGGCTTTTCAGCTTTTACAGCGGCGCAGGCTGAATGATCTCGACCCAGTAACCATCCGGGTCCTTGATAAACGCCAGGCTCTTCATGCGGCCATCGGTCAGGCGCTTCTGGAAGTCGCAGCCCAGCTCTTCAAAGCGCGCGCAGGCCGCGACGATATCCGGCACCGAAATGCAGATATGGCCAAAACCACGCGGATCGGTATTGCCGTTGTGATAGGCGAAATCCGCGTCGTTTTCGGTGCCGTGGTTATGGGTCAGCTCGAGGATGCCCGGAATCGACTTCATCCATTCGGTGCGGGCCGCTGCGTCGGCCGGGATCTGCGCTTTGTCGACCAGTGCGAGGAAGTACAGGCTGAACTCGGCTTCCGGGAAGTCGCGCTTCTCGACCAGCGAGAAACCCAAAACGCGGGTGTAGAAATCCAGGGATTTAGTGATGTCTTTCACACGCAACATAGTGTGGTTGAAAACGAAGTTGCGGGTTGCGCTGTCTGGGGTGGCGGTTACGCCGGGGAAAGTGTTGAGTTCGTGCAGGCTCATGGGCCCTCCAATAACTATGGGCGAGTGAATGGACGCAATGATACGCATGCCTGCCGGCATCGCCAAATGAAAGGGCAGGCTTGCCCTGCGTGCGGGCGAGCCTCAGACTTCAGGCTCAATCTGCGAGTGCGTCCGGCAATGATCCGACTGTTCAAATCCGTGTTTGTTGTTTCTGTTTTGTCGCTTTTGGCAGTCTGCGCGTCAGCGGATGAACCGAGCATTACCTGGCCGGCAGGCTGGGAAGTCGAGGCTCTGCCAAAGACAACGCCTGAAGTTTCCCGTCAGCGAGCGGTGAAGAATGATGCCGGTGGCAATCAGGTGATGGTGATGGAATTGACCATGACTCAGGTTGAAAAGGACCATCAAGTCAATTTGCAGGGCGTGTTGCTGGAGATGCGTAAATCGATCCAGAAGGACTTCTTCCAGGGTGGCTACCAAAGTGTCTGCAACAAAGTACATCCGGCCACGTTGGGCACTTTGTCGGCGCTGGAAACCACTTGCACGATCACCGAAAACGGTCGACATGTGTTGTCGCAAACCCTGGTGGTGGCGGTGGCGGCGGACAAGGCTTATGTTCTTTCCTACGCCGGGCAGGCCGACGTTTATAAAGCGAGCGCAGACGAGATAGTGGCGGTGAGAAACAGCTTGAAACTTTAAGTCGCTGTACTCTTCACGCGAGGGTTAGATACCCGAAGGAATTAAGCACAAAGTTTAACGGTGGTTCCGAATCGCAACATTGCGCAGCAAAATGTTTGGCCATCTGGCTCATCAACGTTACAGAAAAGTCGCAACTTTTTCGATGAAATTCATTTCATTTGTTAGATATTGTCAATAAAAAAGCCCTGCATCATGCAGGGCTTTGTTGTTGGCGCTTGATTAACCGCGCAACCAGGAATCAACGGTGGCTGCACCGTATTGTTCCTTCCAGGCTTTCAGGCCACGGTGGTTGCCGCCTTTGGTTTCAATCAGTTCACCCGTGTGCGGGTTCTGATAAACCTTGACCACGCGAGCGCGGCGGGTTTTAGGGGCTGCAGTGGTCTGCAGACCGGATTTGCCCGGGTTCGGATCGAGAATGGCGATGATCTCTTTGAGGCCTTTGCCGTATTGCTTCATCAGCCCCTGGAGCTTTTCTTCGAATTCGATTTCTTTCTTGAGCCCGGCATCATTCTTCAGCGATTCCAGCTGTTTCAGCTGTTCCTGAAGGGCCTTTTCAGCTGCACGAAATTCAGCGAGTCTGGACAATATCTTTACTCCAATAGTGTATTTGGCTGATACCAACCGCAAACAAAGCTGTAAGCCAAGAGCCTTGAAGCGACTCGGTGATAAATGGCTCACCTGCCCATCTTGCTCAGGTTGAAAAAATTGTAGTAGTTAATGCGCCAAGAGTAAATCCTGATGTTGTCTTCATGTAACAACAGCGGTCTTTTGTATCAATTTGGTGCGCTTGGTCGGTACGCTCGTTTCGGTCCACCGTTAGTTAATGATGAGTTAATGCGCTGATGAACTCCGCGGCCGGCATCGGTTTGCCGAACAGGTAGCCTTGCAGGAAGTTGACGTGATGTGCGGTCAGATAGTCGGCTTGCGCCTGAGTTTCGACACCTTCGGCAACAATACCCAGATCAAGCTTGGCCGACAGTTCGATAATGGTGTCGAGGATGTGCCGCGACAACGCATCGATGCCGATCATCGCGACGAAACTCTGATCGATCTTGAGGAAATCCACGTTGAATTGGCGCAAGTAGCCCAGGCTCGAGTGACCGGTGCCGAAGTCGTCAATCGCGATTTTAATGCCCAGTGCATGCAGTTGCTCGAACAGTTGCCGGGAGATGTCGGTTGGCTCGATCAATTCGCGCTCGGTCAACTCCAGCACCAGATTGATGCTGTCGGGAGCGAATGCGGCGAGAAACGTTCGGCAATCCTCCACTAGCTCCAGGTCCTTGCAATGGCTGGCAGTGATATTGATGCCAATATGAAAGGGGGCGGTAAACGTTGCTGACAGCGGCCCCAGCAAGGCAGCGGTCTGTTGCATCAGTGCGCGGGTCATCGGCACGATGAGCCCCGAATGCTCGGCGAACGGAATAAACAGATCAGGGCGCACCAGGCCTTCTTTGGGGTGTTTCCAGCGCATCAACACTTCAGCCCCTGACCATTTTTTGCTGTCACCGTGTACCACGGGCTGGAAGTAAGGAATGAACTCGCCGGCTTCTAATGCGCGGAGCATCTCGTGGCTCGGTGAAGTGGAGCGCTTTTGCAAGACATGGCCGATTGCCCCCGACACCACGCCAAAAAAGATCAGCAGACTGAACAGCGGCGGATATTCATCGGCCATGTAGCGCCAGGTTTCGCCCTCGGGAAAACCGGCAGAAACACTGAATGCATAACGCGACGAGTCCAGCGTGTGTTGCGCTATCGGCAACGCGGGCAGGGCGCCGGTGTGGACTTTGCCGTCGGCCGACAGCCAGTTATCGCCCACTTGCAGCACCAGCAACATTTGCCGGCCGATCAGCCGCAACATGTTGCTTAGATGGTAACCGTCGAGAGTCGTCAGAGCGCCGCCCCGACCTTCGCTGAGCCGATAGACCAACAAGGCAGTGTCGGGGGTGACCGGGTTGCCATTCATCAGCCACAACTTGCCCTGGTTGTAGTCACCCGCGTTGACAATTTCCTTGAAGTCGCCAAACAACGAACTGCAATAGAGATTGTCGTCCCACACCAGATTGGTCGAGCGCACAAACGGACGGCGGGTCACTTGCTCGCGCAGGGCCAGTTTGACGTTTTCGCAGTTCTGACCGGCCAATGGCAGCAGCTCGCGGGCCGCTTGGGCGGTGTTGTCGAGCATCAACTCGAACTGGCGCAGCGCCTCTTCGGCGGTCTGTTGTGAGCTTTGTTCCAGCGTGCGTTCGGCCTGCATATAAAGAATGGTGCTGCCCAGCAGCACGGGAAGCAAACCGCTGATCAGCGTGACGACGCGGCGGGTGCTGCGCTTGCGGCGGGGTCTGACGGTCAACGGCATGGGCGCATCCTGTCGCGGTGGAGTGGGGCTCTTGAATGCAGGCCGGAGAACGGCGCGCCGCTGAAAAACATATCAGCCAGAGCGGAGGATAGATGGCGGAAGGCGCTTGCGCCGCTCATCCGTGATTCATCCGCATTGCCAACTCGATAAAGGCCAGGGTGGCGGGTGACGCCTGACGCCGATCGAGCACGGCGAGCCCGACCTGACGCTGCACGGCGGGCAACAACGGCTTTTTCACGTAGCGCGGTGTTGCCTCGTCGGGCAACGACCCTTCGGCAACAAGCGTGATGCCATCGCCACGGCTGACGGTATCGAGGGTGCTCAGCAGTTGCGAGCAGCGATAGCGGATATTCGGTTGCAGGCGCGCTGCCATGAACAGTCGCGACACCAGTTCTGAAGAACCCGCCTCGGTGAGCACGAACGGGCTGTCGCACAGATCCTTGAGGTTCAATGCTGACCGTGCTGCCAAGGGATGGCCCATGGGGAGCAAGGCAACCATCTGGTCCTCGATCAGGGCAAACGTGTCGAAACGCTCTTCGGGCAGCACCACAAAGCCGATGTCGATCCGCCGCTCTTCGAGCCATTGTGTCACTTGTCGATCCGGTCCTTCATCGATGTGCACTTCGATGCCTGGATGCGCCTCTTGATAGCGCCGCAGGATCGTGGGCAACAGCTTGATCGACGAGGTTGGCCCGAACGAGCCAATGCGCAGGGTGCCGGTCTTCATGCCCCGCGCATCGGCGGCCTCCTGGCGCAAGGTGTTGGCCAGACCAAGCATCGCACGCGCGCGCAGCAACAATTGCTCGCCGATGTCGCTGAGTTCCACGTTTGACTGATGCCGCCGCAGCAACTCGACCCCCAGCTCCTGTTCCAGCGACTTCATCGCGTGGGACACCGCCGACTGCGAAATCCCCAACCGATGCGCGGCGAGGGTGAATCCGCGCAGTTCGGCGACCAGCGAGAAGATTTCCAGTTGCGTGAGGGTCATGAGTATTTGCTCATTTTACGATGACGGGGAATGAGGTGAATGATAAGGCATTCGTCAAGTTCTCGGGTCTGGAGTGTCATGCATAACGTTGAGCCTCTACATACAACCACCTCGGACATTCCGGTCTATCTGACGCTCGCAGCGGTCACCATGATCTGGGGTGGGACCTTCGTTGCCGGACGTTTTCTGGCCGGTAGCCTGAGCCCTATATTCGCGGCGAGCCTGCGCTTCTTGCTGGCCAGTACGGCACTGCTCGGCTTCCTGTGGCTGGCGCGCATCCCCCTGGCGCGGCCGACGCCAAAGCAATGGCTGCAATTGGCGTTGCTGGGGTTCTTCGGGATTTTCTTCTACAACCTGTGCTTCTTTTATGGCCTGCAATACATAAACGCGTCGCGTGCTTCGTTGATTGTCGCGTTGAATCCGGCAGTGATCGGTCTTGCCTCGTGGTGGCTGTTCAAGGAGCGTCTGGGCCGGGTGAAAACCGCTGGCATCGCCATCTGTATCGTCGGCGCCGCTCTGGTAATCGTCAGTCGCAATCCGCAATTACTGGCCGCAACACCCGATGCATGGATCGGTGACCTGTTGATCCTCGGCTGCGTGCTGAGCTGGGGTGTTTACTCGCTGTTTTCCCGTGAACTGAACCAGACGCTGGGGCCTGTGCAGACCGTTATGTTCTCGATCCTGATCGGCACCGTCATGTTGTGGATTCTGGCGGCTGTACGCGGGGAGCTGAGCTGGCAGGTGCTGAATGATCTGGGTCTGGCGCAATGGCTGAGCCTGATCTACCTCGGTGTGCTCGGCTCGGCGCTGGCCTACATCGGCTACTACGAAGGCATTCGTAAAATCGGCGCGACGCGCAGTGGCGTGTTTATCGCGCTCAACCCGTTGACGGCGGTAATCCTTGGCGCATTGCTGCTGGGCGAGCAGTTGACGCCGGCCATCTACGTCGGCGGCGGGTTGGTCCTGAGCGGCATTTGCCTGTGCAACAAAGCCCTTGCGCCGGGCGCGAAAAAGCGGATTTTATAGGGAGGGCAGACAAGCCTATTTACGCTGTGTAGAATCGGGTTACGCATACAATAATAATCGTCTTCTGGCAGCAGAAGCCTCGCCCGCAAGAGCCTTGGGTCGACAATGAAGATATTCGGGTTTCAACTGATCTACGGTGACTTCCTCGCCCGCAGTGTGCGTGGCATCTCCTGTGCGCCACCCACCGTCCTCGCATGACTGACAAATAACCCTGGTTAATTGACAAGAAATGATGAGGCGCCACCATGGCAGATTTATACGAAAACCCAATGGGCCTGATGGGCTTTGAATTCATCGAGCTCGCATCGCCGGTGCCGGGCACCCTGGAGCCGATCTTCGAGATCATGGGCTTCACCAAAGTCGCTACCCACCGCTCCAAGAACGTGCACCTGTACCGTCAGGGCGCGATAAACCTGATCCTCAACAACGAACCGAACAGCGTGGCCTCGTACTTCGCCGCCGAGCACGGCCCGTCCGTGTGTGGCATGGCGTTCCGCGTCAAGGATTCGCAGAAAGCCTACAAGCGCGCACTGGAACTTGGCGCCCAGCCGATCCATATCGAAACCGGTCCGATGGAGCTGAACCTGCCGGCGATCAAAGGCATTGGCGGCGCGCCGCTGTACCTGATCGACCGTTTCGGCGAAGGCAGCTCGATCTATGACATCGACTTCGTGTTTATCGAAGGTGTTGATCGCAACCCGGTCGGTGCCGGCCTGAAGATCATCGATCACCTGACCCACAACGTCTATCGCGGTCGCATGGCCTATTGGGCAAACTTCTACGAGAAACTGTTCAACTTCCGCGAAATCCGTTACTTCGACATCAAGGGCGAGTACACCGGCCTGACCTCGAAAGCGATGACCGCTCCGGACGGCATGATCCGCATCCCGTTGAACGAAGAGTCGTCCAAGGGCGCGGGCCAGATCGAAGAATTCCTGATGCAGTTCAACGGCGAGGGCATCCAGCACGTCGCGTTCCTCACCGACGACCTGATCAAGACCTGGGATCAGTTGAAGAAGATCGGCATGCGCTTCATGACCGCGCCGCCAGATACCTACTACGAAATGCTCGAAGGTCGTCTGCCGAACCACGGCGAGCCGGTTGATCAACTGCAATCGCGCGGCATCCTGCTTGACGGTGCCTCGGAGCAGGGCGACAAGCGCCTGCTGCTGCAGATCTTCTCGGAAACCCTGATGGGCCCTGTGTTCTTCGAATTCATCCAGCGTAAAGGCGATGATGGTTTCGGCGAGGGTAACTTCAAGGCCCTGTTCGAGTCGATCGAGCGCGATCAGGTGCGCCGTGGTGTGCTTGCCACTGAGTAATCCGCCACTGAAATGAAAAATCCCGGCCTGCAGAGATGCAGGGCCGGGATTTTTTTCAAGATCAAAAGATCGCAGCCTGCGGCAGCTCCTACAGGAAAAACGCATTCCAAATGTAGGAGCTGCCGCAGGCTGCGATCTTTTGCTTTTAAGGACGGCGTTGCCGCGTCAGGTGTTTGAAACCTTCGAAGACCAGCACCACAACCGCCAGCCAGATCGGAATATACGTCAGCCACTCCCCGGACTTGATGCTCTCACCGAGCAACAACGCCACGCCGAGCAACAACACCGGCTCAACATAACTCAACAAGCCAAACAGACTGAACGGCAGCAAACGGCTGGCAATGATGTACACCACCAATGCCGACGCACTGATCAACCCCAGCAACGGAATCAGCCACATCAGCCCCGGGTACTGATCGAACACGCCGAAGCCTTGCTCGCCACCCTGCACAAACCAGTACGCCACCGGCAGCATCAGGCTCATGTCCACCCACAAGCCGCCGAGGTTGTCGGTCTTCAGGTATTTGCGCAGCACGAAGTACAGCGGGTAACCAACCACGACCACCAGTGTTGCCCAGGAAAATCCGCCGACCTGATACAGCTCGTTCAAAACGCCCAGCGTGGCGAAGAACACCGCGATCTTTTGCAGGTGCGACAGGCTCTCGCCGTAGGCAATCCGCCCGGTCAGCACCATCGCCAGTGGCAGCAGGAAGTAGCCCAGTGACACGTCGAGGCTGTAGCCGTTGAGTGGCGCCCACATGAACAGCCACAGTTGCACGCCGAGCAGGGCAGCGGAAACAAGCAGGCCTGCGATCAATTTCGGCTTCGCCGCCATCAATCGAACCAGCTCGAGCACCCGCCGCCATTCCCCGGATACCAGCATGAACACCGTCATGCAAGGCACGGTCAGGAGCATCCGCCAGCCAAAGATTTCCACGCCGCTCAACGGTGTGAGCAACGAGGTGTAGTAATACATGACGGCAAACAGCACCGAGGCCGAAACCGATAGAGCGATACCTTTAGACAAACTGTCCTCGCGGGTTGATGGTCAAACGGGGCGCGAAGGATACGTGGTTTTTGTGCTGAATATTGGGCAGATGCTCAATATTTCCCACATCCTCGCATACGCAACGTCAGCACAAGCGTAGTCAGTGTGCGTAAAACATCACTGACCCGCCTTCAACGGATTACCGAAGCGCATGAGATACATCTCGCCGAACTTGTAGGAGGCGTAATCGGTGACATGACCAATGTCACGATAGACCGGCAAACCGTCGACGGTGGTCATGCACGCATCGTCTTTGCATTGCACGATTTTCGGATCAATGACGATCAACGAAGGATATTCACGCTTCAGTTCATTGAAGAGTTTTTCCACTACCGGCTCTTTTGTCCCTGACCAAGGCGCGGTGGCGCAGAGGCTGCTTTGCTCGGCACTGCCCATCAAACCGCGCAATTTGACCTGCTGTAAGAGGCAGGTGTTGATCCCCGCAGGCATGGGCAATGTGTTTTCCAGAAAGACCGGCGTCGCACCTGACTCGATAATCTTGTCCAGCGCCTTGCGGATCGCTACGCCGAGGCGTTGTTGCGACAGTTCCGGGCTGCGAGGGTCGTCCAGTCTGGTGACGATGTCATCGTCCAGATAAGCCTCCCAGAATTGACCCACGATCACATACTTGAAATGCAGCTTCGCGATCATGTCGTAATAGCGTTGAGTGGCGTTGTGGCATTTTTGATACAGCCCGTTCGTGTATTTACTCTCGTCATAGAGGTAGATCCCGGGCAAGGCCAGGCACGCCGGGTAGCCCTGCGTGAGTACTGCAAGGTTGGCATCCCTGGCCAGTGTTTCAACAAAGCCCCAGTAGTGGTTCGAAAACGAATCGCCCATCAGCAAGATTTGTGGGGCAGCCTGCGCGGCGCCCGATAGACAGCGTGGGTCGGCGCCATCGCTGACACCCAGGCATCCCTCTCGATTGGCCGGAACAGACGCTTTCAATCCATCGAACACGCTGTTGTAGGCCTGGTTGAAGCGGTTCGGCCAGCCTTCATGCCTGACGCTGGCAGCGTGGAGCAACGACAGGCCGATAGCCGGCACGATCATCAGCACAAGCAGCGTTTTGGCAAAGCCGAGCCTGGCCTTTCGAAAGCGGTTTTCAATCAGCGCATAGCAGAGCCAGGCGTGAGGAATGTGGATACGAAGTAAACCAGTGTCATCGGCGGCGTAAGCGCGACACCCATGTAGTTCATCACCGCCAGGATCGGCCAGTGCCACAGGTACAAGGAATACGAGAGCGTGCCGATAAACACCAGCGGTTTGAAGGCCAGCAGTTTCGAGGTAATGCTCGCATCGCCAATACCCTGGAACAGCAACGCAGCCGTGGCGAGGCACACGGCAATGGCATGGTATTGCGGAAACCCCGGCAGGATATCGTCCCGAGTGGCGCAGTAGATGATCGTCGCCAGCGCAAGTGCACAGAGCAGCGTAGCGCTCAGGCGATTGAATCTGAACTTCTCCGAACTGAAGATGACCGCACAGGAGCCGATCATCAACTCGAAAATTCGCGCGGTGAAGAAGTAGTAGTTTTTATCCGGAACGGCGTAAGACAGATACAGCGCGAGTGCCATTGCCGCCAGGGTCAAGCCGAGCACTGCCGTTTTGAAAAGATGTTTTGCCAGATAGCGGTGAAGCAACCAGAGGCCCAGCGGCAGGGCCAGATACCACTGCCATTCGATGGCCAGTGACCAGGTGTGCAGCAGTGGCAGACTCGCCGCATCGGGCGTGGCGTAACCTGTTGTCACTTTGGAAAAGTATTGGTTGGAGATGATTAACGACGTGTACTTTTCGCTTTTGAGAAAGTCGACATAGTCATCGGGCAAATACAGCAGCGTGGTGACTATCAGCGTGACGAGCAGCAGCGCAATCACGGCCGGTTGCAAGCGCCAGATCCGCCGCGTGTAGAAACCCGAGAACGTGAATGTGCCGTTGTTCAGCGATTTCATGATGATTGCGGTCGTCAGATAACCCGAGATCACGAAGAAGATATCGACACCAATAAAACCTGACGGGAAAAACGCCAGGCCGCCGTGGAAAATCAACACCAGCAACACGGCGATTGCGCGCAGGCCGTCAATATCCGCACGGTAGGCAATCGATGGTTTGCGCTCGCCGGTCGTCGCGTTCGTTTCCGACGCTGTGGCCTCGCCCGGCTTTTTATCGCCAAGCCATTTGAACAGCAGCCCGCGCAAAGGCTTGCTGGATACCTCAACGGGGCGATTGAGCATTTATCAGTCCTTGGTTATTTCTGAACGATCAATCTTTCATTCCGTTTGATCGCGCTTGATCCGATGGAAAAACAGCCGAGGGTGTCGGCTGTTGAAGGGAGACGGGCAAGATCAGGCCTGGTGCGGTTTACGCCCCGACACAAAATGACTCACATCGTTGAACCCCGGTGTCGATGAGTGCCCCGGCGTGACCAGCGAATCGATAAATGCCTCATCTTCAGCGGTGATCTTCACGGCCTGCGCCTTGGTGTACGCATCCCATTGTTGCTCTGTCCGCGGGCCGACGATCGCCGACGTCACGGCAGTGTTGTTCAATACCCAAGCGATCGCAAACTCTACAATCCCGACACCGCGCTGCTCGGTGTACTGCTGAATCTGCTGGGCAATGCGCAGTGACTCGACGCGCCACTCGGTTTCCAGAATGCGCTTGTCCTGACGCCCGGCGCGGCTGTTGGCGTCCGGTTGGACATCTGGCGCGTACTTGCCACTGAGCACGCCGCGGGCCAGCGGGCTGTAAGGCACCACGCCAAGGCCATAGCTTTGCGCCGCTGTGATCTGCTCGGTCTCGGCCTGACGGTTAACGATGTTGTACAGCGGCTGGCTGATCACCGGACGATCAACGCCGAGTTTATCGGCGATGCGGATCACCTCGGCAATCCGCCAGCCGCGATAGTTCGACAAACCCCAATAGCGAATCTTGCCCTGACGGATCAAATCGCCAATCGCCGACACACTCACTTCCAGCGGAGTGTTGTGGTCTTCGCGGTGCAGGTAATAAATGTCGAGATAGTCGGTGCCGAGCCGGGTCAGGCTGGCATCGATGCCATTGAAGATATGTTTGCGGCTCAAGCCACTGCGGTTCGGCACGCCGTCCACCGGGCCGAAACCGACCTTGGTCGCCAGCACCCATTCATGCCGATGCCGGGCAATCGCCTCACCGACAATCTCTTCGGAACGGCCGTTGGTGTAGACATCGGCGGTATCGATGAAGTTGATGCCCTGATCCCAGGCCTTATTGATGATGCGCACGGAGTCGTCTGCGCTGGTCTGCTCGCCAAACATCATCGTACCGAGGGTGAGGGTAGATACCTGCAACCCCGAGTGCCCGAGTGTGCGAAAGCTCATGCCGAAATCCTTTTGTCGGTGGGAAGGGGTTAATCAAATACCAGAAGCGCTGAATACGGCCAACCGTTTTGTCCAGAAACTGCCTTTCTCAACCCCAGCGAAAGGTGACCATTCGTCGTGACTGTCAGATCTGACAGTAGGCAGATCAGTGGCCGCTCAGGCCTGATCCTCGACGGGAGCCTTGTCGAAAAAGGCTCTGTCTTTTCTTAAAATCAGGAGCGCTTTCATGAACACACAGTCTTTCGATGAGGTTTTGCCCGAGGACGCCGTGGTAACCCTCTACGCGCCGCAGCTTCCGGACAGCAATACATCTGTGGCCGGTGCCGACTGCGGTATCGCCAAGGCGTTTTATGATCTGCGACCGAATGGTGCGACAGTCATTATCAATCCGGTTCTTGGTCAGCAGCCAGGCACTACTTTCAGAATTCATGTGAACGGCATCATGCGGGTCGACAGCCAGCAATCCCAATCCACGGATGACGCAGTAACCCTGCATATTCCCAAAAACCTGCTGAGATCCGATCCGGGGTTCGTCAATAAGCTCAATTACTCCGTCGAGCGCACCACCAGCCCTGAAGAAACCTACGAGCCGCCAGTGACGATTCTGTACAACGCCGTTCGCCCGGGGATGGAAGACCAGAACGGCGATGAAGGACACTCCGAACTCGAGTTGGGACTGCCTCGGGATGTGCTGGAAAACGGTATCGATGCCGATCGTGCAGCACAGGGCGTGCAGGTCTGGTTCTCCTATCCCTATTGCCGGCCGTACGACCGGATTGTGCTCAACTGTAACGGTCATGATGTTGGGTGGGAGGTACATCCGGACGAGGCCCCGGCGACACCGACCAGTACGCCCACTCGCATTGGGCGTCTATTGCAAAAAGCCGATCTGGAGGCGGCAGGCGATCATCCCCAGTTCTCTTTCACCTATACGGTGTTCGACCAGATTGGCAACGGAGCCGATCTGAATTCACCATGGTCGGCGGCGATCCGCGTTGTTGTTGATCTCAAGGGCACACGGATGGCCGCTCCCGATATTGCCGAAGACCCGGATGACCCGTACGACGCGCCGGAGACCATTGACCTGAACAAACTGGGCAATAAGGATCTGACCATCCAGGTGCATGTCCTGGAACCTCTTTGGGCCACCAACGACACTGTCCGCGTGAAATACACCGCGACGCCGAGTAGCGGACCCGTTGTCGCACATACGGTTGACCAGTTGGTCGGCAGGCTTCCTTTTGTGCACCGGTTGATGATTCCCAATGCCAAGGTCATTGGCGACAGTGTGGTCGCTGTGTTGTATGAGCAAATACGTGGGGGAGTCGTTATTGCAACATCGAAAGTTGCACGGGCACGGGTGATTGTGAAGCCCGTTATTTTGGAAGTTAAGAACTCGTCCGGAGCGGACGTGCAGAACGGCGGCACGGTTTCGGACAATAAAGTGGTGTTGTCGGGTTCTGCGCTGGCGGGGATGGTGTTGCGGGTTTTTGATGGCGAGGCGTTTATTGAGGAGATTCAAACCGGATCGAATTATAAGTGGCAGAGCAAGTTGCTACCGATTGCGGTGGGGCAGCACAGCTTTACTGTGAAAGAAAAAACCGGGAATCAATTTGAGTCGGATCCATGGCGGTTTCAACGGTTGGCGCTCAGCATCGACCGGACACAGATGAAGCTGGACGGGTTCTCGGTGAAGATTCCTCAGTGGCCGAAAACCGGTGAGGATTCGCTTGGCAATACGGGTTTTCGTGTGCCGACGGGTGGGGTTCCGCCGTATGACTATGCGTCTTCGGATCCGTTGACTGTGCCGGTGACTGCGGCAGGTAAGGTGACTGGACTCAAGCAGGGTGTGGCGACAATATATGTTACGGATCAGGAGGGTGAGACAGTTAGTTACCTGGTGGGGGTTACGAATGTTTTTCAATTGCGGATCAGTGCTGAAAAGCTTCGGGCGGATGATGCAATTGCTTGGATGCATACGCTAGGTGGGATGCATGTTTATAGTTCAACCTTCACTAGAGACATACGACGTGTCTATTTTCCATCCATCCCTGAGCATGTAAATACGTGTTATTTAGGCGGTAGCTACTATATTTATATGCGGCCAGATATGAGCTTTTTTGGTTCTCCGGGGCGTAATGTACTCACATCGTGGTGCCTCCTACCTCTGTAGTTCAGTATTGCTTTGATCGTCCTCCCGGTCGGAAACGATCAAAGCAAGCTACGGGGCAAAGTGATTTGTCGATTCAGCTCTGCGCAGCGCTGTTGCAGAAACCCCTGCAACACCCTGACTCGTTCCGACACCTGCACCCGATGCGGGCACAGCAAATTGAACGGCGCACTTTCACCTCGCCAGCCATCGAACAGCGTCAGCAACCTTCCGGCACGGACATCTTCAGCGATGTCGAGCCAGGCTTTGTAAGCGATGCCATGCCCGGCCAGCGCCCAGCGTCGGGCGACATCACCGTCATCGCTCAGATAGTCGCCGTGGACTTCCACTTCCAGCGTTTCATCGCCGCGACTGAAACGCCAGCTGTTGTAGGGGCGGCCATTGCGCAGATAGAGCAGGGCGCTGTGCTCGCTGAGTTCGCCGGGATGTTGCGGGGTGCCGTGGCGCGCCAGATAGTCAGGACTGGCACAGGCAACGCGCCGGTGTTGCGGCAGAATCGGTAACGCCACTAGCGTCGAATCGCTCGGCACGCCGAAGCGCAACGCCACATCGACAGTCTCGCGGAACAGATCGGCATGCCGGTCGTTGAGCAACAGCTGCAGTTGAATATTAGGGTGCTCGCGCTTGAAATCGTCGAGCCAAGGCAACAGCACGTTGCGTCCGAAGTCCGACGGCGCAGCCAGTTGCAACACGCCGCTCAACCCTGCGCTTTGCTGCCTGAGGGCCTGCTCGCCCTCGGCGAGTGCCGCCAGCGCCAGACGCACGCTTTCAAGATAACGCCGACCTTCCTCGGTCAGCCGAATGCTGCGCGTGGAGCGTGCGAATAAACGGATCCCGAGGCGGGTTTCCAGGCGCTTCAACGCAATACTGGCGGCGGCCGGGGTCAGCTCCAGGGCGCGGGCGGCGGCAGAAATGCTGCCGGCATCGGCGACACGGACGAAGATCTCCAGATCGAGAATCGAGCTCATTACTAAAAATCCTTTAAAGATCTTTGCGTTTTTGCGGGATTTTTCCGCGATTGGCAAGGGCAGATACTGCAATTCATCAACAATCGCAGGAGAGGCGTATGACCTGGACATTCGATCATCTGGCGTTCAATACCGCTGACGGCCAGACCTTGCAGGACGATTTCGCCCGGTTGCTCGGGCTGAAGCCGGGCCGTCGACCGCCGTTTCCGTTTCCCGGGCGTTGGCTGTATCAGGATGAGCACGCTGTGGTGCATGTGATTGAACGGCCACTGCCGGATAACACTGAATTAAGCCACATTGCTTTTCGTACCGATGAGCCGGCGGAAACGGTATTGCAGCGGGTGCGCGACAGCGGTTTGCCGTATCAACTGGCGCAGGTGCCGGGCGAGGGGATCGCGCAGATTTTTGTGCAGATGCCCGGTGGTCTGGTGATTGAACTGGATACCAAAGCACAGCCCTAACCCTCTCCCAGAGGGAGAGGAGACTGACCGAGGTGTTTGAGCGAGATACGTCGACGTGCAATACCGAGTCGAACTCAGGTCGTGAAAAGCACCAAAATCGGTTCCCTTCTCCCGAGTCGGACTCAAATCTTGAAAAGCACGGCAATCGGCTCCCTTTCCCCCTCGCCCCCTTGGGGGAGAGGGCTGGGGTGAGGGGGAAAAGATCTTCAGAACACCACACAAACCCAAGCCGAAACCCCCAATAAAAAACGACCCTGAAAAGGGCCGTTCTTCCGTGCATCAAAACCTCAAGCGCGCAACGTCCGCGTCATGCGCAACGCCAGCAAACTCCCGCCAACAATCACCCCCGCCAGCAGATACAACGCCGCATCCGTCGAACCGGTGCTGTCCTTGACCCAACCCACCAGGTACGGGCTAAGAAACCCGGCCATCTGCCCCATCGAGTTGATCAACGCCAGCCCACCGGCCGCAGCACCGGCGCTCAACATGGCCGTCGGCACCGGCCAGAACATCGGCAGGCCAGTCAGCGCGCCCATGGTGGCAATGGTCAAACCCAGAATCGCTATGGCCGGGTTGGCCGCGAAATTCACCGCAATCAGCAGACCGATCGCGCCCATCAACATCGGCACCACCAAGTGCCAGCGGCGCTCTTGACGCAGGTCCGCCGAACGCCCGACCACCAGCATGAACACCGCCGCCAGCAGATACGGAATCGCACTCAGCCAGCCAATCACCAGGTTATCGCTGAAGCCAAGGTTCTTGATGATCGACGGCAGCCAGAAGTTGATCGCGTACACGCCGCTCTGGATGCAGAAGTAGATCAGGCCGAACGCCCAGATCGTCGGGTTCTTGAACACTGCCAGCAACGAGTCGGAGGTAGATTTCGGCTTGTTCGCCAGGTCTTCAGCCTGATCCGCTTCAAGCACCGCACGTTCATGCGGACTCAGCCATTTGGCATTGGCGAAGCTGTCGCTCAGCAGGAACCAAGCGAGGGCGCCGAGGATCACTGTGGGAATGCCTTGCAGCAGAAACATCCACTGCCAGCCGGCCAGACCACCCTGGCCTGCCGCAAAGTGATTGAGAATCCAGCCGGAGAACGGGCTGCCGAGCAGGCCGGACACCGGGATCGCCGACATGAACAACGCCATGATCCGGCCACGGCGGAAGGTCGGGAACCACTGCGAGAGGTACAAAACAACGCCCGGGAAGAACCCGGCTTCAGCCGCACCGGTGAACAGGCGCAGGGTGTAGAACTCGGTCGGGGTGGTGACGAACAACAGGCAGGTCGACAGCGTGCCCCAAGTGATCATCATCACCGCGATCCAGCGCCGTGGGCCGAATTTGGTCAATGCGAGATTGCTCGGCACGCCGCACAGCACGTAGCCGATGAAGAAGATACCGGCACCGAGGCCGTACACGGTTTCGCTGAATTTCAGGGCATCAAGCATCTGCAGTTTGGCGAATCCAACGTTGACCCGGTCGAGGTAGTTGAACAAGTAGCAGATGAAAATGAAGGGGATCAAACGCAGGGTGATGCGTTTATAAACGGCGTTTTTACCGTCATCGATGGTCTGGGTAGCTGCGGCGCTCTGCGACATAGCGGCTCTCTCTTTATTATGATTTTTTGCGATGCAAAGGGTAACGTTGATCGCCCCGAGAGTCTCGGCCACCTTTGGCTGGATTGTCTTTGTGCCTGCGCACAGGGTTTGCCGTCAGACCCTGTGCGGGTGAACAACCGCCAGTGCCATAAATCAAGGATTGCCGCCGCTATGTTCGAACTCGATCACGACCTCGCCCAGGACATCGTCGACCGGGCCATGGCCATTTTGCCCTACAACGTCAACGTCATGGACAGCCAGGGGCTGATCCTCGGCAGCGGCGAACCGGAGCGCATCAACACCCGTCACGAAGGCGCGCAACTGGTGTTGGCCAACGGTCGCGTGGTCGAGATCGACGCGCAGACCGCTGTGCATTTGAAGGGCGTGCAACCGGGGATCAACCTGCCGCTGTTGCTCGATCAGCGCTTGATCGGAGTACTCGGCATCACTGGCGAACCGGAGCAGTTGCGCACTTACGCCGAACTGGTGCGCATGACCGCCGAAATGCTCGTCGGCCAGCGCAATCAGCAGGCCGAGCAGCAATGGCGGCGTCAACGTTGTGATGACTTGCTGGCGCTGCTGCTGAGCGAGTCGGGGGATTCGCCGCGTCTGGTCGATGAGGCGCAGCAACTTGGCCTCAAACCGCAATTGACGCGGGTGCCGTATCTGTTCGAGCTGGGCCTTGAGCATGGGCCGGGGCAAACCGTCGAGGCGCTGAGTGCCTGGCTGACGTCGCGTTATCCCGATAGCTGGTGCGTGAGTTCGGCGAAGTCATCGCTGTTGTGGTGCCGGCCGGCGAGTCAAAACGTCGAGCATGATCGCTTGCTGGAAAAACTCGACGGCCTCGGCTGGAAGATTCTGCGTATCGCCGTGGGCGGGCAGGCCGATGGACTCGCCGGGCTGCGTCGTTGTTATCGGCGTGTGGGCGACTTGCTCGCCTATGGCCGCGAAGTGTTACCGCATTCGCGATTGCTGACGCTGAACCGCTATCGATTGCCGGTGATGTTGTGGCGGCATCGCAATGACGATGCGCTGGACGAATTGCTCAAACCGTTGCGTAAAGTGATCGCCAAGGACGGCAACGGCCAATTGCTGGCGACGTTGCGCAGTTGGTGTGAGCACGATGGCCAGAGTCAGGCGTGTGCCGATGCGCTGGGGATTCATCGCAACAGTTTGCGGTATCGGATGGAGCGGATTGCCGAGTTGAGTGGGGTTGATCCGTTGCGGCTTGATGGGATGCTGGCGCTGTATCTGGGGGTGCAGCTGCTGCCCCAGACTGACATTTCGGCATGAGGTGTTTTTGAGGCCGCCATCGCTGGCAAGCCAGCTCCCACAAAGGTTGATGGTGTTCACAACATTTGTGTTTACCGACAATCCCTGTGGGAGCTGGCTTGCCAGCGATGGCGGCCGAACATTCACCGCCACTTTCCCTGTCTTTGTGAAAATGAACAATAAACGCCCCCGCCACTTGTGCAGCGGACAGGCGTCAAGGCGCAGGCCGACTGGCAGCATGAGGGGCATTGCAAACGGAGAATTCCCATGAAAATCGTCATCGCCCCCGACTCGTTCAAGGACAGCCTGAGTGCCCAAGGTGTCGCCGAAGCCATCGCCCTCGGCCTGGCTCAGGTCTGGCCGCAGGCAACGATGATCAAATGCCCGATGGCTGATGGCGGCGAAGGCACGGTCGAATCGATTCTGGCTGCCTGCGAAGGCGAACTGCGCCGCACCCGTGTGCGTGGCCCGCTGGGCACAGCCGTCGACGCCGCGTGGGGCTGGTTGCCGCACAACCACACCGCAATCATTGAAATGGCTGAAGCCAGCGGCTTGCAATTGGTGCCGCCGGGGCAGCGCGATGCCTGCATCAGCAGCACTTTCGGCACCGGTGAATTGATTCGCGCGGCACTGGATGCCGGCGCGCAACGGGTGATTCTGGCGATTGGCGGCAGTGCCACCAACGATGGTGGTGCCGGGGCGATGCAGGCGCTGGGCGTGAAGTTGTTCGATGCACAGCATCAAGCGTTGGTGCCCGGTGGCTTGGCACTGGCGCAATTGGCACGCTTGGACCTGAGCGAACTCGACCCGCGTCTGGCGCAGGTGCGTTTCGATATTGCTGCGGACGTGAACAATCCGCTGTGCGGCCCGCACGGTGCTTCAGCGATTTTCGGCCCGCAGAAAGGCGCGTCGCCGGCGCAGGTGCAGCAACTCGATCAGGCGTTGGCGCACTTCGCCGAACTGTGTGCGCAAGCCTTGGGTAAAGACGTTCGAGACGAACCGGGCAGCGGTGCAGCGGGTGGTTTGGGGTTCGCAGCCAAGGCCTTTCTCGGCGCGCAATTCCAGGCCGGGGTGGAAGTGGTCGCCGAACTGGTCGGCCTCGCCGAAGCGGTCAAAGGTGCCGATCTGGTTATCACCGGAGAAGGGCGATTCGATGCGCAGACCTTGCGCGGCAAGACCCCATTCGGTGTTGCGCGGATTGCCAAACGGCATGATGTGCCAGTGGTTGTCATTGCCGGTACTTTGGGCGAGGGTTACCAAGAACTCTACGAACACGGCATCGATGCGGCATTCGCCGTGACTAGCGGGCCGATGACGTTGGAACAGGCCTGCGCCGAAGCACCGCGCCTGCTGCGTGAACGCGCCACGGACATCGCCCGCGTCTGGCAGCTCGCCGCCAAGCGCTGAGCCAGATCGGGATCTACCCCTGTAGGAGCTGCCGAAGGCTGCGATCTTTTGATTTTTCTTTTAAAAGCTCAAATCAAAAGATCGCAGCCTTCGGCAGCTCCTACACAAAGCGATCCTCCAGTGTTTCATTGTTGTAACACCCGGAAAAATAGTTGCTCTTGACCCCCAATCTTCCTAAAGCCTGGCCGATACAACTAACAGGCGCGCACCAAACTTCCTAAAAAACAGTGACGCCGGACTGAGCCCGCCCCCTCGGGCCAGTGATGACGCATGGACGCTCGTAGTTTCTATCTTTCGAGAGCTCAACTATGTCCCTGCGTAACCTGAATATCGCGCCCCGTGCCTTTCTCGGTTTTGCCTTTATCGCCTTGCTGGTGATCGTGCTCGGTGTGTTCGCCGTCAATCGCATGTCGATCATCCGTCAGGCTTCGATCGACATGGACTCGACGCAATTGCCCAGCGTCACTCACCTCAGTGCGGTAACGGAAAACGTCCTGCGCATGCGCATCCTGTCGTTCCGTGTACTGGTCAATCGCGAGCCGGCCAGCCTGCAAGAGGCGCAAACGCGCATTGCCGTGCTGGTCGACAAGGCGCGCAAGGCTCAGGCCAGCTATGCCGCGCTGCCGGCAGGCCCTGAAGAACGTGCAATCTACCAGACCTTCTCAACCACCCTGGACAACTACCTGCAAGCGCAGAGTCAGATGATTGAGCTGTCGCGTCAGGACAAACTCGACGAGATGCGCACCCTGATCAATACGCGGATCAAGGAGGGTACCGACCAGATGGGCGAGCAGCTCAACAAGCTGATTGCAATCAACACGACCGATGCGAAAACGGCGGCCACCAAGGCGGGTGAACACTACGACAGTGCCGTGACCGGGATCATCATCGTTGCCGTGATCGCAGCGCTGGCCACCGTGCTACTGGCCTGGCTGCTGACCCGCAGCATTGTCACCCCTCTGAACCGTGCCGTACTGGCTGCGCAAACCATTGCCGACGGCAACCTGAGCAAAACCATCGAAATCGACGGCAAGGATGAAGCGACGCAGTTGCTGCAGGCACTGGCCACCATGCAGAGCAACCTGCGCAAAACCATCGAACAGATCGCCGGCTCCGCCACGCAACTGGGCGCCGCTGCCGAAGAACTTAGTGCGGTAACCGAAGAAGCCTCCCGGGGCCTGCAGCAGCAGAACAATGAAATCGAGCAAGCCGCCACCGCGGTCAACGAGATGACCGCCGCGGTCGAAGAGGTCGCGCGCAACGCCGTGTCGACCTCCGAGGCCTCGAATCAATCGACCCACGCCGCCCGCGAAGGTCGCGATCAAGTGGTGAAAACCGTCGACGCGATCCAGACCATGACCCATGACGTGCAGAACACCGCGCACATGATCGAAGGCCTGGCCGCGCAGGGCCGTGATATCGGCAAAGTGCTCGATGTGATCCGCGCCATCGCCGAACAGACCAACCTGCTGGCGCTCAACGCCGCAATCGAAGCCGCACGCGCCGGTGAGGCCGGGCGTGGTTTTGCCGTGGTCGCGGACGAGGTTCGGGCATTGGCCCATCGCACCGCGCAATCGACCCAAGAGATTGAGAAAATGGTCGCCGGTATCCAGAACGGCACCGGCGAAGCGGTGTCGTCGATGCAGCAAAGCAATCAGCGCACCCAGACCACCCTGGAAATGGCCCGCGCGGCCGGCGTGGCGCTGGAGCAGATCACCCAGTCGATCCATCAGATCAACGAACGCAACCTGGTGATCGCGAGCGCTTCGGAAGAACAGGCGCAAGTCTCGCGCGAGGTCGACCGCAACCTGGTCAACATCCGCGATCTGGCCACGCAATCGGCTGCCGGGGCCAACCAGACCAGCGCCGCGACTCACGAACTGTCGCGTCTGGCGGTGGATTTGAATGCCATGGTGGCGCGTTTCGTGATTTGAGATACGGTGAAGGCTGGACACCGCGCAATCAGGAGACGTACATGCGCTATTCAGCCTTGACCCAACGAATCGCCGGGGAGGGAGCAGCGGCCTGGCAGATTCACGACCGAGCGCTGGAGTTGCGCGCCGAGGGTGTCGATATCTTGCTGCTGAGCGTTGGCGACCCGGATTTCGATACACCTTTGCCGATTGTCCACGGCGCGATCGACAGCTTGCTCGCTGGCGATACCCATTACTCCGAAGTGCGTGGCCGTTTGGCGCTGCGCAAGTTGATTGCCGAACGCCATCGGCGGCGCAGCGGGCAAGCGGTGGATGCCGACCACGTGATCATCATGCCCGGCGCGCAATGCGCGGTGTATTCGGTGGCGCAATGTCTGCTTGATCCGGGCGATGAAGTGATCGTCGCCGAACCCATGTACGTCACCTACGAAGGCGTGTTTGGCGCGTGCGGCGCAACGGTGGTGCCCGTGCCGGTGCGTCCGGAAAACGGCTTTCGCGTCGACCCGCTCGACGTCGCCGCGCGCATCACCCCGAAAACCCGCGCCATGCTGCTCAACAGTCCGAACAACCCCAGCGGCGCGAGCCTGTCACTGCTGATCTGGCAAGAACTGGCGGCGCTGTGCATCCGCCATGACTTGTGGCTGATCAGCGACGAGGTCTACAGCGAACTGCTTTACGAAGGTCAGCACGTCAGCCCGGCGAGTTTGCCGGGCATGGCCGAACGCACGGCAACCATCAACAGCCTGTCGAAATCCCACGCCATGACCGGGTGGCGCATCGGCTGGATGATCGGGCCGAAGTCGCTGGCCGAGCATTTGGTCAATTTGTCGCTGAGCATGTTGTTCGGGTTGCCGGATTTTGTGCAGAAAGCCGCGCAGATTGCGCTGGAGACCGATTTGCCGGAAGTGACGCAGATGCGCGAGGAGTATCGCCTGCGCCGGGATCTGGTCTGCGAGCGTCTGCACGATTGTCCGGGGCTTTATCCGATTCGTCCTGATGGCGGCATGTTCGTGATGGTCGATGTGCGCCAAACGGGGCTGGATGCCCAGGCGTTTGCCGAGCAGTTGCTGGAGGGTTACGGCGTGTCGGTGCTGGCCGGTGAGGCATTCGGGCCGAGTGCGGCGGGGCATATCCGTATTGGTTTGGTGGTCGATCGGGTGAAACTCGCGGATGCCTGTGCGCGGATTGCCTTGTGTGCGGCGCAGCTTTTACAGGTGCGTAGTGCCTGATGGTTTTGTGTTGCATGCACTGGCCCCATCGCTGGCAAGCCAGCTCCCACAGTGATTTGAGGTGGACATGATATTTGTGTCCGCGCGAGAACCCTGTGGGAGCTGGCTTGCCAGCGAAGGGGCCAGAACAGGCAATGAAAATTTCAGCCCTGCCAGGCCGATGGATTCACCAGATTCGCCGGTTTCTCTCCCTTCAGCGCCGCCAACAGATTCTCCACCGCACAGCGCGCCATCGCCTCGCGCGTCTCATGCGTCGCCGAGCCCATGTGCGGTGTCGCCACCACATTGTTCAGTTGCAACAGCGGCGAATCATGATTCAACGGCTCACGCTCAAACACATCCAGCCCCGCCGCACGAATCCGTTGATGACGCAGCGCCTCGATCATCGCCGCTTCATCGACCACCTTGCCCCGCGAGATGTTGATGAAAATGCTTTCCGGGCGCATCAGCGCGAACTGCTCGGCGCCGATCAAGCCTTCGGTCTGCGCCGTCAGCGGCAAGGTCAGGCAAATGAAGTCGGCCTGCTTGAGCAGATCTTCCAGGCTGCGGTATTGCGCATCGAATCGCGCCTCGACCGCCGGTTTGCGCGACTGGCTGTGATAGATCACCGGCATGCCGAATCCGAAATGCCCACGCTGCGCCAGCGCTTCGCCGATACGGCCCATGCCGATAATCCCCAGCGTCTTGCCATGCACATCGGTGCCGAAATGCACCGGGCCGATGTTGCGGTTCCATTGGCCGCTGCGCACCATGTTCGCCAGTTCCACTACACGCCGGGCGGCAGCGAGGATCAGCGCAAAACCGGTGTCAGCGGTGGTTTCGGTGAGCACGTCCGGGGTGTTGCTCAGGAGGATCTTGCGCTGACTCAGGTAATCGATGTCGTAGTTATCGACGCCGACCGAGACGCTGGCGATGGCTTCGAGTTGCGGCGCGAGATCGAGCAAGGCTGCGTCGAGTTTCAGGCTGGCGCCGAGTAAACCGTGGGCGCGGGGCAGGGCATCGCGCAGTTGCATGAGGCCGTCGGCGTCGAGGCTGTTGATCAGCGTCACCTCACACTGCTCTTGCAGACGAGCCATCAACGCGGGTGAAAGTTTCTTGTACAACACGACCTGTTTTTTCATGGCAAAAGTCTCTTCAGGAATGCGCCGGCACGGCACGCGTGGCGACGGCTTTGGCGACGACGCGATCACTGGCGCCGGGCTTGAGAAAAATTGTCAGCACCACCGACAGCAGCAACGCGCCGCTCATCAACAGGTACGAAGCACCGGGCGAACCGGTGGAGCTGTTCAGGTAACCGACCAGATACGAGCCGCCGAACGAACCAAGTGCGCCCATGCTGTTGATCAGCGCCATCGCGCCGCCGGCAACGTTGGCCGGGAGAATCTCCGGGACGATGGCAAAGAACGGCCCGTAAGGTGCGTACATGCACGCGCCGGCAATCACCAGCAGCGTGTACGACCACCAGAAGTGCTCTGCGCCCAGCGCGTAGGAGCCGTAAAACGCGATCGATGCGATCAGCAGTGGCGGCCAGACGAAGCGTTTGCGCTTCTGCAACTTGTCCGAACCCCACGACACCACAAGCATGCCAATCACCGCCGCCAGATACGGCAGCGCCGACAGCCAGCCGGCCTCGATCATGTCCATTTGCGCGCCGGCCTTGAGGATCGACGGCAGCCACAGTACGAATCCGTAAACGCCGATGCTCCAGCAGAAAAACTGCAGCGCGAGAATGATCACCTTCGGCGAACGGAACGCCTCGGCGTAGTTCTTCACCGCTTTGATGCCGACCTGTTCGGCCGCCAGTGCGCTTTCCAGATCCTGCTTTTCCTGCTCATTGAGCCATTTGGCCTGCGCCGGACGATCATCGGCCAGACGCCACCAGATAAACGCCCAGAGCACCGCCGGCAGGCCCTCGATGATGAACATCCAGCGCCAGCTGAAATGCTGCACCAGATAACCCGAAACCACCGACATCCACAGCATCGTCACCGGGTTGCCGAGGATCAGAAAAGTGTTGGCCCGCGAGCGTTCGGCACGGGTAAACCAATGGCACAGATACACCAGCATCGCCGGCATTACAGCGGCTTCGACCACGCCGAGCATGAAGCGGATGACGATCAGCCAATAGGCGTTGGAGACCACGCCGGTCAACGTGGCGAGGCCGCCCCAGAGAATCAGGCTGACGAAAATCAGTTTCTTCACGCTGTGTTTTTGCGCGTAGACCGCACCCGGCACCTGGAAGAAAAAGTACCCGAGGAAGAACAGCGCGCCGAGCAGCGATGACAGGCCCGGGGTGATCATCAGGTCTTCGGCCATACCCGAGGCAGCGGCAAAGCCGTAGTTGGCGCGATCCAGATACGCCAGGCTGTAGGTGATGAACACGATGGGCATGATGTACCACCAACGGCGGGTGGCGAGGGTTGCGGTTTTCATGGGTCTTGCTCCTGAGCTTGTTGTTTTTGTCGCAGCAGGTTCAATGAATCGGTTGCCTGTCAGGGCCTCATCGCTGGCAAGCCAGCTCCCACAGGGATCTCGGGTATGTCAAAGATTGCATTGCCAACATCAACCCTTGTGGGAGCTGGCTTGCCAGCGATGGCGGCCTCAAATTCGCTGAAGAGTTCAGCCCGGGTCGGAAGGCCTTCCATATCCCCCCGACTCTGCACCGCGCGACTGCCAATCCAGTTCGCACGCTGCACTGCCTCGGCAAAACTCTGATGTTCGAGCAGGGCACTGATCATCCCCACTGCAAAGCCGTCACCGGCACCGACCGTATCGACGACATTGGTCACCGGCACGCCGGCAACAAAACCCTGATCCAGCTGCGTTCGGTAATAAGCGCCTTGCGGGCCAAGCTTGATCGCCACCGCTTCGGCACCTTGATCAAGATAAAACGCAGCAATGTCCGCCGGGTCTTCGAAACCGGTGAGCAAACGACCTTCACTCAACCCCGGCAGCACCCAATGGGCGAGGGCGGCGAGACGGTTGATCTCGCGGATCATTTCGCCCTCGCTGGCCCACAGGCTCGGACGCAGATTGGGGTCGAACGACACGCTGCGCCCGGCATTGCGCATGCGTGTCATCAGCTCAAAGGACATCTCCCGCGCCGACGCCGAGAGCGCCGGAGGAATGCCAGTCGCATGCAGATGGCGGGCGCTCAACAGACTGGCCGTGATCGACTGGGACGACAGATGACTGGCCGCCGAACCGCGCCGGAAATACTCGACCTGCGGGTCGCTACCGTCATCGTTGCGGGATTTGAACTGGAAACCGGTCGGGTGCTGTTTATCGACATCGACGTGGCTGCAATCCAGACCTTCCTTGATCAAGGTTTCGACCACAAAACGCCCGAGCGAATCATTACCGACGCGGCTCAGCCACGCGACGTTGAAACCCAGGCGCGACAGCCCGATCGCAACATTGCTGTCGGCCCCGGCGATGCGCTTGTGAAAGTGTTCGACTGCCGCCAGATCACCGGTCTGCTCGGCGACCAGCATCGCCATGGTTTCGCCGAACGAGAGAATATCGATCTCAGACATGATCTGGCTCCAGACGCGATTGGCCGAGGCGGGCGAGGGCGGCGACGTGCTCGGTGGTCAGCTGCACCAGGTCCTCGCCCTGCAATGGATATTCGGCGGCGCGCATAACGCCTTGGGCCATGTGCCGCAGCAGTTGTTCCCACAGATGCAGGTCACTGACGGCCGGCGGCACCGCGACCAGTTTGCCGTCGGCGCGCCGGGCCACGGCTTTGCAGTGCACGTAACCGACATGCCGGCCGAGCAGGCGGGCGGCGCTGGCGGCGGATTGGTCCTGCCACTGCCAGTTGCCGATGTCGAAGGTCATTCTGATCGGCAGGTTGTGCTGCTCGACGGCCGCGAAGAAGCGCTGAAACGGTTCGATGCGTCCGCCGTGCAGGGTCTGGTCGTTTTCCACCAGCAGTTGCACTGAAGTGTGCTTCAGGCGTTCGGCCAGGGCTTGCAGATCGTTAGTGTCGGTGAAGTAGCCGAGGGAGACTTTCAGCCATTTCGAGCCGAACGCTTCGGCTTGTTGCAGTGCGGTGATCAACTCGGGATTGGGCTGCGCCTGACCGGCCAGCCACAGTTCGGTAGGGGAGGAATAGATGCTTTGCAGGCCTAGCGCCTGCGTGGCCTGCGCCAGTTGCGCAGGGTCTTCACGCGTCAGCAGCTCCTCGCGCCACTCAATGCGATTGGCCCCGGCCGCAGCCAGAACCTCGATGAAAGCATCCTGCCCGCGCTGGCGTACAAGCTCGGCGCCGTAGCTGGACAGGCTGATGGAAACGGCGGGTTTATTCATTGTTATTGACCTCTGAAACCGGTTTCATTTTTGTTCAAAAAAATATCAGGTGCTTCTGTGTTGTCCTTTCGGGTCTCATCGCTGGCAAGCCAGCTTCCACAGTGTTCGGGTCGTACACAAAGGCTTGGTACACCTCTGAACCTGTGGGAGCTGGCTTGCCAGCGATAGCGTCAGATCAGACACCGCCTACTTCACGGGTCGACCCACGCTCCACCAGCACCGGCGCAAAATCCACCACCCGCGCCTCGTCGTCATCCCCACGCAAGCGCTTGAGCAAACACTCAAACGCCCGCGCGCCAATCTCTGCCGTCGGCTGAGCCAGCGCGGTAATCCCGCTGCCCACCAACGGATACCAATCCAGATCATCCAGGGCTATCAGCCCGACATCCTCGAACAACCGAACACCCAATACTCGCAATACCGACGTGGCCGCCAACGCCGCCACACCATTGGCGCAAAACAGCGCTTTCGGGCCATTACCGGGGGTGTTCAGAAAGGTTTGAAGTTGCGCGCTCAGATCGTCGCCGGTTTCCAGTACCGCCCCAGTCAGGACCGAGCGCTGAGCAATCTGTGCCTGAAAACTGCTGACCCGCTCGATCCGCGAACTGGTGCCGTCATACGGTTCAGTGACCAGCACCAGATCCCGATAACCGCGCTGCTCCAGATGCGTGAGCGCCATCTCCACCGCTTGTGGGTTGTTCAGTCCGACCATGTCGCTGTCCAGCCCTTCGACCTTGCGATCCACCAGCACCAGCGGCATCTCGCGGCGCAGCTCGTGCAATTCGTCACGGTGATGACCCAGCGTGTTCACGATCAGCCCTTCGATGTTGTACGAACGCAACAGCGCCAGGTGCTGGCGTTCCTGCTCGTCATCGCGATCGGTGTTGCACACCACCAGGCTGTAGCCGTGGGCACGGCAAGCGGTCTCCACCCCGTGCATGACGGCAATCGAATAAGGGTTACGGATATCGGCCACCAGCATGCCGATCAGGCGTGTACGCCCACGTTTCAGGCCTCGGGCCATTTGATTGGGACGATAGCCGAGTTCGCTGATGGCCTGCTCGATGCGCAGCGCAATGGCATCGGAGAGCAGGGCGCGATCATCGCCGATGAAGCGCGAGACGCTGGCTTTGGATACCCCAGCGCGTTCGGCGACATCAAGCATGGTCACGCGGCTGCGCTGGGCGGCGGAGAAGTCGTTCACGGTCTGAAACCTTATTATTGGATTTATAGGTTCAGCGTCTGCGAACAGTGCTGAAACCGGTTTCAGGAAACACCAAAAACAAATATTTCGTCAAGTGAATGATCACTTGCCTTCGACTTGTTGCCGACGGGCGGAATGCCGTCAGCCGAACAAACCGGCAGCGATATTGATCGAAAAGCCCAGAATCGCGGTGTTGAACACGAATCCGATCAACGATTGTGCCAATACGATTTTGCGGATATCGCGCGTGGCAACACCGACATCTGCCGTCTGCACGGCGACGCCGATGGTGAAGGAGAAGTACAAGAAGTCCCAATAGTTAGGGGTCGTCAGCCCCTCGGCGAAGCGTAACGCCGGCTCCTTGCCATCCCAGGTGTAATACAACCTGGCGTAGTGCACGCAGAAAATCACCCCGATCAGCAGCCATGAACCGATCACGGTCAGTGCGGTAAAACCGTAGTGCAGCAGTTTGCGCGTGGTTTCCAGGTCCTTGCTGCCGGCAAGCTCGAAGGTGATGGTCGCCAGGCTCGCCAGCGCGGCGATGCACACCACGAACAGCACCAGCCCGGCATTTTCGTCTTCGACTTCAGCGATGCGTTTGACGTCCGGGGCTTTGGCGCGCGCGGTCAGCCAGAACATCAGGATCAGATAAGTCCAGACACCGGCGTTCCAGCCGATGAGGATTTTGCTGGCGATGGAATCGGCGGGGACCAACAGGCCGGTGGCGAGGCCGAACAGGGCGGCGGCAGACAGGCGAGGGTGGGTGCGGGCGAGGAAGCGCATGGGGACTCGATGGGCCAGGGTGGTTCAGACACCTTAGCCCAGCGATGGCAGGTGTGACCACAGCGCTGGATGTTTGCAGAATCCCTGTGGGAGCGAGCCTGCTCGCGAAGGCGTCCGGTCAGTCAACATCGACGTTGAATGTACCGACGCTTTCGCGAGCAGGCTCGCTCCCACAATTAAAATCAGTGGGGTTTGGTGAAGCGTTGTACGAGCTTCATGACGACGACGAAGAAGACGGGCACGAAGATCACCGCCAGTGTCGCGGTAATCATCCCGCCGATCACCCCGGTGCCGATCGCCTGTTGGCTTGCGGAACTGGCGCCAGTGGCAATGGCCAACGGCACCACGCCGAGAATGAACGCCAGCGAAGTCATCACGATCGGTCGCAGACGCAAACGCGCTGCCTGCAACGTCGCATCGATCAGGTCGTGACCTTCGTCATACAGGCTCTTGGCGAACTCGATGATCAGGATCGCGTTCTTCGCCGACAGACCGATGATGGTGATCAGGCCAACCTTGAAGAACACATCATTGGGCATGCCGCGCAATGTCACAGCCAGCACCGCGCCGAGGACGCCCAGGGGCACCACCAGCAACACCGAAGTCGGAATCGACCAGCTCTCGTACAGCGCCGCCAGACACAGGAACACCACCAGCAACGACAGACCGAGGAGGATCGGCGCCTGATTGCCAGACAAGCGTTCCTGCAACGACAACCCGGTCCATTCCTGACCCAGGCCTTTCGGCCCCTGCGCCACCAGACGTTCGATTTCCGCCATGGCCTCACCGGTACTGTGCCCCGGCGACGGTTCGCCGGAAATCGCAATCGCCGGATAGCCGTTGTAACGGGTTAATTGCGCCGGGCCTTGAATCCAGTTGGCCTGCACAAATGCCGACAGCGGCACCATATGCCCGGTGTTGTTGCGCACATGCATTTTCAGCAGATCGGCCACCTGGCTGCGTTGATCGCCTTCGGCTTGCACGACAACGCGTTGCATGCGCCCTTGATTGGGGAAGTCGTTGATGTAGCTGGAGCCGACGGCAGTGGACAGCACATTACCAATGTCGGCGAACGAGACGCCGAGGGCATTGGCCTGCTTGCGGTCGACCACCAGTTGCACCTGCGGCGCTTCGGCCAGCGCGCTTTCGCGCACATTCATCAATACCGGGCTTTTCTCGGCAGCCGCGAGCAGTTCGCTGCGCGCCTGCATCAAGGTCGCGTGGCCGAGGCCGCCGCGATCCTGCAAGCGGAACTCGAAACCGCTCGACGTGCCGAGACCATCCACGGGCGGTGGCAGCACCGAGAACGCCATGGCGTCCTTGATTTCACTTAGCGCGATGTTGGCGCGATCGGCAATCGAGCTGGCGGCATCATCACCGCTGCGCTGCGACCAGTCCTTCAGCGTCGAGAACGCCAAGGCTGCGTTCTGGCCGCTACCGGAGAAGCTGAAACCGAGAATCACCACGGTGTCACTGATCCCCGGCTCGCCGGCGTTATGCGCTTCAAGTTGCTCGGCCACCGCCACCGTACGATTCTTGGTGGCGCCGGGCGGCAGTTGAATATCCGTGATGGTGTAGCCCTGATCTTCCACCGGCAGGAACGAGGAGGGCAGACGCGCAAAGCACAGGCCCAGCCCAACCAGCAGCACAGCGTAAATCAGCAGGTAACGGCCGCTGCGTTTCAGCGCATAGCCGACCCAGCCCTGATAACGATCGGTCAGGTGCTCGAAGCGGCGGTTGAACCAGCCGAAGAACCCGGACTTCTCGTGATGCTCGCCCTTGGCAATCGGTTTGAGCAGAGTCGCGCACAATGCCGGCGTCAGGGTCAGGGCGAGGAACGCCGAGAACAGAATCGACGTCGCCATCGACAGCGAGAACTGCTGGTAGATCACTCCGACCGAGCCCTGCATGAACGCCATCGGAATAAACACGGCGACCAGCACCAGGGTGATGCCGATGATCGCGCCGGTGATCTGCGTCATGGCCTTGCGTGTGGCTTCCTTGGGCGACAAGCCCTCGGTGGCCATGATCCGTTCGACGTTCTCCACTACAACAATGGCATCGTCCACCAGAATGCCGATGGCCAGCACCATGCCGAACATGGTCAGCACGTTGATCGAGAAACCCAATGCCAGCATGGTCGCGAACGTGCCCATCAGCGCCACCGGCACCACCAGCGTCGGGATCAGCGTGTAACGCACGTTCTGCAGAAACAGGAACATCACCGCGAACACCAGCAGCATCGCTTCGCCCAAGGTGTAAATCACTTTGGTGATCGAGACTTTGACGAACGGCGAGGTGTCGTACGGGATCTTGTATTCCACGCCCGCCGGGAAGTAGCGCGACAGCTCATCCATCTTCGCCCGCACCAACGTCGCGGTGTTCAGTGCGTTGGCGCCCGGCGACAACTGCACGCCGACAGCGGTCGACGGTTTGCCATTGAGGCGCGTACCGAACTGGTATTCCTGACTGCCGATCTCGACCCGCGCGACGTCACCGATGCGCACCGTGGAGCCATCGCGATTGGCCTTGAGCACGATGTCGGCGAATTCCTGCGGTGTCGCCAATTGGCCTTTCACCAGAATGGTCGCGGTGATTTCCTGCGTCGAAGGTGACGGCAGATCACCGATGCTACCCGCTGAAACCTGGGCGTTCTGCGCCACGATGGCTTCATTGACGTCAGCCGGTGTCAGGTTGAACGCGATCAGCTTCTGCGGATCGATCCAGATGCGCATGGCCCGTTCGGCACCATACAACTGCGCCTTGCCGACCCCGTCCAGACGCTTGATCTCGTTCATCACGTTACGCGCCAGATAATCGCTGAGCGCCACGTCATCGAGCTTGCCGTCGCTGGAGGTCAGGGTGATTAGCAAGAGAAAACCGGACGAGACTTTTTCGACCTGCAAGCCCTGCTGATTGACCGCTTGCGGAAGGCGCGATTCGACCACCTTGAGGCGGTTTTGCACGTCGACCTGCGCCAGCTCCGGGTTGGTGCCCGGCTGGAACGTGGCTTTGATCGTCGCGCTGCCGAGACTGCTTTGCGATTCGAAGTACAGCAAGTGATCGGCGCCGTTTAGCTCTTCCTCGATCAGGCTGACCACGCTTTCGTCGATTGTCTGCGCCGAGGCGCCCGGGTACACGGCGTAGATCTCGATCTGCGGCGGGGCGACGTCGGGGTATTGCGCCACCGGCAACTGCGGGATGGCCAGCGCACCGGCCAACAGGATGAACAGCGCGACGACCCAGGCAAACACCGGGCGGTCGATAAAGAACTGCGGCATAGAAAAGCGTCCTGCTTACTGACCAGAGGTCTGGGCAAGTGGAAGAGGGGTGTCGTCGATCTGCACGGTTTCGCCGGGGCGGGCGTGTTGCAGGCCTTCGATGACGATGCGGTCGCCGGGCTTGAGGCCGCCGGTGACGATCCAGCGATTGTTCTGCACCGCGCCCAGTTGCACCGGTTGTTCGGCGACGCGCATTTGCTCATCGACGGTCAGTACCTGAGCAATGCCGGCGCTGTCACGCTGCACGGCACGCTGCGGCACGGTAATGCCGTTCTGAATGGTCGCCTGCTCCAGACGCACACGAATGAAGCTGCCCGGCAGCAAATCCAGATCCGGGTTGGGGAACTCGCTGCGCAGGATGATCTGGCCGGTGCCCGGGTCGACGGTGATGTCGCTGAACAACAATTTGCCCGGCAGCGGATACAGGCTGCCGTCATCCTGAATCAGCGTGGCTTTGACCTGATCCTGGCCGACTTCCTGCAACTGCCCGGAGCGGAACGCACGGCGCAATTCGTTGAGTTCACGGGTCGATTGGGTGAGGTCGGCGTGAATCGGGTTGAGCTGCTGAATCAGTGCCAACGGTGTGGTTTCGTTCTGCCCGACCAGTGCGCCTTCGGTGACCAGCGCACGGCCGACGCGACCGGAAATCGGTGCGGTGACGGTGGCGTAACCGAGGTTCAGTTTTGCCCGTTCGACGGCAGCCTTGTTGGCCGCAACGTCAGCGGCGGTTTGCCGGGCATTGGCGCGGGCATTGTCGTAGTCCTGAGCGCTGATGGCTTTGTCGTCGATCAACTGGGCGTAGCGCTGCTCTTGCAGTTTTGCTTGAAAGGCATTGGCTTCTGCCTTGCGCAGCGCGGCTTCAGCGCTGTCGAGGTCAGCCTTGAACGGTGCAGGATCGATGCGGAACAGCACGTCGCCCTTTTTCACGTCGCTGCCTTCGCGGAAGGTGCGCTGCAAGACCACACCGGCCACCCGTGCCCGCACTTCGGCGATTCGTGGCGCGGCGATGCGGCCGCTGAGTTCGCTGCTGAGCGTCAGGGGATGCGCTTCGATCGTCTCGATGCGCACCGTGGCCGGTGGCGCCTGTTCCTCAGCCTTCGAGGATGAATCACAGGCGCTCAGCGTCAGCGCCATCGCGATCAGGCCGAGCCCGGCCAGCAGTTTCTTCGACATGTACAACCCCCAATATTGATGCCCGCATCCTACGGGCAGACGCCGAGATTAGCGGTGAAGCTTTGTAGGCGCTGTGTGAAATTGTGTAAGGGTTTTGCTCAGGGATGGGCGAGGGCGTATATCCTTCAGGTCTTGAAATTTATTGCGACAGATAGATAGCTTTCGCGAGCAGGCTCGCTTCCACATGGGATCGCATTCCAAGTGTGGGAGCGAGCCTGCTCGCGAATGTGCCTCATCGTTCGCCACAGCACTTTCTGGATCACCCCATGCCCAACATCCTCCTGGTCGAAGACGACACCGCCCTCGCCGAACTGATTTCCAGCTACCTGGAACGCAACGGTTATTCCGTCAGCGTGATCGGCCGTGGCGACCATGTGCGCGAGCGGGCGCGAATCAATCCGCCGGATCTGGTGATCCTCGACCTGATGCTGCCCGGCCTCGACGGCCTGCAAGTCTGCCGTTTGCTGCGCGCCGATTCGGCGACGCTGCCGATCCTGATGCTGACGGCCCGCGACGACAGCCACGATCAGGTTTTGGGCCTGGAAATGGGCGCCGACGATTACGTCACCAAACCTTGCGAACCACGCGTGTTGCTGGCGCGGGTGCGCACCTTGTTGCGCCGCAGTAGCCTTGGCGAACCGCTGACCGCCAATGACCGCATTCTCATGGGCAATCTGTGCATCGACCTGTCCGAGCGCACCGTCACCTGGCGCGATCAGCCGGTCGAGTTGTCCAGCGGTGAGTACAACTTGCTCGTAGTGCTGGCTCGTCATGCCGGCGAAGTGTTGAGCCGCGACCAGATCCTGCAACGCCTGCGCGGTATCGAATTCAACGGCACCGACCGCTCGGTGGACGTGGCGATTTCCAAGCTGCGCCGCAAGTTCGACGACCACGCAGGCGAGGCGCGCAAGATCAAGACCGTGTGGGGCAAGGGCTATCTGTTCAGCCGCTCCGAGTGGGAATGCTGAACTGATGTTTCGCATCCTGTTTCGCCTGTATCTGGTGACGATCGTCTCCTACAGCGCGGCGATCTATCTGGTGCCGGATCTGGTGGTCATGGCCTTCCGCGATCGCTTTGTCACTTACAACCTCGACTATTCGCGCGGCCTGCAATCGCTGATTACCCGCCAGTTTCATGCGGTGCCGCATGAGCAGTGGCCAGCGCTGGCGGCAACGATGGACAAGGATTTCCAGCCGTTGCACATCGTTCTCGCGCGGATCGACGATGCCAAGTTCACCGCCATCGAGCAGGAACGCCTGCGTCGCGGTGAAAACGTTGTGCGCATTGGCGATTGGGGCTGGCGCACGCTGGCGGTGACGCCGCTGGATGACACCACTGCCGTGCAAATGGTCGTGCCGCCGGATCCGATGGACGTCGATCTGTTGTACTGGAGCATCAACGTGCTGATCGGTGCGACGTTGCTGGCCTGCCTGTTGATGTGGCTGCGCCCGCATTGGCGTGATCTGGAACGCCTCAAGGGCACCGCCGAACGCTTCGGTAAAGGCCACCTGAGCGAGCGCACGAAAATCGCCCCGAGTTCCAACATCGGCAGCCTCGCCAACGTCTTCGACACCATGGCCGGCGATATCGAAAACCTGCTCAATCAGCAACGTGACCTGCTCAACGCCGTGTCCCATGAACTGCGCACACCGTTGACGCGCCTGGATTTCGGCCTAGCCCTGGCCCTGTCCGATGACTTGCCGGCCGCCAGCCGCGAGCGCCTGCTGGGACTGGTCGCGCATATTCGTGAGCTGGATGAACTGGTGCTGGAGTTGCTTTCCTACAGCCGTTTGCAGAACCCGGCGCAACTGCCGGAGCAGGTCGAGGTGTCGCTGGATGAGTTCATCGACAGCATTCTGGGCAGTGTCGATGATGAGCTGGAGTCGCCGGAGATCGTCATCGACGTGCTGCTGCACGGTCAACTGGAACGCTTTTCCCTCGATCCGCGCCTGACCGCGCGGGCGATCCAGAATCTGCTGCGCAACGCCATGCGCTATTGCGAAAAGCGCATTCAGATAGGCGTGCAGGTCAATGCCGAGGGCTGTGAGATCTGGGTCGATGATGACGGCATCGGTATCCCCGATGACGAGCGTGAGCGGATTTTCGAGCCGTTCTATCGACTCGACCGCAGCCGTGATCGCGCCACTGGCGGTTTTGGCCTGGGCCTGGCGATCAGTCGCCGCGCACTGGAAGCGCAGGGTGGCACGTTGACCGTGGAGTCCTCGCCGTTGGGCGGGGCACGGTTCCGGTTGTGGTTACCCACTAACGCCTGAGCTTCATGACGCTGAAAATATACCTGTGGGAGCGAGCCTGCTCGCGAAGGCGATCTGTCAGCCAAGTATGCGTTGACTGGCCTGGCGCCTTCGCGAGCAGGCTCGCTCCTACAGGGGGCAGTGGTTGTTCAGACCAGCTCTGTGGATTGAATCAACCCGACCCCGGCACTTTGCATCCGCTCAATCGCTGCCGCCAGTGAGCCATTCAGATCGATCGCCCGGCACGCATCCAGCACCACGTAGGCATTGAACCCCGCTGCCCGCGCATCCAGCGCCGAAAACATCACGCAGAAATCCAGTGCCAGCCCCACCATGTAAACCGTATCGATCCCGCGCTCTCTCAAGTAGCCGGCCAGCCCCGTGGTGGTGCGGCGATCGGCTTCCAGAAAGGCTGAATAGCTGTCGATATCAGGGTTACAGCCCTTGCGTATGATCAGTTGGGCATGAGGCAGGTCAAGTTCCCGGTGAAACTCGGCCCCCGCTGTCGATTGCACACAATGGTCGGGCCAGAGTGTCTGCTCGCCGTAAGCCAACTGAATGACATCGTAGGGCTGGTGACCGGGATGGCTGGACGCGAATGAGGCGTGACCGGCCGGGTGCCAGTCCTGTGCGACGACAACCTGGGTGAACTGGCGGGAAAGCCGGTTGATCAGCGGCACAATCAGGTCACCTTCCGGTACCGCTAATTGGCCGCCGGGGGTGAAGTCGTTTTGAACGTCGATCACCAGTAAGGCAGAACGAGATGAATCAGGCATTGTGGAGTCGTCCCTGGAAAAACACTCGCTCAGCATAGTGCAGGATCTATCCGGTACTTAAGCGACTTTTTAACAGTTTTGCCTTGTCTTCCAGCGCAACCGGGGCGTCGTGTCCGATCAACATCCATGAATGCTGCCGTTCAGTCCAATACACCACGTTCATCTCACGCCGACGTTCATGGGCCAACGGCTGACTGCCGCTGTTTGAGCGCGTGACACACAGCGCCAGTGGCCCATGTTTCGCATCCAGATAAACGATCTGCGCAATCGGTACGCCGTCGTACTCAAGCATCTGCGCCCGTTTGAATTCGGCATCAGGCAGCTTCAAAGTGGCTGGTGCAAGGTTCAGGCCCAGACGCGCATCGATCGTGCGCAGTTGCGCCCGTTGGGCAGCTTCGTCGGTGGGCAGATGATCAAGCGTCTGCGGCACATACAGCGCCATGTAATCGCCCACCAGTGCGCGCCAGTTGTTCGATTGCGCGGCGTGCCAGCCAAGGAATAACCGGTCGGCCAAAACGCCACCGGCCAACAGCGCAGCGGCAGCGCCACCGATAAACCAGCGGCGACTCAGCCCAGGCTTTTCTGGCGAAGGAATGGCATCCAGCCGCGCTTGCAGACGATCGAGCGGTGCCTGTTGCGCGAGCTCGTCATAGGCGTTCTTGTACGGCAGATTGCTGCGGCTGAGCCATTGCACGCGCAGACTGAGCAACGAGTCTTCGGCAATGGCATTGTCGAGTTGTTGGCGATCGTCGCCGTCGAGTTCGCCATCCAGGTAGGCGACCAGTTGCTCATCCGAAGGTGTGTTCATGAGCGGTCTCCTTCGGTGGGTTTCGGCACTGCCTGCAGTGGCGGGTATTCGGCGAGTTTGAGGCGGGCGGTGGCCAGACGGCTCATGACGGTGCCGATCGGTACTTGCAGGATTTCAGCGACTTCGCGATAGGACAAGCCTTCGACATAGGCCAGATAAACCGTTTCGCGCTGGGTTTCCGGCAAGGCGTCGACGCGGCGAATCACTTGCGCCGCCATCACGTGCGTTTGCGCCGCGTATTCACCATCGAACGCCAGTTGACCATCGGCATCGACCTGACCCGCGCCTTGACGCACGCGCCGAGCGCGCACTTCGTTGAGCCAGATCGAATGCAGAATACTCAGCAACCAGCGATCCATGCGCGTGCCGGCGATGTACTGACTGGCGCGCTCCAGCGCTCGCACACAGGTGGCTTGCACCAGATCCTCGGCCACGTGCCGATTGCGCGACAGCAACAGACCGTAGCGCCACAGTCGCGCCAGGTGCTGTCCGAGTTCTGCTCTGAATGCCTGATCGTTGAAGATGATGGCGGCCCTTATAAGTGCTCAGGTTTTCGATGAATCGTTGATGGCCTCAGCCAGGTCCTGGTATTCCTCGCAAGAGGTGCCGCAAATCGATTGGATCTGCTGCAACTGTTCCTGCGCCAGGTCGACGCGGCCCTTGATCACATAGGCCTCGCCGAGGTATTCGCGCACTTGCGCGTACTGCGGATCGAGTTTCACCGATTGCAGGTAATAACCGATGCCTTCGTCGGTGCGCCCCAGCTTGCGCGTGGCGTAACCGCGATAGTTGAGGGCCTTGGCGGTGTTCGGCTGCTTCAGCGTGTCGAGCAGCGCCAGTGCTTCTTCGTAGCGACCGGCCTTGGCGAGGCGATAGGCGTAACCAGTACGGTCAGCGTCCGGCAGCAAGCGACTGGTTTGCAGCACACACTTCTGGGTTTTGCTGTCCCAGACCTGGCCTTTCGGGCATTCGGGTTTCTGGACGGGGTCTTCTTCGTCACCATTGGCCAGGGCCAATTGGCTGGACATCGCCGCGACCAGCAGCAACGGGGCGGCGAACATAACGGAACGGATAGTCATGGGCAAGGCTCCACAGAAGGTTATGTTTCACTTTGAACACCACAGGGTGAATTTTTATTCATTGCATTGTCAGTGACTGTTCAAGGTAAGCGTAAATTCAAGCGCTATGCTCGGGAGCGTCTGCCGTCGATCCGATGTTTTGCCGTAAGGAGCGTTGCCATGACCGATCACGTCCATCACTCAGCCGCTGCCGGTTACAAAACGGCTGCCGACACCTATGTGAAAGGGCGGCCGGACTATCCGCCGCAGGTCAGTCAATGGTTAAGCGCGACGCTGGGGCTGGACAGGCATAAAACCGTGATCGATCTGGGCGCCGGCACCGGCAAGTTCACCGGGCGTCTGGTGGCGACCGGCGCGCAAGTGATCGCCGTTGAACCGGTGGCGCAGATGCTCGAAAAGCTGTCTGACGCCTGGCCCGATGTGCTGGCCGTAAGCGGCACCGCGACCGATCTGCCGTTGCCGGACGCCTCAGTGGATGTGGTGATTTGCGCGCAGGCGTTTCACTGGTTCGCCAGCGCCGAGGCGCTGAGCGAAATCGCCCGGGTGCTCAAGCCCGGTGGCAAGTTAGGGTTGATCTGGAACCTGCGTGACACCAAAGTCAGTTGGGTGCCGAAACTGGATGCCATCGTAAACGCACTGGAAGGTGACACGCCGCGCTTTTACACCGGTGCTTGGCGCACAGCGTTTCCGCACCCGGCATTTGCGCCACTGCAGGTCGAGCGGTTTCACCATGGACACACCGGCTCACCGGAAGACGTGATTTTCAATCGGGTGCGCTCCACCAGTTTCATCGCCGCGCATCCGGAAGCGCAGCGGGCGAAGGTCGATGAGCAGATTCGTGCGTTGATCGCCGCAGAGCCTGAACTGCGCGGCAGGGATGTGGTGACGGTGCCTTACGAAACCGCCGCGTTTTTCGCCGTAAAAAAGGGCTGAATCCCACGACATTCCAGTGTAGGAGTGAGCCTGCTCGCGATAGCGGAGTGTCAGTCACCTCATCTTTGGCTGACCTCCGCTATCGCGAGCAGCCTTCCCTGGTGTGATGAGAGCGTCGCCAGACTAACGTCGACGCTAAATATTTGTCATTGACTTGCCCGTTGCGCACAGGCTAATTTCCAGCCCATGACTTCCACCGTATTGCGCTGCCAGCCAATTATTATTACCGCCATTCCTCATTTGGCGGGCTAGCTCACGACTGCAGCACCCAACCCGCCCTAGAGGCGGGTTTTTACTTTCTGTCTCCGGGGTTTTTGAAATGTGGCTCATGTAGGAGCTGCCGAAGGCTGCGATCTTTTGACTTTGATTTTTCTAAAACAAAATCAAAAGATCGCAGCCTTCGGCAGCTCCTACAGGGACCGTGTGAATTCTGCCAAGGAGATGTTCATGAGTTACACATACGATCAGCAAACCCTGCTTGAGCATTACGTGAAAAAGATCCTCGCCGCGCCGGTGTACGACCTCGCGGTGCGCACGCCTTTGCAAGCGGCGCCGGCGCTGTCGGAGGCGCTGGGCAACCGGATTCTGCTCAAGCGTGAAGACCTGCAACCAACGTTCTCCTTCAAGATCCGTGGCGCCTACAACAAACTGGTGCAACTCAGTGATGAGCAAAAGGCGCGGGGGGTAATCACGGCATCGGCTGGCAATCACGCGCAAGGCGTGGCGCTGGCAGCGCGCGAGCTGGGCATCGCAGCGACCATCGTCATGCCAGCGACGACGCCGGAACTGAAAGTGCTGGGTGTGCGCAGTCGTGGCGCTGAAGCGCTGTTGCATGGCGAGAGTTTCCCGTTCGCACTGGCCCATGCGCTGCAACTGGCAGAACAGAGCGGACGCACATTCGTGTCGCCGTTCGATGACCCGGAGGTGATCGCCGGGCAGGGCACCGTGGCGATGGAAATCCTTCGTCAGCATCAAGGTTCGCTGGATGCGATCTTTGTGCCGGTAGGCGGTGGTGGTCTGATCGCGGGCATCGCGGCGTACGTCAAATATCTGCGCCCGGAGGTGCGGATCATCGGCGTCGAATCCGAACACTCAGCGTGCCTGAAGGCTGCGCTCGAAGCCGATCAGCGCGTCGTGCTGCCCAATGTCGGCACCTTTGCCGATGGCGTGGCGGTAGCGCAGGTCGGCGCGTTCGGATTTGAGGTCTGCCGTTTTTGCGTCGACGAGGTGATCACCGTCAGCAACGACGACCTCTGCGCAGCGATCAAGAATATCTACGACGATACCCGCTCGATCACCGAACCCTCCGGCGCCCTGGCCGTGGCCGGGATCAAGCAATACGTAGCGCGAACCGGGGTGCGCGAGCAGACATTCGTGGCGATCGACTCGGGCGCCAATATCAACTTCGACAGCCTGCGCCATGTCGCCGAGCGCGCCGCGGTGTGCGGCGTCTCGGCGTGAAGGGGCTTACGGCAGCAAAGGGCGCAGAAAGCTGCGCTCGTAGCTGACGATGAACTTCTTCTCGACCAGACTGGCAACCAGTGCCGTGCTTTCCGGGTCGGTCATGGCGATGTGCCGATAGCTTTCGTAATCCGCCAGCGACGGAAAACTGAACAGGCAATAAGCGATATTGCTCGCGCCTTCGGACGGCAAAAAATAGCCGTGATGGGTGCCGCCCAAGCGCTCGACGATGCCGAGCCAGGCCTTGGCGTAGGCCTCGAACTCAGGCAATTGGTAGGGATCAATGACATATCGGACGTGGCAGGTAATCAAACGACGCACTCCTTGTTCGGGTTATTCCTGCAGGGCTGTACCGACTTTGTCCGAGGCCGACCAGATGCGGTAACGCACCTCGACGTCCGACGGCGCATACACCACGACCGGCAACTTGCTGTTGTAACGCAGCATGAAGCCGTCACCGACGACAGGCACGAAGGCGCGTTTCTTCTGGCTGCCGGGCGGGCAGGCCATCATCGTGCTCATCGGCCCGATGACTTTTTCCAGGCGATAGAACGGATAACCCCAGCCTTCAAGATTCTTCTCATCGAGAACGCCGCCCAAGCGCTGGCGGTTGCAGTCCACTTCAAGAGTTTTGCCGGCGAGAATTTCCACCTGAAAGTTCTCTTCCTGCTCTTGCTTGGGCAAGTGAATGACTTGGCGGGTGAACCCTGCTTCAGCCTTCGGGTACGGCGCGACGTCTTCAAGCTTGGCGGCGTGGGCGAGGGTGGACAGGCTGGCGATGAACAAACCGGTGGTCGCGTAGACGCGTAAAGAACCCATGGAAGCCTCCGTGCGGGTGTAGGGTAGATGACGGGCATTCTTACCGTCATGGGCCGTGATTGCAAACCAGCGTCGAGTTGCAAATTGCAGTGCTGGCAGGGGCGATTCTTGCAATTTGCAAATAGCCAAATACTGGCACCGCCGCCAAGTGCTTGATTTTATGAGGGTGAAAACCAGCCGATGAAAGGCACGCTTTATGCGTCCTTTCAGTGCGGCGCACCGGACTTGGGCGCCTACACTCCAATGGGCATTTCGCAGTACCACCGCTTGTCGCACCAGGGAAACAGCGGGGACACACCCGTGCAGGGTCAGCAACGGTCAGCGTGAATACTTGATTGGCATCTCACAGTAAGGAGAGGGTTTCGCCATGTTTCTGTCTGCCTTGGAACTACGCAACATCATTGAAAGCAGTTTTTTGCCGAAACGCTGCCAGTGCACGCTGTCGCCGGACTTGTCGATGACCGTCAAGGTTTTCGGCGATCACCAGACCGATCAGGTCGATCTGCTGGTCAGTGGCATCGACGCCAGTCACCTCAATGGCTGTCGTGAAATCAACGAACTGATCGCCGGGCTGCGATCGGATCTGAACCAGCAAACTGTGCAACATCACTACAGCCCACGCTCCAGAGTCGTCTAACGCACCGTTTCACCCAGTTCGACCGTCACGCGCCGGGCCTGCACAAAACCAAGGCCCAGCGCGAACTCGACCAGCACCGCGAGCAAAATCCCGGGGCCGGCATGACCGTTGAGCCATTCCGCAAAGCCCAGCACTGCCAAACCAAAACATCCGACGATAAACCCGTTGCTCAGCGCATTGCGCCCCAGCGACGGCGGTGCATTGCGCACCAGATAAAACATCACCCCCAACGCCGCAAACAGCACCGCACTGCGCCGCGCGACAAATCCTGCAGCGTCGGAATACTCGATACTCCAGATCGCCAACAGCCTCTCCGGGAAAACGCCCCAGGCCAGCGCCAGCAAAAAACACAACGAACATGTGAAGCCCGACAACGTGCGAAACGACAACTGCATGGCCAATCCTTGCGGCAGTGAGGAGGGCTCCGAGCATAACCGCCGAAACTCCCCACGCCTACCGCCAACCCGCAAATCAGACGTTTCTGTCAGTTCTGGAAGTTGCACGCGTCAGACAATTTCCGGTAGCTGATTTCCTCAGGTCTACCAGCGTTGTCGATGTACTTCATGTCGGCCGTGACCACTTTGCACAGTTGCGTTGGTGGCTCGGTCAACGACACCACTTTGGCCACATGCAGTGGCATGCCGTACTCATACGGTACGGCTTTGGACGTGGCAGAGGTGTCATTGGCCTGGGCCAGCCCGGCAAACGCGGTGCAGACGAGGGCGGCAGTGAGCAATAAAGGACGAATGTTCATGGAAGGACTCCCGAGTGACGGTTCTAGCGTTCGGCGTGATTCACCCGAACCTGCCGCACCGGGCAACAGCCAAAATGGCTGAGGGCGTGCGGTTCAGTAGAGTTTTTGACCACGGCGTTAAGGGATGGTTAACCGGGCTGAACGCCGGCTGTCAGGGAGTGGGTGGTTTTCTTAGGGATGTTTGGCGAATTCCTACAAAGGCTGGTGCCTTGTCTGCTTTCGGCGGTTGGAGCGGGGCGGTTATTGTCGGTTGCCGCTGCAAAATCAGTGGTTCGGGTTTGGTCACCTGAGAAAAGTTCATTGCATATGTGCCATCATTTGCACCGCTCGGATTACCTAATCCGTGGAGTGCATTGCAGTGGCGGCTGTGTGCAGGACGCCTTCGGGCGAGCTGAGTTTTGAACTGTTCTCGGTTGACCAAGCCTGTACACGGCCGCCTCCCACCGTTTGGTCACGGCTATGGCGGTTACCCTCTAATACAGTTGAGTAATCAAAATGCCAATAATTAAACCGCTTCAAAACCGCTATCTCCCCCTCAGCAGCAACGTCACCGAAACCCCGACACTGCTCATCGACACCCAAGCCAACCCGAAGGACATCCTCGAAGCCGCCGTCCAGCGAATCCGCGCCGCCGCCGACCTGCTCGAAACCCTGCATTGCCTGTGCTTCAAGCACGCCGACGTGCAAGACATTCCACACATCACCCATGCGCTTTACCTGCTGACGCAGGATGGCAATGATCTGCTGCAGGTGGCGCAGCAGGAGATGTTGAGTTGGAAGGCGCCGGTTTGATGAGAAATTGATATGACGCAGCCACGGGACGGAGTGAGAAACGACCCGTGTTTCAGCGCGGTAAGGATTCCGTTGAGTGAGGACGCGGATCCAGCACCGTCGATGCCCACACCAACTCGATACGATTGTTCGGCAGAAAATAGACATGCAACGTGTCATCGCCACGGTTGCGTGAAGGCAAGTGCACTTGCACTTCGTGTCTTTCGATCTTCATCCCCTGATCCTCTTGAGCTTTAGACATGCTCAGAATCCACGCAACTTTAGCGGTGTTGCCATCGATGCTCCAACAGCAGGTCACGCCTCCGTTACCGCCCCAGTGACCATTTACCCAATAGCTGCCGATGGGACGATCAGTGTAGTTGTGGGATGTAAGGGCAGCACCGGGCGTACGAACACGGTCATGAATAAGAGAAGTCACAAAAGCGGCTAGCAGCACTGTCGCGCAGATCAATATCTTCGAGCGACTGGACATGGGCGTCTGACTGAATCGCATATTCTTACTGCGCCTCACTGGTTTCCGAAACAGCTTTGGTTGGTCGGGGTTCAAATGGGCTAAACAAGTCAGGACTCCATCCGAGCCGTACTTTATTACCCGGATCAAAGCGCACATGCAGGTACTGATCGTGTGGGCCACGCTGGGGAAGCAAAAGCTGAACTTCATGGTGCTCTTCTACCGCGCCCTGTATTTGCTGCTGTTTGGTCATGTCCAATATCCAGGTGACTTTGGCTGTGTCTCCCTCAAATTTGGAGCAGCACATAATCCCACCGCCGCCGTTGGCAAAAAGGTTCCCACCCCAAAATCCATTGACCCAGAAACTGAAAATCGGTCGCTCCATATGGTTTTCCGAAGTCACCATTGCACCTGGCGTGCGGAACAGTGCGAGGATTTGGGGGGTGGCGTAGCTAAGCAGCAATACCAGTACAGCTAGGGCTATTCGTCTTCGTCGCCATATTCGTTTTCGACGTGCGTCCGCAGCAATATCTATCAAATGACTAAAATTCCAAGGTAATAGGTTACATTCCGGCTTTATGCCTGGAGAGGACTTTACCGATCGCGAACCGATGAGTCACACTTCAATTTTTCCTGGATTAGAATCAAGAGGGTTGCTTTAACTTGGATATAGTAAGCTTATGAGGAGGCTGCACATGCCGCTACCAAGCTGAGGATCTCCAACATTTAATCAAACAGCGAGACCACGCTCGCGTTCCAAATCAATCAATCTTGTCGTTGGACCATCCGCTTCCAGTCGTTCAGTCACGACAGTGGGCCAACGGTTACGCGAACGACGCTTTGCTCTTTCATAAATAAAGTCTTGAATCTTGTTTGATGGATAGAAGACTATATTGTTTAGTAGCATTAAAAGATCAGTGCCAGTTAAGTAATTGCTTCCATCTCCAGCTTCTTTTTTTTCACGAATGATTTTTCTCCATGCACCTAAGTATTCAGATTGTTTTAAGTTTAGGTCTAACTGGCTTTTTACAAAGTCATCCGATTCGCTATGAGCTCCAGTGTGGTCGAACCATGGGCCGTTGTTCATATAAGAGCGAATGTATTCCCAAAATCCTTTCTGCATTTCTAAAGACTTTCCCGCCGGCGTACCAATGCTCACCATAATTTCGTTTTCAGGTTCTCCCAGGCGCTTCATTAATACTTCAAGCGAGGCGTTTCGGATGCTCCCAGAATAAAGGCCAGCCATGTCGAACTCGCAAGCTACAGCCTCTATTCCCTTCCAAGGAGTATGATAGAGCTCTCCTTCGTTGTCGAAATAGACTTCCTGTGTTCGTCGATTGAAAATTATGGGAAGCGGTAAAGAGCGTCTTGTTTCGATGATGATTGGAACAATGAACAACGGTATCCCGAAAAGTAACATCCAGCCCACTCCGTCCCACTTGCCCAGTAAAGCCATCCAAACGCCAATGATGAGTGCAATCAGAGCTGAAACTCCCCCGAGAAGTCCGCTAAGCAAGCCGCGGTTTCGATCACTGCCAACTTTTAGTGAAAGATAGTGTTCTGTGTGTTCATCAGTTATAAAAAGCTCAAGAGGGTGCTCCCCCGTAGACTCGTCGTCACTAAGAACTGCGGTAGGAGCATCACCATATTTCGCCATAATTTTTTCATTGCCGTTCTTAAAGCCATGCCATTTCCTTGACTTCGATGGGCGGTAGTGCGTGCCTTCAAGTAAGGAGTAGTAAGCTATTACCTTTCGGTTTCGTGATCATAAGTCAAACAGAAAAACCGCGCTCGCGTTCTAAGTCTATGAGTCTAAGTGTGGGGCCGTCTTGATGTAAGCGTTCTGTAACTATTTCTGGCCATAAGTTTCGTGTTTTTCTCTGTGCATAATTGTATGTGAAGTCTTGTATGGCATTGGTTGGAAAAAAAATTAAATGTCCAATAAACATAAAAGCGTCAGATGCAGTTAAGTAGTTAGAGTGTCCGGATTTGACTTTTTTATCTGTGATCGTTTTTTTCCAGTATCCCAAAAAGTCTGACGGTCTAATATTGCTCGAAAGCGTTTTCTTTATGAATTCATCGGATTCTGCGTGGTTGCCATTTTCATCAAGCCATGGGCCATTATTCATGTAGCTGCGAATGTATTCCCAAAACCCTTTTTGCATATCAAGTGTCTTGCCCATTGGGGAGCCCAAACTAACCATAAGAGCATTTTCAGGGTCGCCTAGACGTTTTACTAGTATTTCGAGAGAAGCGTTATTTATACCGCCCGTATAAATGCTTGTCATTTGAAATTCACACGCGATAGCTTGAATGTTGTCCCATGGCGTATGATACAAATCACCATTTTGATCAAAATAAACTTCTTTTGTTCTGCGATTAAATAATACAGGTAAAGGCAGTGGTTTTCGCGTTTCAAAATAAAACGGAATAAGGAACATGGTCGCGGCAAGGAAAATACAAAGGCCTACAAGATCCCAACGGCCTTTTATGATCATCATAAATGCCAATGCAATACTTGCGAGAGATCCTACGCCTGCCGCTATACCTGTTATACCTCCTCTATCTGCATCTCCTGCCATCTGTAACGTTAAGTAATTCTCTGTATGTTCATCGGTGATAAATAGTTCGCATGGAGGTTGTCCGGTGCTCTCGCTGGCTTTCAATACGACGTTCGAAGTGTTGCCGTACTTCGACGCTGCCTGGGCGATAAGCTTTTTTATATCCATGCTATTTCCTTGATGTCATTTGCCTGAATAGCCTCACTGGCGTTAATATCCTAGCTTATCAGGGAAGAACGAGAGAGGCGGGTGGTTGGCCTTCCACGTTTTTGCGAGCTCTTTTGCTTTCCCTATCTGCTCTGTTGACAGGTTTTTTTCCACTTCTGGCAAAACATCGTTGACATTGTTTATTACGTTTCCACCACCATCAAGCTCTAGTAGATTTGATAGTAGCGCATATGACGTCACTGGGTCTGAGGTGAATCCGTATTTTGGTTCAACTTCGCCTATATAAGACGCATAACCAAAAACCGCTGATACGTAGCCTGAATCTGCAGCTTTTTCATTCCAAGTTCTAAACGATGAAAAGTCGGCTTTTTCAATCCTGGCAGCGGCAAATCCCATCATAGCTGGAGGATAGCCATTCTCTGCAGACGCTTTCATCCACTTTTCGATTTCATCTGATCTTCTGGAGGGCAGTAGGAATACTCCGCCACCTTCTTGATATTTAGTCGCTAAACGAAATTGCGCCAATGCGAAACCTTTTTCTGCAGATTTTTCTAACCATTCATCGTTCCCTGTTATTTCCCATAACAAGTACATAGACTCAGCATTTCCATGAGATGCCTGATCAGTTGCAAGCTTCTTAGCTTCATTCATCCAGCCTTCAGGCGATTGCTCAGAGGGGGAACAATTCTTCATGGTTACGCATAAGTCTTGGTCCTCTCTTCCGAGCCGGATCATAGAATAAATATTGCCTTTTTTTGCTGACTCCTCGTAAGCTTTTTGTGCTTCCTGAGTCATGTATCTGTTATTTTTTCTTATTGATTCGCCTAGGTAATAGAGTGCCTCATCATCGCCACCATCAGCGGCGATCTTCAAAAAATCAATCGCAGAAATGGCTTTGTATTGATTGTATAGCTCGATGCCCTTTATTTTTGCCCGAGATTGTTCATGCGTAAGCGCGAATGACTGAGTTGACCCTAGGGCTAACAACATCATCGCAGTGGTCATCAGTTTCATTGGTGTTTCTGCCGAGATTACGGAAGGTGGTTGCTTCGTCCGGGATGTTAAAGGGTGGCAGCCCACCACGATGAAATCCGAAGTGCGACACCCTGAAAACACGAGAAAATCGAATCAGTTACTCAGTTTGTCGGGGAAGAACGAAAGCGGCGGGTGAGTGGCTTTCCAATCTTTAGCAGCTTTTTCTGACTCTTCAATTTGAGTTTGTGTCATTTTTTCACGAATTTCTTCACATTTTCGCTCAACATATCTTCCGATTCCACCGCTGTCATCAAGTTCTTTAAGCAATGTAAATAGAGCGTAGCCTTTAACTAAGTCTAACGGGTAACCAATTTTGTCCGGTGTATGTGCTATGTAAGCGCCGTAATTACTTATTGCTGCCTGGTCACCGGTTTCTGCTGCAATTTTAAGCCAATGACGAAGGCCCTCCATATCCCCTTCTTCGAATAAAATTTGTAGATAATCCATCATAGCTTTCGGATATCCACCCTCCGACGAGAGCAAAAGCCATTTTTTTACAGACGCATCACGTTTTCCTCGGATCAAGAAAAAGCCTTCACCCTGACGCTCGCTGACCGCCATCCAGTACTGCGCGAGCGGGTATCCCGCGGTTGCGGATTTCTCTAACCACTCACGATTCAGAGTGATTTCATACATTAGATACAAGGACTCGGGATCGCCTTCCTGCGCCTTTGGTAGAACTAATCCTTTAGCTTGTGCAAACCATTCCGCTTGGGTTTTCTTGAATGGAGGGCAGTTGCCAATCTTCTGACAAAAGTCATTTTTGTGTCGGCCCAGTTGAATAATTGCATAAATATTGTCTTTTTCTGCTGCCTTTTCATACCAATGTTGCGCTTCTGGCGCCATGTAGCGACTTTTTTTCGAATGATTTCTGCTAAGTAGTATTGAGAGTCGGAATTTCCATCGTTGCTTTCAATTTGGAGTTGTTGAGTCGCTGCGTTTATTCTAAGTTGATTGTATAAGACCAGTCCTGAAGCTTTTTCGGGTTCGCTCTCTGCCGCTAGGCTTAGATCTACCCAAAAAAATATAACAATTAATAAAGGCCGCATAGAAAATTTAGACACTACTATTGCCTGCCTAGTTTTTCCGGGAAAAAGGAAAGTGGAGGATGTGCCGCTTTCCATTCTGAAGCAAATTTCTCGGCGCGCACAAGTTGTGCTGGAGTCATTTTCTCTGCAATCTCTGGAAGTACTTCATCTACATAAGATTGCATCCCTCCACCTTCGTCTAGTTCCTTCAGAAGTGAGGTTATCGCATATCCTTTTACCACATCAAATTCGAATCCGAACCTTTCAGGAGCATGTGCTAAGTACGCGCCGTAACTGGTGACGCCGCTCTCATATCCGCGTTCGGCGGCGGTTCTAATCCAATGGCGAGCGGTTTCAAGATCACCACTATTTTCATGTAGATAGGCCGCATACTCCATCATTGCGCGGGGATTTCCACCTTCGGCCGATGCTTTCAACCAATTACCGACGGATGCGTTGCGCCTGCCCGGAAGGAAGAAACCTTCGCCTTGTCTATCGCCAATAGCCATCCAATATTGCGCTGTTGCATTTCCAGCAAGCGCTGATTTTTCCAACCAGCTACGATCTAACGTTATTTCATACATAACATACATCGCCTCAGCGTCACCGTGTTCAGCCCTAGGCTGCGCTAGATCACGTGCATTACGAAGCCAATCGACTGGAGCTTTAATAGGGTTTGGGCAGTTGTTCATCCTTTTACATAGATCATCACCACTACGCCCTAACTGAATCATTGCGTAGTAGTTCCCTTGCTTTGCAGCAGCTTCGTACCATTGCTGCGCTTCAGCAGTCATGTACCGGCTTCGCTTTCGAAGTGCCTCGGCAAGGTAGTACTGGGAATCAAGATTTCCCGAATCGGCCTCCTTTTTTAGCTCGGGAATCGCCAAGCCTAACTTTAGCTGGTTGTATAACACCACTCCCAGGGTTGATTCATTTGTTTGCGAATGTGCTGAGCTGTTTGCAGAAAGAGCGGCAATCAGCATTGCTAAAATAATTCTAAATGCTCGCACTGCTGTTAATAACCTAGCTTGTCAGGGTAAAACGAGAGAGGCGGGTGGTTGGCCTTCCACGTTTTTACGAGCTCTTTTGCTTTTTCTATTTGCTCTTTTGACATGTTTTTTTCTATGCCAGGTAATGTGTCATTGACGTCTCGTACTACATTGCCTCCACCATTAAGTGCCAGCAGGTTTGAAAGTAAAGCATATGATTTTATTGGGTCGAATGCGAAACCGTATTTTGAGTTTTCTTCGCCTATGTAGGATGCATATCCAAATACACCTTCTACGTAGCTCGAGTCAGCTGCTTTTTCGTTCCAGTTTCTGAACGAGGCTAAATCATTTTTTTCGATCATGATTGCGGCTAACCCCATCATTGCAAGTGGATATCCATTTTCAGCAGACGCCTTCATCCATCGTTCGATAGCTTGGTTGCGTCTCGAGGGTAGTAAAAATGAACCACTTCCTTCTTGGTACTTCGTCGCCAAACGGAACTGCGCAAGTGCGAATCCGTTCTCTGCTGATTTCTCCAACCAGTCATCGTTGCCTGTCATTTCATATAACAGATACATTGATTCGCTATCTCCCTGCGTTGCTCGTTGAATTGCAAGGCTTTTAGCTTTAATTACCCAACTGCTAGGAGAGTCTTCACCTGGTGGACAGTTATTCATGGTTGAACACAAGTCGTCTTCAATTCTCCCAAGGCGAATCATAGAGTAGATATTCCCCTTTTTTGCGGAGCTTTCGTATGCTTTTTTAGCTTCCGGAGTCATGTGGCGGTTATTTTTTCTTAACGCTTCGCCCAGATAGTAAAGCGCCTCATCATCTCCGCCGTCAGCGGCGGTTTTCAAAAAATCGATCGCAGAAATGGCTTTGTATTGATTGTAGAGTTCAATGCCCTGGATTTTTGCCTGAAACTGTTCGTGCGTAAGAGCAGATGACTCAGTTGCTATTATAGTTAACAACGTTAACGCTGCAGTCATCAGTTTCATTGGTGTCTTTATCGAACTCATGGGTGGTTGTTTCTTCTCCGCGAAAGAAAGGGCGGCGGTTAGTCTTCGATTAATATTCGGCGGGCCGCACCTCCCTAAAGAAATACCAAGAAATCGGAGTCAGTCGCTAAGTTTTTCGGGGAAAAAAGAAATCGGTGGATGGGTGGCTTTCCACTCTTGCGCAACGATTTTTGACTGTTCAATTTGTTGTGGTGTCATTTTTTCAGCAATTTTTTCAATTTTACGATCAACATAATCTTGCACTCCACCGCTGTCGCCGAGTTCCTTTAACAAAGAAAAAATAGCGTAGCCTTTAACTAAGTCCAGTGGGTAGCCAACTTTGTCAGGAGTATGTGAAATGTACGCTCCATAGTTGCTCAGAGCTGATTGTTCGCCAGTTGCTGCGGCCACTTCAAGCCAATGCCGAGTGCTCTCCATTTCTCCTTTTGCATACAGTGTTTCTAGATATTCCATCATTGCTTTTGGATTGCCACCCTCGGAAGAGAGTAGTAGCCATCTTCTTACTGATGCATCGCGTCCTCCAGGAATGAAGAAGTAACCTTCACCTTGTCTTTCACTTACAGCCATCCAATATTGCGCGAGTGGATATCCTGCATTTGCAGATTTCTCTAACCACTTATGATCCAAGGTGATTTCATACATTAAATACAGAGATTCTGGATCGCCGTCATTTGCCTTCGGCAAAGTGATCTTCTTGGCTTCCACGAACCACTCGGCTTGAGTTTTTTTAGCCGGTGGGCAGTTTTCCATTATTGCGCAAAGATCGTTTTTTGCTCTGCCCAACTGAATCATTGCGTATACGTTTTTTTTCTCTGCTGCCGACTCGTACCATAATTGTGCCTCTGGAGTCATATATCCATTTTTCTTTCGAAGAGACTCGGCAAGATAATATTGCGATTCAATTTCGCCTTTTTTCGCTTCTTCCTTTAATTGCGGAATGGCAGCGTCTATTTTCATCTGATTATAAAGAACAATTCCGCGTTGTTCACTATTCAGCGTGACCGAAGATGCACTGGCAAAATTAACGCTGCACGGTAATATTGAGGTTAAGCTCAAGCTAAACAGTAGAGCGATTTGATTTAGCTTTATTTTTGCAATTCTGTTCATTGGTAGCCTTTCAAATAGGGAGTCGCTCCGCTAGGGGAGTAGTTTGGTTCAGGGATGTAATTTGTTTTGCAGTATTCGACCAGGTTTGCGCCAAGTAACTTTACATGGGATTTGTAGTTTTCGCGCGCTTCAACACCCGTATCATCAAATAGGCCAAGTACACTCTCAGCCATAAAGCTATCCAGTATTGTCCGGTTTTTGCAGTACTCTTGTTCTCCCGCCTGCTCTTTTATACCAAATTCATTCATGGACATGCAGGCGAGTTCAAATTGACTTTGGGCTTTGTCAATAGTGTTGGTTTTCTTTGCGTTGTCGACTATCCAGCGTGAAATTCTTTCTATAGCTTTTTGCTGAAGAACGTGAGCTTGGGGTTGGCTATATACGCGTCCCTTATCAGATATTCCATTGTCCTCAGAGGAGGCTACCGTAATTTTAAATGCTTCAGGTTGGCTTATAAGCGTTCTGAGTAGTGGACCCAGTGCGCTAGGGATTGCATTAACGATCCACTCTTCGAGTTCACTTTGGTTTCTGTAATTCATGATCGTGTGTGCAATCGGACCACCCTTGCCACTACGAGTCAAAGCCTGATAAAGATTCATCACAACATCCCAACGCAGCATATACGCCATCGTCACACTCAACCCGGCAGCGCCCAATGCGTTTAGCGCAGATGCATATTCACCCGCCTCAGGCTCCATCCACTCGACTTTACGGCCTTTAGTCTTATGCAACTCTTTGCGATACAGGTTGATGAGGTCAACTACTGCCTCATAACCAACTTCGAATTTAAAGCTACCGTTAGCACCAGGACCCAGCACTACCGCCGCTTTCAAGTTCAAAATAAACCGCCCCTTATCCAGAGACACCTGCGCCGTTCCCTGAAAGCCCGCACCTAACGCCACCCCAACGGAGCCGCTCAGCTTGGCCAGTGTCAGCCATGGATTCGCGCTTTTCGCGTCTTTAGCGCTGCCAATGCCCATCGTTGGCGCGGTGCGCAGGGCGACGCGTTCTTTTGGCGGTGCCCAGTTCAGTACTCCAGTGAGTTCGATGGCGGCTTGCAAGCCTCCAAACACGTTGAAACTGGCTTTTGCGCCGTTTTCGACTTGCACTTTGGCGAAGCGTCCGCCTCGCAGTTGATCTGTGCTCTTGGAATCGGCGTAGGTGCCGGATTTCGACTTGTGTTCAAGATCGGGAGTAGGGCTGTCGTCACCGCTGTCGGCTTTGGCTTGCTTGGCGGCGGCGTGATCGGAGCGTTCTTCTTTTGCCGAAGCATCTTCACGCTGTGCGCGTTTTACCGGGCTCAGTGACGCCCCATACTTGACGTTACCGAAGATCGGGCTCAACTCGACGCTGCCGGCTAACAGCAACGATGCGCCGGCGTAACCCCATGCCTTCACACCAAAGTGGAAGGAGAAGCGGCCGAAATTCATTTTTTGCGGGCTGCCGTCCAGCAAGTAATCAAGCGTGATTTCTTGAGCACTGGTTTTGGCAGGCATGTCGACTTTCATCAACTGAACTTCGCCACGGGCCAGGTCCAGGCTCAAGCCCATCTCGCCCGATATCTGGAAGCCCTCGGCGGCGGACATTTTCGGGCCTTCGAGCTTTACTTCACCGTGAATGCTTGGCTGGGGCGGTGTCAGGCAGCGGACCAATTGCGCCTGAGGGCTGGCATCAAACAGTCTTACTTTGCCGCGCACACTTTTCTTGAAAACCAGTTGCTGAAGGTGTTCGCCCCAGTTGGTAAGGGTCGCGTCGTCTTCCAGTTCAGTGACCTCATAGCCTTGCTTTTTCAAGTAAGCATAAAAGTCTTTGGCTTTGAACCAGCCTTTTTCATCGAAACAGTCGCCGACCTGATCGCTGAACTTGATGGCGCCCTGATCTAGAAGCCATTGGCGGAACGAGTTGATTTCACTGTTTTTATCGGAGCCTTCGGTAGCGTCCGCAGGCAAACTTTTACCTACCTTTTTTATCGCGCCGGCTGCTTTTTCGAAATCCTCTTTCATGATCTTTTTTGCGTCTTTCAGGTTCGCCATGCTGAACCAGCCCAAAGGCGTGCCTTTGGCATCCGAAAGACTGACTTCACGCAGCGGAAAGCCCGGTTTCACCATGCGGTCGACCGGTTTTGGCTGGAACTCTTCCGGGTCCCAAATCAGATAACGCGCAGGCTTGCTGTTGCTGACATTGCTTTGGGCTTTTGCTTGAAGGTCGTCTTTGATCTTTTGCAGGCTATCCCATTTGGTCCGTTCCACATCAACCAGGCCCGCCGGCGCTTGGGCATTCTGGCCTGTTGCCTCGATCCAGCGTTTGTATTTTTCCTGAAGCTGCGCTGTAACTTCCGCCTGCTCTTTCTCGGTATCCAGATACAGTTTGAACTGCTCAATGCCGGAAGGAAGGCCGTCACTGATCAGCGCGAATTCTGGAAGTGCAATGCCATATTCAGACGCTTTGATAATGGATTCAGTGTAAGCATGGTAATCAAGCGCCTCGGCGTTTTTGTAGAGCGTCAAGACATACCCGACCAGATCGGCGGTGCAGTCATTCATGCCGCTGCAGATGTTTTCGTAGCTTTTTTTCTTTTCCGCCAAGGCTTTCGCAACGTCTTCCAGCGGGACTTGCTTGAAGTCTTTGTTGCCGAGGAGTTTCTTGCGGGCTTCCAGATAGGCTTGCACCCGTGCGCGCGCTTCAATCGCCTCTTTGGAGTAAAGCGAGCCGCTTTCGTAGGTGTAGCCTTCCAACTTCGCAGCCGCTACTGCTTCTTTTTTCAGCGCATGCCATTCGGCCCTCCGCTTGTAAAAGTCGGCATAGGCTTTGTGGACGTCCTGGTCAGTAGCCAGGTCTGCCGTTAGACGGTCCATGCGCGATTGCGCGGTGTCCTCTTGTGGAGACTGTGCAGGAGCTGCTGCCGGTTTGTTTCCGTTAGCTTCGTTTTGCCTCTTTTTGGCGGTGGCGGGATCGATTTCGATCTCATCCCCCATCGCTTCAAATTCTTCCATACGTGTACGCTTCGCGCCCGTGAGGAAGTTGCTCAACTTGGGTTCAAGGAAGTATTCCAGCAAACCCGATTCCTGCAGCCCATTTAGGCGTGCATCACGTGGTTTGCTGGGGGCAATCATTTTATCCAGCGCGAACATCGATTCTTTGATGGCAGACTTTGCCCGCTCAGGGAGCAGCCAGAACTCTTGCTCCTCAGTGGCATAAATCGCGCTGGCAAACTTTTTAGAACACGGAGGTGCGTGGGGTTTGAAGTTCTTTGAACTCTGATCAGGAGCGTCCTTGACCGGATCCAGTTCAACCAGATCCTCAGCGGAACACTGAGTGGCGGCTTCCGGGGTTGCCTGCGCAGGCGCTTGAGGCGCTGCGGGCGATTGAGCGGCAGGCGCGGCGGTCGCTTGAGCGCTTTTTGGCACGCTCAGGTTCCAGCCGACTTTGACGTTATCCGCATTTGTGATGAAGGGGTTGAGCTGGCGAAGTTGCGCCACGCTGCTGTTGTAGCGCGAAGCGATCTGGCCCAGGGTTTCGCCGGGCATGACGGCGTGATTCGTGATTTCCATGGTGATTCCGTTCTGTTGTCGCGTCGCCCTAACGTTGGGCGACGGCGGCTGATTCCAGGAGCCGATCTACTTTGATAAACGACTCGTCCTTAGATTGCAGGATCGCCATGATCTCAGGCTGTGTCTCAAATAGCGGACCGTTCACGGCGTGGCCAAGCTTGAGCAGGTGATCACCGTCATAAATATTGCTTTTGAGCAGCAGGTCGAGGTTGTCAGCGATATCGTTCAGGCGCTCATCGTCTGGTTCTTCAAACGCTGCGTATTCCTCATCAATCCAATAAACCCATCCCAGGCGCGCTTGAACTTGCGCGGCTGCCTCGGGAAGGTTGAACGCCGCTTTGTCACCAAGCCACGTCGATTCCTCGTTGGCTTTCCAGGCCAACCATGGACCGCGCTGCTGACCGAAATGTATCGGCGCAGGGCAGTAGACGGCGTTCCAGCAACCAAGCAACTGGTCGAAGGTTTTCCCAGCTGTATAAGTCAGCGCTGCCCACAGACTCGGTTTGTGAAAGCTCAACAAGCTCTGCCCACCGGAACCGTCATTGGCTCTGAGCAACCAGCGCGCATGAGCCAATGCTTGTTCAGGATCAGGTGTTGAGATTGCAATTCCCGAAAAGCGTTCCTCACAAAGTTTTGCCGCTACGTTTGCCACTTTGCTGCCCCGAGGAGCCACCAGCCACAACGGGCCATCAGGAATCTCTGCGAAGTCAGTGCCGAAAAACAGCCCTTGGGAAACCACCGGTTCGCCTACTCGGTAGAGTTGACTCAAGGCTTCTGGCTGGAGTCCCTGGTCAATGATGAAGCAGAGCGATTCGCTCGCAGCCGGCAGGTCCGAGAAGTTGTAGCGAGGCTCTGCGAGCAGAGCGCTCAGCGCTTTTACATGCATGTGCAATCCTTACGGCTGCAAGCGCCGTTACTCTGTTTTCCGCACAACGGTGTGATGCCAGACTCATTCAGACGGGCGGGGAGTGGTGCTTTACCAGCCTTGTCCGCATCCGCCACTTTCATCGGTCCCGGCAGCAATGGTGCCGCAGGCGTCCCAACCCCAGGCGAGCCGCCAGTGTTGACCTTCACTTCGGCACCGCTGATGGTCACGCCACCCGCATCGACCTTGACGAAACTCCCGCCAGCCTTGGCCGTGAGCTCCATTGCGCCTTCGACCACAACCTTCTGGCCGGCGTAGTAATGGATTTCTGACCCAGCCTCGACAAACTGCGCAGTCCCCACCTTCAAATGCTGCGTCACACCCACGGTCAGGTGATCATCCGCCCGCATCTCGCTGATGCGATCCAGATGCGTAATCCGGTGCTCTTCAACCTTGAACTCACTCAGCGTATTGGCTTCAACGGTGTCATGCCGTTCGTTGCCGACGCGAATCTTCTGGTCGTGCTCAATGTTCTCATCCCAATCGCGCTGGGCGTGGATGTAGATCTGTTCAACGCCTTTCTTGTCTTCGATGCGGAATTCGTTGTAGCCCTTGCCGCCCGGTGAACTCAGGGTTTTGAAGGTGCTGCGGGTTTTATTGGCCGGCAGGTCGTAAGGGACGACGTTTTCCTTGTGGTACAGGCAACCGGTGACCAGTGGCTGATCGGGGTCGCCTTCGAGGAAGGTGACGAGGACTTCCATGCCGATGCGCGGGATGGCGATGCCGCCGTACGCCGCACCGGCCCAGCCGCTGGCGACGCGCATCCAGCAGGTGGTTTTGTCGTTGGACTGACCGTCGCGGTCCCAGTGGAATTGCACCTTGATGCGGCCGTACTGGTCGCAATGGATCTCTTCGCCTGCGGGGCCGGTGACGACGGCGGTCTGGCTGCCGAGGACTTTTGGTTTCGGGTGTTCAAGGGCAGGGCGGTAGTGCGCGTCCCATGGGGTGGCGAGGAAGCTGTTGCGGTAGCCCTGGTGGAAATCGCTTTTGTTGTCGGTGACGTCACTGGTGACGTTTTCGCCGAGCACTTGCGGTTGTTTGCCTTCGTGGAAGACTTCCAGCAGCAGCCACAGGTCGTTCCATTCGGCGCGCGGGTGTTCGGCGAGGGTGAGGAAATGGCCGCTGGTGAGGGTCGGTTCGTCACCTTTGCCTTCGGCGAGTTTGTAGTCGCTGCGATGACGCTCGAGGGCGCGGGTGGAGAGGAATTTGCCGCGCTCGCGGGTGGTGAAGCGGCCGGGGTAGTCGTAGTCTTCGAGGTCCGGGGCGAACTCGGTTTTGACCGCGCCTTCGGGGAGGATTTTCGGTTTTTCGAAGTCGTAATCGCGGCGGCTGACGCGGGTGGTGCGGGTTTCCAGGCGCAGGTTGAAGCGTTTGATCACCGGTTTTTCGGCGGCCATGCCGGAGTCTTGCTGGTAGCTCACGGCTTTGAGTTTGCGGAACACGGTCTGGTCGTCGCCGAACACCAGTTTGTGGCCGCTGCTGCTGTGCTGGAAGTGGAAGTGAATGCCTTCCTCTTCGCACAGCCGCTGGATGAAATGCAGGTCGGATTCGTCGTACTGCACGCAGTATTCGCGCTGCGGGTACTCGGCACCGAGCTGGAAGCTGTAGGCGTCGGCGAGAATGCCGCGATCTTCAAGGACCTGAGCGATGATCTTCGGCACGGTCAGTTGCTGGAAAATCTGCTGATCGTGGTTGTGCCGCAGGTAGGCCAGTTGCGGCACCAGGCTGAGGCTGTAACGGGTCAGAGTCTTGCCGGAGTCGCCTTGCTCGATGCGATACACCAAGCCGTGGATCTTGCCTTCGCCGGTCGGGCCGAAGGTCAGGACGCCGGGTTTGTGCAGCAGCTCTTCGAGTTTGAGGTCGGGGCGGGCGCAGACGAGTTCGAGGTCGAAACGGAACGGTTCGTTGAGGGCTTCGCGACCGGTGAAGCTGAGGACTTGCAGGTCGGCGTTGGCGCCTTCAAGCGTGAGGGTAATGTGGGTTGCGTTGGCGTCCAGCATGCCTTGAATTCCGTCCATTGAATAAGCAGGAGACGGATGATGGAGGATTAAGCAGCCTCGTTCAAGGCGCAAAAGCCGTAGGTCTGGCAGGTTTGCGGTATAGGGAAAACCCTTAGGTGAGGTGTTTCGTCCAATGAAATCGGCCGTTTGTCACGAATTGGCACTCATTGCCGGCGACTTTTCCCACGACCCCGGGTTGAAGAATCATCAGTCAGATACAGACTAAAGTCGCCTGTAGCACGTCAAAGCCATCTGCCATCATTGCCGTTCACCCTTGCGTGTCCACTTCCTCCCGGCTCATTCCGACCTGGGACGGGAGCTATTTTCTGGCTTGTTGCGCGCTTGCGCAAACGCTGCATTGTTGGAGTTTTTCATGCGTCCCCCATTTCCCCTCATCACCCCGCGCCAGTCGTTTGGCTTCGGAGCCTTTGTGCTGTGCGCAGGTTTTACCGCACAGGTTCAGGCCAGCGGATTTTTTGAAGACGCCACGGCGAAAATCGAATCGCGCACGGTGTACTTCAACCGCGATTTCCGTGATGGGAGCACCTCGAACGCTCAGGGCGCGTCCAAGCGTGAAGAGTCGGCACAGGGCTTTATTCTCAATCTGCAATCGGGCTACACCGAAGGTACCGTGGGTTTTGGTATTGATGCGCTGGGCATGCTCGGCTTGCAACTCGATTCCAGCCCGGACCGCAGCAACAGCGGCTTGCTGCCCTCGAGCGGCAACGACCCGCGCGGCTCGAAAGGTCAGTACGCGAAAATGGGCCTGACCGCCAAGGTCAAGGTCTCGGACACGGTGCTGAAGTACGGCGCACTGCTGCCGGATCTGCCGCTGCTGAAATACAACGACGGCCGTTTGCTGCCGACGATGTTCAACGGCGTCATGCTCACCTCTAAAGAGGTCAAAGACCTGACCTTCATGGCCGCGCGCCTGGACAAGTACACCGCGCGCGATTCCACCGATTCGCAAGACATCCGCGTGCACTGCAAGAACAAGCGTTATGCGTGCAACACCACCGCCGACCATTTCGACATGTACGGCTTCGATTACAAGATCAATGATCGCCTGACCGCGCAGTATCACTACGCCGAACTGGAAGACATTTATCGTCAGCACTTTGTCGGGCTGTTGGCTAATCAACCGTTAGGGGGCGGTGTGCTTAAAGCGGATCTGCGTGTGCTGAAAAGTGCCGACAGCGGCGATGCCAAGGCCGGTTCCATCGATAACCGTGCGTTGAGCGGCATGCTCTCTTACGCGCACAGCGGTCACACGGTCAGCGCCGGTTGGCAGCGCATGAACGGCGACAACTCGATGCCGTACCTCGATGGCAGCAACCCGTACCTGGTCAACTACGTGCAGGTCAACGACTTCGCCGCCGCGCAGGAACGTTCCTGGCAGTTGCGTTATGACTATGACTTCAAAGCCATTGGCATTAATGGCTTGAGCTTCCTGACCCGTTATGTGAACGGTGATCACATCAAGGTGTTGGGCAGTGATCAGGAAGGCAAGGAGTGGGAACGCGACAGCGAGTTGAAGTATGTGATTCAGACGGGCACGTTCAAGGATGTGAGTCTGCGTTTGCGCAATGCAACGTATCGCACCAACTACGAGAAGTTTGCCCGGGATGTGGATGAGACCCGGTTGATTGTGAGTTATAGCTTTTCGGTCTTGTAAAAGGGCGAGGGGCGATGCTGCCCTGGCCCATTATCAGGTCAGGGCAGTGTGCTTATGAAGGCTCTGATTTTCGAGCCTGCCTGAAACGAGCCGACCGCTTCCAGTGCCGAGCTTGATATCGCTTCTCCCACGTATTCGTCAGTGCCCGCGGCAGGTTGAATACTGTTCAAGCCACCATTCGGGCTCCAGGTAAAGACAGTATTGGGTATGGAGAGGTGCTCGGAGGCGCAAGTCATGAGTGCTGTATCAACACTCACGGCCAAGGCGTCAACACGGCAGTTATTGAAGTTTTGCGGCGTTGGCAGCGGGTCTGCATCGTCTGTTGAAGTGCGCCAGAAGGCCGGGATTTCTTGGTTCTGTGCTGGGAGGACTTTAACGATGGCGGAGCCGTTGTTATTGAAATGTACGACTTCCACCGGATAGTTTTGGGTGGACACCAGTGTTTTCGCCTCTGCATCAGGTCCTGACCAGTAGGTTGCAGCGGTAAAGTTGTTGGCGTAATGGCAAGTGCCTGCAGCCTGACTCTGGCTATTGATGCCCACCACTTCGCAATACGTCGCCGCTGGGGGGAGTTTCAGCGCTTTCATGACGTACTTTGTGCCGTTGAACGTGGCGATTGTGGCCTTCGGGTTTCCCAACAGGTGTGGACAATTGAGTGCCACGAGCGTGGAGCTATCGACATTGGAATCAATAATAGCGGCGACCCGACAATTGTCATTTCGGACTGAGACCTGGACCGGTTCACCTCTTTTTTCAAAGGGCCACACCACGGCGGTGTTACCCAAAAGGGTAATACTTTGGCCCGCCACATTGCCAAAGAGCGTCGCGGCGCGTAGTTCTGCTCCGGTATCAAGCGGCAAGGGTTGCAGACGTTTGGGCTCCTCGTTGGGGAAGGCAACGGGCCAGAACACTGGTACCTTGCCCAAGACAGGTCCCAGAAGCTGATCACAGGTTCCTGTCATGATGTTCTGTGTCAGAAAGCTACTGTCGCAGGACCGATTGGCCTGCAAAGGTTTGAGGTTAATCAGCTTGGTCGGATTTGCATTTCTGAACCAGGCCTTTTTCACTCCGTTTTCGACGCAAAAGCCCAAAGCTCGGGTTGTTTCCAACACGCCAGACGCCCGGCACTCTCCTGTGTCAGGACCAACAGGTACCGGTTGGCTGGCCTGTACGTTGTTTATCAAGGTGAACATGGGTAGCAATGAGGCGACGGCGATAAGTGGTTTCACGAACGCGTTCATAAGATTTTCTTCCATGAGTAATGAAGGAGCGCCAGCACTCTCCTGCATCCAGTAGACAAACAAAAAACTCCCCTGCCTAGCTGTCAGAGTTGACAGCTAGGCAGGGGAGTTTTTTTCGTATAGAGAGCCACCAATGTCGTCGATGCAGGAGGTACCGAAGGCTGCGATCTTTGGAGCTTGCATCAAGATCAGAATCAAAAGATCGCAGCCTTCGGCAGCTCCTGCACGGGATCCCGGAACGACTACAACCAATGCCAGAACCGGCTCCAGAACCCCCGATTCAGATCCTCTTTGCACCCGGCATATTGCCGCGCATACACATCCGAGCGGTTCTGCACTTTGCGCGCCGTTGGCATCAGCCAGGCTTTGCTCGCGTAGGTCTTGTTGCGGAACCCGCCCCAGCCTTCGTGGTAGTTGAGGTACTGGTTATAGGCGTCGTACTTGTAGACGCCGTTGATCGAGGTGGTCTTGTCCATGTACCAGCCGACAAAGTCGATGGCGTCGTCGAAGTCTTCGCGGTCGGCCCAGTTGCGGCCGGTGCTTTTCTGGTAGTCGGCCCAGACTTCATCTTTGGCTTGCGCATAACCCGAGGCGGTCGAGACGCGGCCCCACGGGATCACCCAGAGCAAGTATTTGCGCGGGGTCTTGGCGTCGTAGCGGTAGCCGGATTCCTGATACATGATCGCGAAGGGCACTTGAATCGGCACGCCCCAGCGTTTTTGCGTGACTTGCGCAGCGTCGTACCAGTCGCTTTTTTCGCGGAAGATTTCGCAGATGTCTTCCGGCGAGCGGGGCGGCGAGGTGCCGCACCCGCTCAGTAGCGTTGCCAGTGTCAGTAGTCCAAGCGTCTGCCTGTAATTCAAAAGCCGTTATCCCGTCGTGCGCAAAAAGGCCGACAGTCTACGCGCTCAGCTCAATTGGTGACGATAGGGCAGATCCGGACCGGTCTTGCTGCAGGTCAGCGCGGCGGCTTGCACGGCGAACTTGAGCATGGCGTCGATCTGCTCGCGAGCGAGTTGCTGAACGCCTTCGACTGAATCCAGACCGTGCTCGGTCAGCCAGGTGATCAGCGCGGCCTGGAAGGTATCGCCCGCGCCAACGGTGTCGGCGATCTTCACCGAGGCCGCCGGTACCGACCAGCTGCCATGGCGGCGGCTGAACACGCTGGCACCGTCGCCGCCCCGGGTGAGGAAGACGATCTGGCAGCGGTGTTCGAGCCAGCCTTCGATTACGCGTTGCGGGTCCTGTTCGGGGTAAAGCAGGCTCAGGTCTTCGTCGCTGACCTTGATCAGATCGGCCAGTGGCACCAGCGTCGCGATGCGTTCGCGCCACAGGTCGATGTTCGGCTCAGGGTTGAGGCGTACGTTCGGGTCGAGGGTGATCAGGCGTTTGCCGCTTTCACGCTGCACCAGTGCGAGCAAGGTATCGGCGATCGGCTGCACCACCAGCGAGAACGAGCCGATGTGCAAGCCGCGAACATCCGGTCCCAGCGCCGGCAGATGCGCCAGACTCAACTGCCGGTCCGCGCAGCCTTCACCACGAAAGCTGTAGTGCGGCGAGCCATTGGCACCGACAGCAACCATGGCCAGCGTGGTCGGTGCGGCGAAATCCACCAGATAGTCCGGGCGCACACCTTCCTCCTGCAGCACTCGCTGCAAGCGGCGGCCGAGGTAGTCGGTGGAAATTCCCCCAAACAAGGCCGAGTCCACGCCCAGGCGGCGCAAACCCACGGCGACGTTGAACGGCGAGCCGCCGGCAATCGCCTTGAAATTCACTTTCGAGGCCAGACCGCTGGCGTCGTCTTCACTGAAAAAATCAAACAGGGCTTCGCCACACACCAAATACATAGTTGTTTGCTCTTTATAGGGTTGCGACATGCTGTTGATAGCGTTCATAGGCCTGCTGGAACGCCGCGACGTTGGCGGCGATCGGCAGGGTTTCACTGCTTGAATCGAGTTTCACGCAGCGCTGACACAGGTCGGCGAGGGTGTCTTCGTGGCCGTTCGACCAGGATTTGCACCACGCCGCCTGAATCGCTGCGCCGAGGGCGGCGGCTTCGCTTTGTTCGGTGCAGATCACCGGGGTGTTCATGATGTCGGCGACGATCTGCCGCCACACCGCGCTTTTCGAACCGCCGCCGATCAGGCAAATGCTGCGGCTTTGTAAACCATTCTGGCGGAGCAAATCCAGTCCGTAACGCAGCCCGAAGGTCGTGCCTTCGACGGCGGCGCGGCACAGATTGGCCTGGGTCAGGTTGTCCAGCGTCAAACCGTGCAGACTGCCGGTGGCGTGGGGCAGGGCGGGCACCCGTTCGCCATTGAGGAACGGCAACATACTCACGCCGTCGGCGCCGATGGAGGCTTGGGCGACGAGGTCGTTGAACTGCTGCAGATTGAGGTCGAACAGTTCGCGAATCGCGCCGGTGGCGTTGGTCAGGTTCATGGTGCAGATCAGCGGCAGCCAGCCGCCACTCGACGAGCAGAACGTCGCGACCGAGGCGTCCGGGCTGACTTTTGGTACTTCGGAATAGGCGTAAACAGTGCCGGAAGAGCCGAGGCTCATGGTGATCGCGCCGGGCTGAATATTGCCGGTGCCGATGGCGCCCATCATGTTGTCGCCGCCGCCGCTCGATACCAGCGCGTCGGGGTTGATGCCGAGGTGTTTGGCGATGGCCGGAAGGATGGTGCCGACGGCTTGGTGCGCATCGATCAACTCAGGCAGTGCCGCTTGCAGGCGCCCGCTGGCGTCGATGTCGCGCAGCAGTTGCAAGTCCCACTGGCGGGTGCGCACGTTGAAATAGCCAGTGCCCGAGGCGTCGCCGTATTCGCTGCAGGCGCGGCCGGTGAGCCAGAAATTCAGATAGTCGTGCGGCAGCAGGATGCGTGCGATGCGCGAGAACACCACGGGGTGTTGTTCTTTGGTCCAGAGCAGTTTCGACACGGTGTAGCCCGGCGCGATGACCACGCCGAGGCGTTCCAGCGAGCCTTTTTCGCCGCCCAGATGAACCAGCAGGCGGTCGTTTTCGGCGCTGGTCTCGGTGTCGCACCAGAGCTTGGCCGGGCGCAGGACTTCACCTTGATCATCGAGCAGGACCAGGCCGTGTTGCTGGCCGGAGACGCCGATGGCGAGGATCGACTGACCGTCGACATTCGCCGCCAGCAATGCGCGGCGGGTGGCGAGGGCGAAGGCTTCCAGCCATTGCTGGGTGTCTTGTTCGCGGCGGCCGTTGGCGCCGCTGATCATTGTGTGGGCGGCGGCGCCTTGGCCAAGAACTTGACCGCTGGCGGCGTCGAGGATGATGGCTTTGGTGCCTTGGGTGCCGCAGTCGATGCCGAGGAACAGTTGTTGTGTTGTCATGTGTGAACCACTCGGGTGTGGTGAAGATCAAGAGCTTACCCCCTCACCCCAGCCCTCTCCCCCAAGGGGGCGAGGGGGAAAGGGAGCCGATCGGGGGCTGTTCAAAACCTGAGTTTGACTCCAGTTCTCTCAATCCGGGCTATTCAAAACCTGAGTTTGACTCCAGTTCTCTCAATCCGGGCTGTTCAAAACCTGAGTTCGACTCCGGACTTTCAGGTCGATGTAACTTGTACAAAACACTCGGTCAGTTCCCTCTCCCTCCGGGAGAGGGCTAGGGTGAGGGGCTTTTCAATCCAGAATCCGCTGCAAAGTCCGCGTCACACCCTCTTCACGCAAGCTGTTGCAGCACCACTCAAACGCCGCGACAAACTCCGCCGAACGCGGGATCGCCGTGCCGAAAATCTCCTCGACCGCCAACAACCGCTGGGTCATTAAAGCATCGTCTGCCACCAATGCCTGACAAAACGCTGCACGCGGATCGGGGATCGAATAGGTATCACCATTCTCGTCCACACCTTTCAAATACAACGCCCAGGCCGCCACCACCAACGCCGCGCGCTTGGTTTCCTGCCCATCGGCAATCAACCGGTTGATCGTCGGAATGGTGAACTTGGGAAACTTCGACGAGCCGTCTGAGCAGACCCGCTCCAGTTGATCGGCAATCGCCTGATTGGAGAAGCGCGCCACCAGCGTGTTTTTGTAATCCGTCAGGTCGATGCCCGGCACCGGCGCCAACTGCGGGGTCACGTCCAGATCCATATAAGCGCGCATGTAACGCACGAACAGCGGGTCGTTCATGGTTTCGTGAACAAACCGATAACCCTTCAAAAAGCCCAGATACGTCAGCGCCAGGTGGCTGCCGTTGAGCAGTTTGATCTTCATTTCTTCATAGGGCGAAACATCGTCGGTGAACTGCACGCCGACCTTTTCCCAGGCCGGACGGCCGTTAACAAATTTGTCCTCCAGCACCCATTGCACGAATGGCTCGCAGACCACCGGCCAGGCATCGTCGATGCCGTGTTTGTCGGCCAGTTGCAGGCGATGGGCAGTGCTGGTCATCGGTGTGATGCGATCCACCATGGCGTTGGGGAAACTGACGTTGGCGTCGATCCAGCTGCACAGATTGCTATCGCGCAATGTGGCAAACGCCAGCAGCGCCTTGCGCGTCACGGCGCCATTGTGCGGCAGGTTATCGCAAGACATCACGGTAAACGCCGGAATGCCCGCCGCACGGCGTTTTTCCAGGGCGGCACACAAGAAGCCGAACACGGTTTTCGGTGCCTCGGGATGGGCCAGGTCATGCTGGATCTGCGGCAGGTGGGCCATGAATTCGCCGTTGCTGTCATCGATGCAATAACCGCCCTCGGTGATGGTCAGCGAGACGATGCGGATCTGCGGGTCGGCAAGTTTGTCGATCAAGGCCTGAGCGCTGTCCTCGGCCAGCAACATGTCGCGAATCGCGCCGATGACGCGGACTTCGGTGTCGTCGCTGTCGCCGAGTTCGAACAGGGTGAACAGGTAATCCTGCTCCTTGAGGTCGTCGCGGGCGCGGCGGTCTTCGGCGCGCAGGCCGACACCGCAAATCGCCCAGTCGAGCGCTTCGCCGGTGTTCATCAAGGCATCGGTGTAATACGCCTGATGCGCGCGATGGAAACCGCCGACGCCAATGTGGGCGATGCCTTGGCGCGTGTCGCTGAGGCTATAGGTCGGCAGTTGTACTTCAGCGGCCAGACGATGGAGGTTCTGTTGGTTGAGTTTCATCGGGAATTCTCGAAATCAGGCCGCAGCGCGCAGCGGACGGGTCAACGCGACACCTTCGGCATCGAATAAATGGCAGTGCGCCGGGTCGAGGTGCAGATTCAGTTGTTCGCCGTAACGGCTGGCCAGATCACCGCGCGCGCGCATGGTCAGGGCTTCGCCGGCACTGGTTTTGACGTGGCAGAAGGTATCGCTGCCCAGGCGTTCGCTGACGTCGGCGGTGACTTGCAGCGTGCAATCGCCCGGTTGCGCCAGCTCCAGATGTTCCGGACGAATGCCCAGGGTCACGGCGCTGCCGAGACTCAGATTGGCGGCGTTGAAGGGCAGGGTGATGCGCGTGCCGGCGTCCAGCGATACTTCGCAGCTCTGGCCGTCGACGCGGGCGATCTTGCCTTTGAGGAAGCCCATTTTCGGCGTGCCAAGGAACCCGGCGACGAAGAGGTTCGCCGGGTTGTGATACAGATCCAGTGGCGAGCCGACCTGTTCGATTTTGCCGCCATTGAGCACCACGACTTTGTCGGCCATGGTCATCGCTTCGACCTGATCGTGGGTCACGTAGATCATCGTCGCTTGCAGGTCTTTGTGCAGGCGCAGCAGTTCCAGACGCATCTGCACGCGCAGCGCGGCGTCGAGGTTGGACAGTGGTTCGTCGAACAGAAAAATCTTCGGATTGCGCACGATGGCGCGACCAATCGCCACGCGCTGGCGCTGACCACCGGAGAGCTGTTTCGGTTTGCGCTCAAGCATCGGCCCGAGTTCAAGAATGCGCGCCGCTTCGCCGACTTTCTTCTCGACTTCGGCTTTCGGCACGCCGGCCAGATCGAGGGCGAAGGACATGTTCTTTTTCACGGTCATGTGCGGGTACAGCGCGTAGGTCTGGAACACCATCGCCAGATCGCGCTTGGCCGGGCTGACTTCGGTGATGTCGCGGCCATCGAGTTCGATGGTGCCGTCGCTGACCTCTTCCAGACCGGCGATCAGCCGCAGCAGGGTGGATTTGCCGCAGCCCGAAGGGCCAACGAAGACCACGAATTCTTTGTCGTTCACTTCCAGGTCGATGCCTTTGATGATGGAAAAACCTTCGAAGCCTTTTTGCAGATTCTTGATTTTCAGGTTGGCCATGAGGATGGGCCTCCGCATTGTTGTTTTTTTAAGATCAAAAGATCGCAGCCTGCGGCAGCTCCTACAGGAGAGTTATGCCGATACGACATTCCGAGTAGGAGCTGCCGAAGGCTGCGATCTTTTGCTTTTCAATCTTCATTTCACGGCGCCGAACGAGAGGCCGCGCACCAATTGCTTCTGGCTGATCCAGCCGAAGATCAGGATCGGCGCACAGGCCAGCGTCGAGACCGCCGATAACTTGGCCCAGAACAAGCCTTCCGGGCTTGAATACGAGGCAATCAGCGCGGTCAGCGGCGCGGCTTTTGAGGAGGTCAGGTTCAGCGACCAGAAGGCCTCGTTCCAGCACAGGATCAGCGACAGCAGCACGGTCGAGGCGAGGCCACCCTTGGCGATCGGCAGCAGCACGCGGACCATTTCCTGCCACAGCGTGGCGCCGTCGAGGCGGGCGGCTTCGAGGATGTCTTTGGGGATGTCCTTGAAGTAGGTGTAAACCATCCAGACCACAATCGGCAGGTTGATCAGCGTGTAGATCACGATCAGCGCGATGCGCGTGTCGAGCAGGCCGAAGCTCTTCGCCAGCAGGTAGATCGGCATCAGCACGCCCACCGGCGGCAGCATCTTGGTCGAGAGCATCCACAGGAGCGTGCCTTTGGTGCGCTGGGTTTCGTAGAACGCCATCGAGTACGCCGCTGGCACCGCGATCAACAGGCACAGGGCCGTGGCGCTGAACGAGATCACCACGGAGTTCCAGGCGAAGCTGAAGTAGTCGCTGCGCTCATTGATGTGCAGGTAGTTCTCCAGCGTCGGCGTGAAGATAAACTGCGGAGGTGTGGCGAAGGCGTCGATTTCGGTTTTGAAACTGGTCATCACCATCCAGAAGATCGGGAAGAAAATCACGATCGCGATGGCCCAGGCCAAGGTGCCGAGCAGCAGGCTTTGCAGCCGGCGGGATTGTTGGAGAGTCATGGCAGGCCTCAGGCTTTGTCAGTCAGGTTTTTGCCGATCATCCGCACCAGAATGATCGCGGCGATATTGGCGATGACCACGGCAATCAGGCCGCCCGCCGAAGCCATGCCGACGTCGAACTGCACCAGCGCCTGGTTGTAGATCAGGTAGGCGAGGTTGGTCGAGGCGTAGCCGGGGCCGCCGTTGGTGGTGGTGAAAATCTCGGCGAACACCGACAGCAGGAAGATCGTTTCGATCATCACCACCACGGCAATCGGCCGCGCCAGGTGCGGCAGGGTCAGGTGCCAGAAGATCGCGATCGGCCCGGCACCGTCGAGGCGCGCGGCTTCTTTCTGTTCTTGATCGAGGGACTGCATGGCGGTCATCAGAATCAGAATGGCGAAGGGCAGCCATTGCCACGAGACAATGATGATGATCGACAGCAGCGGGTAGTGCGCCAGCCAGTCCACCGGTTGCGCCCCGAACAGCTTCCAGATGTAGGCGAGGATCCCCGAGACCGGATGGAAAATCAGGTTCTTCCAGATCAGCGCCCCGACGGTGGGCATGATGAAAAACGGCGAAATCAGCATGACCCGGACGATGCCGCGACCGAGGAACTCACTGGCCTCCAGCAAGGCACTGATCAGCACGCCGAAGACCACGCTGATCAACAGCACGCTACCGACCAGCAACAGCGTGTTGGTGGCGCCGGGCATGAAGCCCGAATCGGTCAGGAAATAGGTGAAGTTCTCAAGCCCCACGAACTGGTTTTCACCGGGGTAGAGCAGGTTGTAGCGGATCATCGAGAAGTAGATGGTCATGCCCAGCGGCACGATCATCCACAGCAGCAACAGGGCCACCGAAGGGCTGACCAGAAACCAGCCGGGATTGCGTACGCGGACCTTGCGCGCAGGTTGCGACAGGTCGAGGTGGGCTTTGGCAGTTGAAGTATTCATGGTGATCACAACCAATTGGGTGCAGAAACATGTTCAGGAAAGACAACATTCCTGACATCGGCGCGGACCCTGTGGGAGCTGGCTTGCCAGCGATAGCGACAGTTCAGCCGACAGCAATGTTGAATGTGCCGACCTCATCGCTGGCAAGCCAGCTCCCACAGGTTTAGTGGCGATTACTTGGGATAACCGGCGCGCTTCATCTCGCGTTCAGTGGTTTGCTGAGCTGCAGTCAGGGCTTGATCCACCGTGGTCTGGCCGATCAGCGCCGCCGAGAACAGCTTGCCGACCTGGGTGCCCACCGCCTGGAACTCAGGAATGGTCACCAGTTGTATGCCGATGTACGGCACTGGTTTCAGCGTTGGCTTGCTTGGGTCAGCCGCTTTCAGCGATTCCAGCGTGACCTTGGCGAACGGTGCGGCGCTCATGTAAGCGTCGCTGTAGGTCGAAGCGCGGGTGCCGGGCGGTACGTTGGCGATGCCGTCGGTTTTGGCCACCAGCTCGCCGTATTCTTTGGAGGTCGCCCAGGCGCTGAATTGTTTCGCGGCGTCTTTGGCTTTGGAGCTGGTCGGGATCGCCAGCGCCCATGAATACAGCCAGGCCGAACCTTTATCGGTGACTTGATGCGGGGCGAAGGTGAAGCCGACGTGATCGGCGACTTTGCTCTGGGTCTTGTCGGTGACGAACGAGCCGGCGACGCTGGCATCGACCCAGATCGCGCATTTGCCGCTGTTGAACAGTGCGAGGTTTTCGTTGAAACCGTTGCTGGAAGCGCCCGGCGGGCCGGATTTCTTCATGGTGTCGACATAGAAATTCAGTGCGTTTTTCCATTCCGGCCCGGTGAATTCCGGCTGCCATTTCTCATCGAACCAGCGCGCGCCGTAGGCGTTGGCAACCGTGGTGATCAGCGCCATGTTCTCACCCCAGCCGGCCTTGCCGCGCAGGCAGATGCCGTACTGTTCCTTATCCTTATTCGTGAGTTTTTCGGCGAAACCGGCAATCTGTTCCCAGGTCGGACGCTCGGGCATGCTCAGGCCCGCATCCTTGAACAGGTCGGTGCGGTAATAGGTGATCGAGCTTTCCGCGTAGAACGGCAGGGCGTACAGCGAACCCTTGACCGACAGGCCTTCACGCACCGACGGGAATACGTCGTCGAGGGCGTAACTGGCCGGTAGATCCTTCATCGGTTCCAGCCAGCCTTTGGCGCCCCACAGTGCCGCTTCGTACATGCCGATGGTCAACACGTCGAACTGACCGCCCTGAGTGGCGATGTCGGTGGTCAGGCGTTGGCGCAGGACGTTTTCTTCGAGCACGACCCAATTGAGCTTGATGTCCGGATGCTCGGTCTCGAAGGTTTTCGAGAGCTTTTGCATGCGGATCATGTCGCTGTTGTTGACGGTGGCGATGGTCAGGGTCTGGGCGCCAAGGCTGACGCTGCTGAGGGTCATGCAGGTGAGGGCAAGCAGAGCTTTTGCAGTGGGTTGCATCGTGCACTCCTTTTCTGCACCCGGCGGGTTACAGAAGGACAGTTATTGTTTTTGTGTCTTCCTGTGCAGGAAGAATGTGCGCTGATTACAGCCTTCAATCGCAGGGCTGACAAATCATCCCTAGCACTTTGATCGATACTTTTTTGCACTGGGGTTTGGCGGAGAAAACGCAAGGAAGGGGTTTTCAGAGCGGTGTGGCTTTCGATAGCGTATTGGTTTAAACAGCAAATGCGCAAACCTGTGGGAGCTGGATTGCCAGCGATAGCGGTGGGGCAGTCAATGAAGATGTCGGCAGTGAGGGCCCCATCGCTGGCAAGCCAGCTCCCACATTAGTCCGGAGTGTCAGTGGTGGTTCTGTTCAGTCAGGCGCTGCACCGCGAGTCGGCGATAGTGCGACGGCGTCATCCCCTTGAGCTGCTGAAAGCGTCGATTGAAATTGGAAATATTGTTGAAGCCCGATTCAAAACACACCTCGGTCACCGGTTTATCACCGTCGGCCAGCAACTCGCAGGATTTACTGATACGCAGCCGATTGACGAACTCGATGAAATTGCGCCCGGTGGCCTGTTTGAACACGCGGCTGAAATAGGTCGGCGTCATGCCCAGATGCTCGGCCACTTCCTCCAGCGAAATGTCGCGGGCGTAGTGGCTGAAGATGTAATCGACCGCGCGGTTCGTGCGGTCGATATTGTGTTCATCGGCCAGTTGCGGCGTGGTCGCACCGGACAGCAATTGGAAATCATCGCTCGCCGCGAGCAACTCCATCAGGATGAAGAAGTGCCCGAGGCGGGTGATGCCCTTGCTGTCGGCGATACGCTGCATCAGCGTCATGGCCTGGCGAATGGTGCGCTTGCAGCGAAACTCGATGCCGTACTGCGCGCGCTCCAGCAAGGGCGCCAGGGTTTTCAATTCGGCAAACACCTGGTGGCCACTCTCGAACAACTCGTCGGTGAAGTTGACCAGCATGTCGCGCTTTTCCACGACCTCGTCCTCGGCGACTTGACTGATCCAGTTATGCGGCAGGTTGGGGCCGGTGAGGAACAGGGTTTCGGGATAAAAGTTGCCGATGTAGTCGCCAATGAACACCTTGCCGGAACTGGCAACGATCAGGTGCAGTTCGTATTCCTTGTGAAAGTGCCAGCGCACCAGCGGGCATGGAAAACCGTGCTGGCGATAGATGATGGACAGGCCGTTGTGGTCATCCATCAACTCGTACGAAGGGTCGGTCACGCGGGCGGTTCGGGTCATGGCGGGGCACTTTTTTGTTGTTCTCCCGGCCGATCATGCCTCTTCCGGTTCTTGTGTGCCAGTGCCTGAAAACGTGCCGGTCAGGCGTTAGGCTGACGCACCTTGAGCAGGTTGGCTGTGCGGCAAAACTCAACGATTCGCGACTCTTCGATGAAATCGACATTGATGATATTGCACTTCCGCGCCCAGTCACTTTTGGCTGGATCAAACCAGGCGTCGAGCTCGGCATGAATATCTACCGGGCCACCGACCGCGCTGTAACTGGTGGCAGACAGCGACCAAGGAGCCCAGACGTTGAACGAGTTCTTCATTAAATTGCCAATGAATTGCTGTAACTCACTCGCACTGGTAATTCCGTTGCCCGACCACTCGTGCTTGATCGAATCGATAAATATACCGCTGTGAAGTTGCTGGTGAGAGCGTGCTGCGACCAAGACTCGCTGAACAGGGCTGATACGCTTTAGTTGTTCCAGATTAAGCGTTCGGTTGTTTCGTGGAATCAGTCGATGACCCAATAGATGAATGATCATGTCGTTGAAGAACTTGTAATCGAAGTTGTCGCCGGTCAGCTCATGAAAGTCCACGATAATGAACTCGTTGGGGTTTCTGGCGAGAAAGTCATTGATGTCGGTCACCAGATGTCCCAGCGTCCTGGAGTTGCGGTGACCATTGTGATGCATTGGGAACTTTCCAAGACCTTCGGCTTTTGGCTCGTAGGTCAAACGTATGTCAAGTACTCTGGAGCCGTGCTGGAGCTGGTGGTAGAACGTATTGTGCTGACACGCCAGCCAATGGCGCGGCGGGCCGAAAAAGGGGTAAGAGGCTTGCCAGTCGCTGCCGGCGTTGTGTGTGCCGGGCAGTGTCAGTTCGAAAAGCGACAGGCTGTCGATAGCGGGGGTCGCAGTCATCCATTGATGATTACTGTATTGAATGTCCATTGTTTAAACCTGCATTAACTTGTTTTAGGGAAGGGCGCTACCGAAAGGGTTTATATAAGTAGCGCTTGCAGGTTTTTATAAGGGGGATGTTAGTTATAGGCAATCTGGAAATTGATGCGGTTTGTTTGGTGTTGTTGTCTGCATGCTGTTGTTGGTTTTATCAAGAGTCTTTGTCTTGTCCGATATGGCGGTTTTTTGCTTCGATCCATTGCGACATGTATTGCGTGCTTTTATGCGAGTGATGGCGAAGCATACTTCCTGTGAAGTTGCTGGCTCTCAGGTCATGCAAGTTCTGTTGGCAATAACGCAGTTTTTCGATCAGCGCCAAACCGTGTACGGATTGCGAATAGCGTTCATTGAGCAGCGTGTATCCCGCGTGACTGGCCTCCTGCCAAAGCTTCTCGTCCTTGTATAACGCCACGGCACTGTTGGCCAACTCAACAGCGCTGCTCGTGACGGTGCCGGGCCAGGCATGATCGCCCTGCATGCCCTCGGCGCCCACCGGAGTCGTGACGCTGGGAGTGCCACAGAGCATGGCGTCGACCAGTTTGCCCTTGATCCCGGCACCAAAGCGCAGGGGCGCCAGACAAACCCGTGCGGCAGACATGACCTGCAAGGCATCTTCGGCCCAGTTCATGATGTGGAAACCTTCGCTGGCGTTATGCAGCGCCGTGGCTTTGGGCGGCGTATAAGCGCCGTAGATGTGCAATTGGGCTTGGGGCAACTGTTGGCGAATCAGCGGCCAGATCGTGCTCTTCATCCACAGCACGGCATCCCAGTTGGGCGCATGGCGGAAGTTGCCGATGCTCAGGAAGTGTGCCCGTTCTGCAAATATTGCAGGTGTGGCCGCAGGCGGGTCGATCATCAACGGACACCAGTGCAGCAATTGCCGGGGCAGGCCGAACTGCTCGATCAGCAGTTCAATTTCCACTTCGGAGATCATCAGGTTCAGATCACAGCGATACAGCGCGGCGATTTCGCGTTTGGCCAGATCGGTCTCGGCCATCAACGCGAACTCGTCGCGCAGTGCCGGAGCAAATACATCACTGAAATCATTCTGGTCCGGATTGACCTTGAGGCGAGACTTGAGCCGCTGGTGACGCGCATGCCGCAGACTTTGCAGGTCGGAAGTCTCCAGCACGCGCAGTGCCTGAGGGCAGTGTTTTTCAACTCGCCAGCCGAACTGTTCCTCCATCATGAACTGGTCGAACAACACAATGTCCGGTGCCAGTTCACTGATGAAGTGATCAAAACTGCTGTTGTTGAGTTCGATGGCGACTTCGCGGATGCCCAGTGCGGCCAGATCTGCTTTGTGCTCGCCAGGCCCGGCCGGACTGCTGAAGGTGATGTCCCAGCCTTGCTGCAGGAATGTTTCGAGGATCTGCATGACGTGCCCGCTCGCCGCTGAGGAGCGCGGCTCTGGCCAGACGTAACCGATGACCAGGACTTTGGTAGCGGCGGCTTGAATCATGGACAACTTTCCTTCACGGCGAACGAGGGGGTAAAAAAAGGGCGCAATTAAACCACAGGGGTGGGGTATGCGCCCGATTGTCAAAAATATCCCTCAATACCGCCGCTTGGCATCCTGCGCAAACCGCCTTCAGACCGGTGGGTGTGTCAGATTCAGCAAGAGCGGCCCCTTCAGAAATTTCCCCGCGTCGGTACCGTCTATGGCATGCCGGAGGGTGGCCAGGTTAGACACAAAGATGTCCGGATGGGTGCGGTACTGATCGATCAGCGAGACCGCCACTGAATAGGATTCGGCATTGATCAATGCCGGATGGTCCTGCACGAGTTTCGGCCAGTTGCCGAGGGTCGCCTCAAATTCTTCGAAGTCTTTGAGATTCGCAAAAGTGTGGTGAGGGTTGGCCAGATTCTTCGGGTGCGCCTTGCGAGCATTTCGAGCGAATTCCATCAGGCCTGCCGCATCGTATTCTGCCGGGGTAATACCGGCCAAAACTTCTCCGTAGTAGAAATCAAGTGTGCCTGGCGCGCCATGCGACATTTCGTGGACAAGAACATCGCCAATCCGGGCATCGTCGTACTTGGCCACCTGGTACCACTCATCCAGGTTGTCAGGATAGATCGCAAGGAATTTCGTTGCGCCGTCATCCAGGTGTGTACCCGCGTCGACACTGGCTTTCCAGTGTTTATAGGTTGTGGTTTTTAATGCAGCGAGGGTATCGGTTCCACGTTGGCGGAAAGACATGTGGTGCTGCCCCAATACTCCGAGATCCTTGCGCATGGCCAGCAGGTTCTTGCTCACGTAGTTGATGGCTTCGTCCGAGTCGGTGCCGAAAACGTATTTGACGATAGAACGAACGTCGTCATTTTCGATTTCCGACAGTAGCTGGAGTGTGTTGTCCAGTTTGCTCTGAGCAAGGGGGGTGGCTTTTTTCAAGTAGGCTTTTGTGTAGCTGAAAGGCGTCGATCGCTTGAACAATCTGAAGAATGAAAATTTTTCTCGCGGCTTGATGTTTTTCAGGGCCGGCCCCCAGGCGTGGCCCCGCAAGTTCAGCGCGAACCATTCATCGTTGTGTCGTGTCGCCCACACCTGAAAGATGTCCTGAGACGCTTGTGCAGGTCGCCACTCCGCGAGGCGAATAGTGTCGGGATCAATCGTCGCGGCCAAGTGCCGATGGGAGGTGGTGCCCGACCATTTGCGCGCGTCGGAAAGCACATTTTCCAGCTGGGCGAAACCGCTGTTGAATCCCTTGCGCAGCAGTTTGCTCCCCTTGAACAGCAGATCCGGTACGCCGTCCAGCGGGTTGAACACATTATTGACCAACCCCAGACCCACTTTGGCCAGTGCGCTGGCTTTGGTGGCAACGGTCATGGTTTTGGCAACGATGCTCACAACCTGTGCAACAGCGCCGACTACCAGCAGGATAGTCATCGCAGCTTCAAGGGCACACGCTCCGGCCCCTTGAGCTTGTCGCTCGACATCGTCGGAGCTCAAGTCTTCGATACAGGATTTGAAGGGCACTACGAAATTCAGAAAAGTGTCCAGATCCGCTTCCCGTTTTGCGCGCAGAGCCTCCAGGCGAGTCTGCCCCCAACATTCTCTGACCAGCTCATCATAGGTAGCGATCGGCCGGTGCTTGAGTACGAAATTCGTCAACGGGTCGAATTCGCTCGAGTAGAAACTCTGGTAATAACCGTTGATCTCCTTGGGGACCGGAGACGCTGGCAACTCACCGATTTTATCGATCACGCCCGAACTTGCCGCAATGAGACCGGGCGGTACTCCATGGGTATAACACTCGATATTCGTCGGCAATGAATGCACTGTCGCAGGAAGCGAGTAGCCTCTTTCGTCGCTGCGCACGCTTGTGCTCAGCAGACCTTCTTGTTCAATCAGCGCTGCCAGCCGTGGATTTTCGCGACAGGTCCCGTGCAGAGTGAAAAGTTCGTAACACGTCATCCGACCTTCGAACTCGGAGCACAGGACTACACCATAACGGCCCTTTGCTCCCTCTATTTCTTTATGGCTTTCCGTCGGTTTGCTTGATGTCGCCCACAGGATCGCGTGAAGGGTCGACGACAGGGGATTGGTTGGCAGATTGGCGGGCATCTGGAGTTTCGCGACGGAGGGCCTGAGGCTGAAAATCGTCACTTTGCCTTTCAGCAAGCGCGCTCTATCCGCAATGGGCAGTGTGCAAAACGCTTGCTTCAAGTGCGTGCCCATCGCCTTCATATGCTTGAGGTAATCACGATTGAACTGTCGGTAAAACTCACCGTCAGGGGAAATCAGATTGGGCAGCATGTCAGGAAACGCTGTGTAGATGCTTTCTCCGGTCTTCAGGTCCCAGTCCTCGGTCGCCAGGTCGTTGGACATGTGCAACTCCACGGGCGATAGAGACATCCGGTCGCCGTAGGCGTCTTCCAGCGCATGGTTTTTCTTCTGATACATGACGTCATGTTCCAGATAGCTGCAGCCTTTGGCGACCTGCTTGAGGATGTCCAGTGCAACACTTTTGCGGGTAGGCAAAGGGCGGACCAGTGTGTCGGCTGTCTCGGCAAGTGTCCCGGCAAACCGAGCGTAAGCACCGGACGCTTTTGCAAGGGCATCCGTGATCGATTTCTCTACCTCATCCAGGGTGATGATTTTGTTGAGTAACGCCCAGTCAATCACGGCGTCTCCCGCCGCCAGTGCGTCGAGGGTCTTGTGGAATCCGGACACCGGACCCAACTTCGACAGTTGGTGCAATCGGGCATAGGTCATTGACCGCGTCGATCCCGGTGCGACGGTTTCCTGCACTGCCACGATTCGGCAGAACTCGACCCATTGCGGGGTGCCCAACGCCACTGTCGCAGGCAAATCTTTCACCAGAAATTCCGGTGCAGCCTCTGCGAGCAGCAAGTGAGCGGCCAAAGCCGCATTTTTTTCAGAGATCCGGTGATGCTGGATGAGGTGATTTTCGAATGCCGTCTGAACATCGGCGAAGGACTTCTCGATATGCTCGACGGCGTATAAATCGAAACCTGCCACCTGATTACGCGGCTCTGGTTCACCGACTCGAGGATGAAGGTCGAGCAGCAGGGCAGTCAGCAGCATCTGCTTGAGCGATTCATCTGATTGCGGCTGATTATCTTGCGTGCCATACCAGCCCAGATCCCGGACAAAGGCGCGGGCCCATGTAAGCGCTATGGGCCTGGAAACAAGTCGTTGAATAATATCTTCGGCCTCCGAGCGTTCGAAAGGCGCCACGTGCCCGCCAAAGATGCTCTGCGAGAGCTGCTCCAGTAGCGAGCGATCTGCCACGTAACTGGTCATGATTCGACGCAACTCATTACGTTGATCTGCAGAAAGAGTGACCGAGTTGTCGACTCCAGACTTGATCATTTCCCAATAGTTACCGAGTAACGGGGCCGCTATCGGTGGTTGCGTCATGAATGTTGTCAGTCTGGTACATTCAGCGGCGGTTGTGGGGATCAAAAAATCATGAAACTTGAGCCATTGTTCCAGATCGATTTGTTCAGCCAGGGAAATGCTTCCCCCGGTCAGTTCCGCCATTTCAATAAGTATCAGGAAGTCATCTTTGAGGCTTGGTGCAAGTTTCAGTGCGTTGGCAAGTTGCAATGTTTTGCCTGAATATCTTGCGTATATTTTTTCTTCGCTCGTCACTGCAAACTGTGAGTGGTCAGGGAGGTTCAACGTGACCATGAGCTTTTTGAAGGCCTCTTGATCGCACCAGTTCTGCAACATTTTTCTGCCAGGTTGCAAAGCACTGTCAAGCGTCGAGCCGGACTCGAGCTTAATGGTTGCGCCAGCCAGCGAGATCGCTTGCGAAGGGCTTAATGTTTTTTTGCGCTCTGTTAATTTGTAGATAACTTCCAGGCGTTCGGCGTGGTCAAGTTGAGTGCGACGGGCTGGATTCGAAAAGTCGTTATGAATTGTCCAGTTTATGTTTGTTATGTTCATGGGAGATCCGTTTGTCTAATGTGCCGGATATCCTCATTCGTTATTTGTTGTTCATCAAGTGCTGCTGTGTAAGTGCGTTATTCAGTTTTTAATAAAGTTGAATTTTTGCTGGGGTGTGCAGTGCTGCCCCTTCGTCATTATTGGAAGGGGCGTAGTATAGTGTTGTGTTACTGGATAATGCTTTTAACTTTGTCGCGTAATTGATCAATGGAAAATGGCTTGCCGATAACATGCATGTCTGCGGGTACATCAATATTTTCGGCATAACCACTGGCAAACAGAATCGGCAGGGCGGGGCGCAGTTCGCGAGCTTTGTTTGCCAGTTCACGGCCGTCCATGCCTGGCAGGCCGAAGTCGGTCATCATCAAATCGATCGAGTTGCCCGCGTCTGCGAGAATCGCCAGCGCAGGCTCGCCATCATCCGCTTCGAGTACCTTGAACTCCAACTCCTCCAGCACATCGACGATCAGCATGCGCACGATGTCATCGTCTTCTACGACAAGGATGGTGGGGGCGGGGGTAGACATATTAAGGCTCTCGAAAGTCAGTTCAGGGGCGCCGGTCGATCAAAAGTGCCGGTCTCTTGCATCAGTAAGTGGCGCAGTGCCACAAGTTCCCTGCCTGTAACAAAAAAAGCATAGCCTCAGACGGGACCGCAAGGATAACTGTTGAAGGCTGTAAACGTGCTGTTGTACGTAGGAAATTGCAGCGAAAGGTGTGAGAAAAATGGATCCACGCCGTCGTTTTGGGGCAAACTCCCTGTTTTTCAACAGTTCGACAAGGCTGCCCCATGTCCTCTCCGTCTACGGTTGATGAGCAACGGTTTCGCAAACTCCTGAGCCGCAACATCAGCCTGCCCTTGGGCGTCGGTGCGCTCAGCGCCGTGTTCTTCGTGTCGCTGATCACTTATCTGCTGTCGGTTATCCAGTGGGTGGAGCATACCGACCGGGTGATCAATAACGCCAACGAAGCGGTGAAGCTCACCGTGGATCTGGAAACCGGCATGCGCGGCTTCCTGCTCAGCGGCGACGAGCATTTCCTCGACCCGTACGAAACGGCCAAGCCGCGCATCGCGGTCGCCCTCAATACCTTGCTCGAACTGACCGCTGACAACCCGGTGCAAACCGATCGCCTGCGCCGTCTGCAAGCCTTGCAGACCGAGTGGGCCAATTACGCGCAGTCGATGATCGATCTGCAGCGCTCCAGTGGCGACTACCGGGGCGCGGTCAAGGCCGGACGCGGCAAACGCCTGACAGACGAGATCCGCAAGCAATTCGAAGACGTCATCGAGACCGAACAGGTCCTGCGCACCACGCGCAATGAAGACGTGCGCCGCACCACGATCTGGAGCATCAGTCTCTACCTGATTTTCATCGCCGGTATCAGTGGCTTGCTGGCCTATATCGGCCGGCGTGATCTGGTCAATCTATCGACCAACTACGGCGCCAACCTTGCCGCACAACAAGCCAGTGCCGAGCGTCTGGAACAACAGGCCTGGTTGCGCAATGGTCAGACCGAACTCGCCGAGCAGGTGCTGGGGCAACTGACGCTGAATCTGCTGGGGCGCAATATTCTGCAGTTCTGCGCGCAATACATGGGTACCGCCGTGGCCGCGCTCTATGTGCGTGAAGAACATGGCGGCCTCAAGCGGGTGGCCACTTACGGCTTCTCCCGCGAGCAGGAAGAGCAGGACCAGTCGATCTATAGCGGCGAAGGCATCGTTGGCCAAGTGGCGCAACAGGCGCGGCTGATTCGTCTGGATTCGGTGCCGTCGGACTACTTCAAAGTCAGCTCCGGGCTGGGCGAGGGCTTGCCGCACAGTGTGCTGGTGGTGCCGACCAGCGATGACGACCGCGTCAATGGCGTGATCGAACTGGGTTTCCTGCGTCCGCTCACCGATCGCGATATCGAACTGCTGGAACTGATTGCCGGCAATATCGGCACCTCCATCGAAGCTGCGCGCTACCGTCAGCGTTTGCAGGAAGTGCTGGCCGAAACCCAGCAACTCAACGAAGAGTTGCAGGTGCAGCAGGAAGAGCTGAAAACCGCCAACGAAGAGCTGGAAGAGCAGTCGCGGATTCTCAAGGAATCCCAGGCGCATCTGGAAACCCAGCAAGTCGAACTGGAACAGACCAACGAGCAACTTGCCGAACAGGCGCAGACCCTGGCCGAGCAACGCGACGCCATGGACCTGAAGAACACCGAACTCAATCAGGCCCAGGTGCAGCTCGAAGAGCGCGCCGAAGAATTGCAGCGCTCGAGCAAGTACAAGTCCGAATTCCTCGCCAACATGTCCCACGAACTGCGCACGCCGCTGAACAGTTCGCTGATTCTGGCCAAGTTGCTGGCGGAGAACCCGCAGGACAACCTCAGCGCCGAGCAGGTCAAGTTTGCCGAATCGATCTACTCCGCCGGCAACGATCTGCTCAACCTGATCAACGATATTCTGGACATCTCCAAGGTCGAGGCCGGCAAGCTTGAAGTGATTCCGGAGAACACCAGTGTTGCCCGTCTGGCCGATGGCCTGCGCAGTGTGTTCGAGCCTTTGGCGGCAGACAAACAGCTGAACTTCAGCGTCGACTTGCAACCTGGCGCGCCGGGCATGCTCTACACCGACCGTCAGCGTCTGGAGCAGGTGATCAAGAACCTGCTGTCCAACGCCGTGAAGTTCACCGAGAAGGGCGCGGTCAGCCTGACCATCGCTGGCCAGCCGGATGATCGGGTCGCGTTCATCGTGCGCGATTCGGGTATCGGTATAGCCGCCGATCAACAAGAGAGCATTTTCGAAGCCTTCCGCCAGGCCGACGGCACCACCAACCGCAAGTACGGTGGCACGGGGCTGGGCCTGTCGATTTCGCGGGATCTGGCGACCTTGCTCGGTGGTTCGATCAGCGTCAGCAGCACGCCGGGACAGGGCAGCGTGTTTACGTTGGTGATGCCGCAGAATTTCGACGAGTCCAGCGAAACGCACTTCGAACCGTTGACCTTCACACCGCCAGCGGCGGTGGTCAGCGCGCCATTGCCGCCAGTGGTTTCGCCGTTGGCGCCGGTGCACATTCCGCGCTTCGCCGATGACCGCAACAAGGCCCCATTCGCCACGCGCTGCATTCTGGTAGTGGAAGACGAGCCGAACTTTGCGCACATCCTCTACGATCTGGCGCATGAACTGGGCTATCAGTGCCTGGTGGCCCATGGCGCGGACGAAGGTTACGACCTCGCCAAAGAGTTCGTGCCGGATGCCATCCTGCTCGACATGCGTCTGCCGGATCACTCAGGCCTCACCGTGCTGCAACGCCTGAAGGAACACGCCGGAACCCGGCACATCCCGGTGCATGTGATTTCCGTCGAGGACCGCGTCGAAGCGGCGATGCACATGGGCGCGATCGGTTACGCGGTCAAACCAACCACTCGCGAAGAGCTCAAGGATGTGTTCGCCCGTCTCGAAGCCAAGCTGACCCAGAAGGTCAAACGCGTGCTGTTGGTCGAGGACGACGATTTGCAGCGCGAAAGCATTGCACGGCTGATCGGCGACGAAGACATCGAAATCACCGCCGTCGGCCTTGCGCAGGATGCCCTGGAGCTGCTGCGCACGACGATCTACGACTGCATGGTCATCGACCTGAAGTTGCCGGACATGCTCGGCAATGACCTGCTCAAGCGCATGTCGACCGAAGACATCTGCTCGTTCCCGCCGGTCATCGTTTATACCGGGCGCAACCTGACCCGCGATGAAGAGGCCGAACTGCGCAAGTACTCGCGCTCGATCATCATCAAGGGCGCACGCTCGCCAGAGCGCTTGCTGGACGAGGTCACACTCTTTCTGCACAAAGTCGAATCGCAGTTGTCCCATGAACGGCAGAAGATGCTCAAGACCGCGCGCAGCCGCGACAAGGTCTTCGAGGGCCGCAAGGTGCTGCTGGTGGACGACGATGTGCGGAACATTTTCGCCCTCACCAGCGCCCTGGAGACCAAAGGCGCAGTCGTGGTGATCGGCCGAAACGGCCGTGAGGCGATTGAAAGACTCAATGAGGTCGAGGACATCGATCTGGTGTTGATGGACGTGATGATGCCGGAAATGGACGGTTTCGAAGCCACCATTGAAATCCGCAAGGATCCGCGCTGGCGCAAGCTGCCGATCATCGCGGTGACGGCCAAGGCCATGAAGGACGATCAGGAGCGCTGCCTGCAGGCGGGCGCCAATGATTACCTGGCCAAGCCCATCGACCTGGATCGCTTGTTCTCGCTGATTCGCGTGTGGTTACCAAAAATGGAACGCATTTAGTGGAACGCAGTACGCCAGCCGAACGAAACAGTGAAATCGAACTGCGCTTGTTGATCGAGGCGATCTACCTCAAGTACAGCTACGATTTTCGCGATTATTCCGGCGCTTCGATCAAGCGCCGGGTGCAGCACGCGCTGAGCCAGTTTGAGTGCGCGACCATTTCGGCCTTGCAGGAAAAGGTCTTGCATGACCCGACGGCGTTCATGCAGTTGCTGCAATTGCTGACGATTCCGGTCAGTGAGATGTTTCGCGACCCGTCGCACTTTCTCGCGATCCGCCGGGAAGTAGTGCCGCTGCTGCGCACCTATCCGTCGATCAAGATCTGGATCGCCGGGTGCAGCACGGGCGAGGAGGTCTATTCGATGGCGATTCTGTTACGCGAAGAAGGCTTGCTCGATCGCACGATCATCTACGCCACCGATATCAACCCGCGCTCGCTGGACAAGGCCAAGCAGGGGATTTTCTCGATGGAGAATGTTCGGGCATACACGGCCAACTATCAGCAGGCCGGTGGTCAGCGCTCGTTTGCCGACTACTACACTGCAGCGTACGGTTACGCGATCTTCGACAAGAGCCTGTGCGAGAACGTGACCTTCGCCGACCACAGTCTGGCGACGGACAGCGTGTTCTCCGAAACTCAATTGATTTCCTGTCGCAACGTACTGATTTACTTCAACAAGAAACTTCAGGACCGTGCCTTTGGTCTGTTTCATGAATCGCTGTGCCACCGCGGCTTTCTAGTGCTGGGCAGCAAGGAAACGCTGGATTTCTCCGGTTACGCGAACCAGTTCGAAGCGCTGGTCAAACAAGAACGGATTTACCGCAAAACATGAACGAGGCCGTGGATTTACCTCGCGTCGAGGCAATTGTGGTCGGGGCTTCCGCCGGTGGCGTCGAGGCGCTGCTGAGCCTGTTTGGGCCGCTGCGCCGCGGCTACGGGTTGCCGATCATTGTGGTCCTGCACCTGCCCGAAGAGCGCCGCAGCCAATTGGCCGAGGTCTTCTCCCGGCGTGTGGAGATGCCGGTGCACGAGGCTGCCGACAAGCAGGACATCGTTGCCGGCAATGTGTACTTCGCCACGCCGGGTTATCACCTGTCGGTGGAGCAGGATCGCAGCCTCTCGCTGAGCCTCGAGGAGCGCGTGCATTATTCCCGGCCATCGATCGATTATCTGTTTGAATCGGCGGCGGACGCCTACGGCGATTCGCTGGCCGCCGTACTGCTGACGGGCGCCAATCACGATGGCGCGCGCGGGCTGGCGCACGTCAAACGCCGCGGTGGTCTGACCATCGTCCAGGACCCCGAAGAAGCGCAAGTCGCCACCATGCCCTTGGCTGCACTGAAGATTCAGCAGCCGGACCATGTCCTACCCATTCACGGCATCGGCCGTCTGCTTGTCGAGCTGGAACGAATCGCATGCTGAGTAATATCCAAGCCAAACTGCTGATCGTCGACGATCTGCCGGAGAACCTGCTGGCGCTCGAAGCGCTGATCAAGCGCGAAGACCGTACCGTCTACAAAGCGTTGTCGGCGGATGAAGCGCTGTCGTTGCTGTTGCAGCACGAGTTCGCCATGGCCATCCTCGATGTGCAGATGCCGGGCATGAACGGCTTCGAACTTGCCGAGTTGATGCGCGGCACCGAGAAAACCAAGAACATCCCGATCATTTTCGTCAGCGCTGCCGGCCGTGAACTCAATTACGCGTTCAAGGGTTACGAAAGCGGGGCGGTGGACTTTCTGCACAAACCGCTGGATATCCATGCGGTCAAGAGCAAGGTCAATGTCTTCGTCGATCTGTACCGCCAGAGCAAAGCGCTCAAGCAACAGCTCGAAGCGCTGGAGCAGGCCCGTCGCGAACAGGAAGCGCTGTTGCAGCAACTGCAAAACACCCAGCTGGAGCTGGAGCAGGCCGTGCGCATGCGTGATGACTTCATGTCCATCGTTGCCCATGAAGTGCGTACACCGCTCAACGGTCTGATCCTCGAAACCCAGTTGCGCAAGATGCACCTGGCCCGTGACAACGCCGCCGCGTTCACCCTCGACAAGATGCACGCCATGGTCGACCGCGATGAGCGGCAGATCAAAAGCCTGATCCGCTTGATCGAAGACATGCTCGACGTCTCGCGCATTCGCACCGGCAAATTGTCGATCCGACCGAGTCGTTTCGATCTGGTGCAATTGGTGAGCAACCTGCTGCAAAACTTCGCACAACAGATCGAAGCCGCTGAAACCGAAGTGTCGTTTACCGCACCATCCCCGGTAGAAGGCCATTGGGACGAGTTCCGCATCGAGCAGGTAGTCACCAACCTGCTGACCAACGCTCTGCGCTATGGTGGTCGCAGCCCGATCCAGGTGCGGGTTTACTGTGAAGGTGATGAGGCGCGGGTCGAGGTTCAGGACCGCGGCATCGGCATCAGCCAAGAGAATCAGAAGCGTATTTTCCAACAGTTCGAACGGGTTTCCGCCAAGACGGTAGTGGCCGGGCTCGGGCTGGGTCTGTTCATTTCCGAGCAGATCGTCGCCGCCCATGGCGGTTCCATCGTCGTCGAGAGTGAAATCAACGAAGGCGCCCTGTTTCGCGTTTGTCTGCCAATCCAGGAAAACGGCAAATCCGACGCAACCTCTGATTGACCGTACGGTCGTATCAGCAGCTATTGACCGAACAAAGGCTTCCCATGAGCGTAGATGCACAAGATGTAGTACTCGTCGTCGAGGACGAACCGGTTATCTTGATGATCCTGACGGATTACCTGTCAGGGCAGGGGTATCGCGTGTTGCAGGCCGAAAACGGCGAGCAGGCGTTCGAAATTCTTGCGAGCAAGCCACATCTGGACATGTTGATCACCGATTTCCGTTTGCCCGGCGGGATTTCCGGCGTGCAGATCGCCGAGCCGGCCGTCAAGCTGCGCCCGGACCTTAAAGTGATTTTCATCAGCGGTTATCCGCAGGAAATCCGCGAAACCGGCAGCCCGATCACGCGCAAGGCGCCGATCCTGGAAAAGCCGTTCGACCTGGATGTGTTGCAGGAAAAGATTCAGGAATTGCTCGCCTGATATCTGCGTAGGAGCTGCCGCAGACTGCGATCTTCTGATCTTGTTCATCAAAAGATTGCAGCCTGCGGCAGCTCCTGCAGTTTCAGCGCTTTCAGCTTTTGATCATCTCCCGCACCTTGGCGGTCAGCAGGTCAAACGTGAATGGTTTGGTGATCATCTGCATCCCCGAATCGAGGAACCCGCCACGCACAGCCGCGTGCTCGGCGTATCCGGTGATAAACAAGACCTTCAAGCCAGGCCGGTATTGACGGCCAACCTCCGCCAGTTGCCGGCCGTTCATGCCCGGCAGACCGACATCACTGATCAGCAGATCGATGCGCTGCGTCGAGTTCAGAATCGGCACGGCGCTGTCGGCATCCCAGGCTTCGACAAAGGCGTAGCCCAATTCACCGAGCACCGCGCAGACCAGCACGCGCACCGCCGGGTCGTCTTCGACGATCAGCACGGTTTCGCCGTCCAGCGCATCGGGTGCCTGTTGAATGTCGGCATCGGGGCTTTCCAGTTCTTCACCGCGAAAACGCGGCAGGTAGAGCCTGACCGTGGTGCCTTCATCGATCTCGCTGTCGATCGAGACATGGCCGCGTGACTGCTTGCTGAACCCGTAGATCATCGACAGGCCCAGCCCGGTGCCCTGGCCGATCGGTTTAGTGGTGAAGAAAGGGTCGAACGCGCGATTGATGACACTCTGCGGCATGCCGCTGCCGTTGTCGGTGACGCTGAGCATCACGTAATCACCGGGTTCGAGGTTGCTGTAGGCTTCAGTGAATTCGCGGGTGAGTACCTGATTGCTGGTCTCGACCACCAATTTGCCGCCGTCGGGCATGGCATCGCGGGCATTGATCACCAGGTTGAGCAGGGCGCTTTCCAGTTGGTTGGGATCCGCCTCCGCCACCCACAGTTTGTCGTTCAGACGCATGTCCAACTGAATGCTTTCGTTAAGGCTGCGTTGCAGCAGCTCCCCCATGGACAGCACCAGGGTGTTCATCTGCACGGCTTTGGAATCGAGCGACTGCCGACGGGAAAACGCCAGCAAACGATGGGTCAGACCGGCGGCACGATTGGCCGAGGTCACGCCCAGGTCGATCAGGCTGTCGAGGTCATCGGTGCGACCACGGGCCAGACGCCGGCGCAATAACTCGAGGCTACCGATGATGCCGGTGAGCATGTTGTTGAAGTCGTGGGCGATACCACCAGTGAGCTGGCCGACCGCTTCCATTTTCTGCGATTGGCGCAGCGCCTCTTCGTTGTGACGCAGTTGTGCGGTGCGCTCTTCGACCTGTTGCTCAAGGGTTTCCAGGGTCGATTGCAGGCGCCGTTCACTTTCACTCAGATCGATCAGCCGATCGCGTGCCTCGTACTGTCGTCGGCGGCCGCGCAATGCGGCGGAAACCATACTGACCAGTGTTGCGGGATGAAACGGGCGTTCAAGGAACGTCACGTTGCCCAACAGATCGCTCAAGCGCGAGGAAGGGCCTTGTTCCTGACCACCGTGATGAGTCAACAGCACAATCGGCAGATCCGACCAGGCAGGTTGCTGTTCCAGATAATGGAACAGTGCTTCCAGTTCCGGCCCGCGCAAGGCTTCGGCGGCGACCAGCACCAGGCCGGCACCCACTTCGATTTCCGAGCACAGCGCACCCAGCGTGGGTGTGACAACTCCGCCGTAACCGGCCTCGTTGAGGATCATCAGCGCAATCTGGCTGTCGCGACCCACGGGCGCGAGAATCAGCGCGCGTTCGGCCAGCGGCACTTGAACCGTCACAAGCGCTCTTCCTGCAGCAACGGATTACTTGCGCCGAGGTAGGTGGGAACGCCGCGCAATACGCCCTGAAAGGCTTCCAGCGGTGCACCGATGGTCATGCCTTGCGTGGAAATGCGGTATTCACGAATGGTCGATTCGTGGCTGCCGGTGCGTTTTTTGATGATCGAGATCGCGCGGCGGACCTTGCCCAGTGCTTCGAAGTAACGCAACAGAATCACCGTGTCAGCCAGATAAGTAATGTCGACCGGCGCTTGCATGTCGCCCACCAGACCATGCTGGGCGACCGTCATGAACGTCGCCGCGCCTTTGCGGTTCAGGTACAGCAACAGTTCGTGCATGTGCAGCACCAGCGCGTTTTCTTCCGGCATTGCCGCCTGATAGCCGTTGATGCTGTCGATGACCACGGTTTTGATTTGACCTTCATCGACGCAGCGCCTTACGCGATGGGAGAACTCGCCCGGCGACAGTTCGGCGGCGTCGACCTGTTCGATCAACAGATTGCCGGTGGCCTGCAGGGCCTTGAGATCGATGCCGATGTTTTTCATGCGCTCAAACAGCAGGCCCAGTTCTTCATCGAAGATAAACAGCGCGGCTTTCTCGCCACGGCCCACGGCAGCGGCGGCGAAGATCATCGAGATCAGCGATTTACCGGTACCGGCCGGGCCGAGAATCAGCGTACTGGAACCCGTCTCGATGCCGCCGCCGAGCAGGGCGTCCATTTCCGGGATGCCGCTGGACAGTTGCAGGCGCGCATAGTCGCCACGGTGTTCAGCCGCCACCAGACGGGGGAATACATGCACGCCGTCGCCCATGATGGTGAAGTCGTGGAAACCGCCGCGATATTTCTGGCCGCGATACTTGACCACCCGCACGCGTCGCCGTTCAGCGCCGTAGTTGGGCGTCAGTTCTTCGAGACGAATCACCCCGTGCGCCACGCTGTGCACGGTTTTGTCGAGGGATTCGGTGGTGAGGTCGTCAAGCAGCAGAACCGTGGCGTTGTAGCGCACAAAGTAATGCTTGATGGCGAGAATCTGTCGGCGATAACGCAAAGAACTCTGCGCCAGCAAACGAATTTCCGACAGGCTGTCGAGCACCACACGCGTAGGTTTGAAGCGTTCGACCGCTTCGAAAATCTGCTTGGTGGCTTCACCCAGTTCCAGGTCGGAGGAGTAGAGCAGGCTCTGCTGGTGCTCGGCGTTGAGCAGGCTTTCCGGGGGCGTCAGCTCGAAGATCTTGATGTTGTCATCCAGCGTCCAGCCATGGGACGACGCCCCTTGCCTTAGTTCGCGCTCGGTTTCCGAGAGCGTGATGTACAACGAGCGTTCGCCGGCTTTCGCGCCGGCCAGGAGAAAATGCAAAGCGACCGTGGTTTTGCCGGTTCCGGGCTCACCCTCCAGCAAAAATACATGACCGCGAGACAGACCACCGGCCAGGATGTCGTCCAGACCCCCAATGCCGGTAGCGGCTTTCGCACTGATCAACTCGTTAGAAGTAGACAAAAAATGCCCTCTCATGACTAAGGGAAGCGAGGCCGCCATCTCAAATGAGCGGCCTGATTAACTTGACCTTGCGCCGTGATGGCAGTTCCGAAATTCCTTGCCGGATGTGTCGTTTGAGCGGTGAAAAATGGCTCAGAGACCCTGCTGCAGGGCCGGATCATCCGGGTTGAGCTGTTCCAGTTGCGCCAACAGAATCTGTACGTTCTGCAGTTGCCCGCTTTCCTTCCAGTAGTTGATCAGCAACACCCGCGCCTTGCGGTCGGCGGGGTGGCGCTGGACGATTTCCTGCAACTGCTTCTGCGCCGCTTCCAGTTCTTCGGCGCTGTGCAGCGTGGTAGCGAGGTCGTAACGGTAATCCTTGTTGTCCGGCTCAAGCTCGACGGCTTTGGACAAGCCGAGCAGGGCGTATTCGCGCTGATCATGGTGCAACAGCCAAAGCCCCAAGGCGTGTTGCAGATACGCCGAATCAGGTTGGGCCTTGAGTTGTTGCCCCAGCAGTTGCCGGGCGGCGTCGGTTTGGCCCTGGCGATCAAGGACATCGATCTGCATCACCAGCGCCTGCAGATTGCCGGGCTCCATGCGCAGGGTATTGTCGAGTGCAACCTGCGCGTCTTTGAGTTCGGCGTTGTGCAGATGCAGGCGGGCCAGTTGCGCGTAGTTGGCGGCACTTTCCGGCTGCGCCTTGAGCGTTTGTTCCCAACCGTCAATCGCCTGTTGCAGCGGTGCGAAATACAGACCCAGCTCATCCGGTGTCAAACCGAGCAGGGCGTTGATCGCGGCAAAACGCACGTTCTGATCCTCATCCTCGAGCATCGGCCCGAGCAACAGGCTGCGCTGCCCGCCCGGCACCAGTCCCACTACGCTTCTGATCGCCGCCAGCCGCACGGCGGGGGATTCGTTTTGCAGGTCCGTATCAGCGAGTTTCAACGCCTGGGGGCTTGGGTAATTGGGCAACTCACCATGCAGCCATACGCGGCGTTTGACCGAGATGTCCGGCCGGCCCAACTGTTGATACAACTGGCGCGCCGCGCCCGGTTGCCCCTTGCGCGCAGCATCGAGCGCTTCGCTGTAGCCGTGCTTGATTGCATCGGGGATGACCGGGGCGGTGCTGCGCAGTGACAACCACGCCACGAGGACGACAAGCACAAGGCCCAGGCTGATAGGCAAGTAGCGGCGAGACTGAGGCATGCAGGTTTCCGAAACAGGCGTTCTTGAGCAGAGCGGCAAGCTTCGGTCAGCTCGGGCCATGAGTCAAACCCTTGCATGCGAATCGCCCTACAAACTGCGTCGACTCAGTTACCCGTCAGTTTTTCGATGCAGTGTCTACGCTTGCACAAGTTGCTTCGATGAGAGTGCCCATGCAAGCCCTGTTCAATTACTTCAAGGCCGTGATCCATCCCGGTCAGGCGGTCCTGCTGTTTGCTCTGCGAACCATCGCGGCGGGGTTGCTGACGTTGTATCTGGCGTTTTTGTTCGATCTCGATCAACCCAAGTGGTCGATCATGGCGGTGGTCATTGTCAGTCAGCCGCTGGCCGGGATGGCGCTGGCACGCAGTTTCGGTCAGGTGATCGGCACGACGCTCGGGGCGGCGGTTGCGGTGTTGATCATGGCGATCTTTCCCCAGGCTCCGCTGCCATTCATCACCACCCTGGCCCTGTGGCTGGCGCTGTGTACAGCCGGCGGCACATTGCTGCGTTACACCAGTTCGCAAGCGTTTGTGCTCAGCGGCTACACCGCTGTAGTCGTGGCGTTATTGGCAATTCCCGATCAGGACGGCACGTTTCTGTTGGCGGTTACCCGCGTCACCGAAACCTTGCTGGCCGTGGCGTGCGTGTGTGTGGTCAGCCTGCTGACGGCGCGCCCGCAAGCGGTTGCCAAGGGCTATTTCGCCAAAGTCGATCAGGTGATCAAACTGGCCGCCAGCCACGCCGCGGCGGTGCTTCGCACGGAAGAAAGCGAGGCCGGGTTCCAGGCCCGGCAAATGCAACTGCTCGGCGAGATCAGCGCCCTTGAAGGGCTGCGGCGGCACTTGTATTTCGATGCGCCACGCTTGCGCAGCGCCAACCATCTGGTGCTGCTGTTAGGCAATCAACTGATGCTGTTGACCTCACGATTGACCGTGTTGCGTCATCAGCGCGAGCTGCTTGCAGAGCGCTGGGAGGGTGATCTGCCGCTGGACATCCAGCGCTTGCGCGCCGAAGAACTTTCGCTACTCGACCAGTTGGCGGAGCAGGGGCGAGCGCTGCCCGAACCCGCACGTCAGCACTTCATCAAACTGCAGCAACAGTTCGAGGCGTTGGCGTATCAGGCTGAGCAGTTGACTGAAAACATGAGCGCCACCTTGCGCTCGCTGGCCTGGGCGCTGCGCTGGGAACAGGCGCGGCTGCTACAGCAACTGGAGCAGATTCTTGAACTGAGCGATGCCATTCAGGAAGGGCGCGAGGCCAGTTGTCTTTATCGCGGTCAGGCCAGCCCGCTGCATCTGGATTTCACCCTGGCGTCGATGAATGCGATCCGGGCGTTCACTGCGTTGCTGGTCGCCGGTTTGATCTGGATCGAAACCGCGTGGGACGGCGCGCGGGGCGGGATGATTCTGGTGGGAATCCTCTGCTCGCTGATGGCCACGTTCCCGCGTCCGCTGATGGCCGCGCAGAGTTACGCCCGAGGTCTGGGGCTGGCGCTGGTGGTTTCAGCGCTCTATCAATTCATGCTGGTGCCGGCCATCAGTGATTTCGAGCTGCTGGCATTGCTACTGGCGCCGCTGCTGTATGTGATCGCAATCGGTCTGGCCAGTCCGGCGACAGCGGGGATCGGCATGGGGCTGGGGTTATCGAGTTTCCTGATGCTCGGCCCGCAGAATGTCGGTACCGGGCAGAACACGGCGATTCAATGGTTCGAATTTGCCGGCGCCTATGTCAGCGCGGCAATGCTTGCGCTGATCGTTTATGCGTGGATTTTCCCGTTTCGCCCGGCATGGCGTCTTCGCCGTTTGTATAACGAAGCGCGCGAGCAGGTTTATGCGCTGACCAAAACTCCCGCGACCGATGAACAACAGTTCGCCTTTGAAAGTCGCATGGTTGATCGCCTGACCAGCATGCTCGGTCTGCTGCCGGCAGCGAATAGCCGCGCCATGCAGCAACTGTATGAAATCAGCCTCGCTTGCGTGGCTTTGGGTGTGGCGATGCATCAGCTGCGGCAGCAGGCACGCAACAATGCGCTGCTGTCGGACGCCTTCAATCAACGCCTGGCTTCGGCCGTGCGCAAGACCGGGCGCTATGTCGCCGGGCGGCAGGATGTGCAACTGGCGCCATTAATGGCCTCCCTGGACACATTGGGCGACGAACTGGACGAACTGCACGTCGCCAGTCATGAGCATGTCTGGTCACTGTTTCGTATGCGTGTGGCGCTGCTGATCATCGTGTCATTCCTGCAGCGCCACGGTGACGCGATTCAGCGTTCTGTTCCGGAAGGAGAAGCAGCCCTTGCCCATTGATTTTGAAATCGGCGGTGTCTATCTGCCGCCCATTGCCCAGGCGTTATTGTTAGCCATCCCGATATTCATGGTGCTGGACTGGGGATTGCGGCGCCTCGGCGTATTACGTCTGGTCTGGCATGAGGCACTGTTCGAAGGCGCCTTGTATGCCTGCGTGTGTGCCACGCTGATTTTGCTGATGGGAGCCTGATGCCTTGAGAGTGCTATTCACGCGATTGATCACATTGGCAGTGGTGTTGCTAGCGATCGTGCTCGGCTGGTTTGCCTGGGAGCATTACACCCGCGCGCCGTGGACTCGTGACGCCCGGGTCAGGGCCGATGTGGTGACGCTGTCGGCGGATGTTTCGGGGCGCATTGTCAGTCTGCTCGTGCAGGACAACCAGCACGTTGATAAGGGGCAGCTGTTGATGGAGATCGACCCGGCGCGCTACCGCCTCGCCGTGGAGCATTCGCGGCGTTCGGTGGAAGTGGCGAAAGCTACGCTGGGCCAGTCGCAAGCGGCAATTGTGGCCAGTGAAGCCTTGCTCAAGCAGCGGCAGAGCGAAGAGCGTCGTCGGCGTACGCTCAAGCAGGGTTTTGCGATTTCCGGTGAGGAGTGGGAGAAATCCAGTACCGATGTGGCGGTGGCCCAGGCGGACCTGTTACGCAATCAAGCCAATCTGGGCCTGGCCGAGGCCAACGTGCAACTGGCAATTGCTGCATTGACCCAGGCCGAACTGGACTTGCAGCGCACCCGCGTCGAGTCCCCGGTCAGTGGCTATGTCACAAACCTGCTGACCCGTCAGGGCGATTACGCGGTGGCCGGTGGCGCGTTATTGGCCTTGGTCGACAGTGATTCGTTCTACGTCAGTGGTTACTTCGAAGAAACCAAACTGCCGCGCATCGATGAGGGCGACAGGGTACGGGTGCAACTGATGAGCGGGGAGACGTTCGGTGGCACGGTGCAAAGCATTGCCTTCGCCATTGCCGACCGCGAGAACGCGCCGGGCAGCCGCCTGCTGGCCAACATCAATCCGAGTTACACCTGGGTGAAACTTGCGCAGCGGGTGCCGGTGCGGATCGAAATCGATGGCGACTACGCCGGCAAAAACCGCCTGCGTGCGGGCACCACGGCCACCGTCACTGTGCTGGAAAACTGATCCATGTAGGAGCTGCCGACGGCTGCGATCTTTTGATCTGCTCTTTTAAAGGCAAGTCAAAAGATCGCAGCCTTCGGCAGCTCCTACAGGGGAACAGTGGCGTTCGGGTGATGTGGCGAGGCATAAAAAAACCCCGCGACCGAATGATACGCGGGGCAAAAAATTTGGTTGGTTGCGGCCAACCAAAGGAGCTCTTTAACAATCGTTTACTTGCTGGCGACTGTCTCCGGTTGCCAGCCGCCGCCAAGGGCTTTGTAGATCGCGACAATGCCGCGATACAGGTCGACTTCGGCCTGGGCCTGGCTGTCTTCGGCGTTCAACCGTTCACGCTGTGCGTCGAGCAGCACGAGGAAGTCAGTCGTGCCTTCGCGATAGCGGATTTCAGCCAGGTCGGCAGCCTTGCGGCTCGATTCGCTTTGACGGATCAGCGAGATCAGGCGTTGCTGGCGTTTGCCGTAATCGCTGAAAGCGTTTTCCGACTCTTCCAGCGCCAGCAGCACTTGTTGCTCGTAAGTCGCCAGTGCGCCTTCGGCATCCGCATCGGCGCCGCGCAAACGGGCACGCACGCTGCCTAGGTCGAACGCTGCCCACGTGATGCTCGGGCCGAGTGCCCAGGCGTTGGCCGCCGAGGAACCGATTTGCGAACCCCGTCCGGCTGTCCAGCCGAGGAAGCCACTGAGGCTGACCCGGGGGAACAGATCGGCTTTTGCCACGCCGATGCGCGCCGTGGCCGAAGCCAGTTTGCGTTCAGCGCTGAGGATGTCCGGGCGACGCTGTAGCAGCTCACCTGGGTCACCGATCGGCAAGGCCTTGGCAATCGCCGGCAAGTCTTTTGGACTCAGATCGACGGTCAGTTTGTCCGGACGCTCACCCAGAAGGGTGGCGATACGGTTTTTCTGCCGAACCTGTTCCGCCTGCAACTGCGGCACAGTGGCTTCAACGTTGGCCAGACGCGCATCGGCCCGTTCGACATCAAGCTGATCGCCCACACCGGCATCACGCAGGCTGATGGTGATCTTGCGCGATTCCTGCTGGTTGTTCAGGTTGGCCACGGCAATCTTTTCGCGCAATTGTGCGCCACGCAGTTGACCGTAAGCGTCCACCAGTTCGGCAATCATGGTGACTTGCAGCTGATACAGATCGGCTTCGGCGGATTGCTGGTCGGCGTCGCTGGCTTCCAGATTGCGCTGGATGCGCCCGAACAAATCCAGTTCCCAGGCCATGTCCAGACCGAGGTCATAGCGCTCGCTATTGACCCGGTCGGTGGTCTGGCCGGGGATTTGGCCCTTGGCCAGGTCACTGCTGGCGCGGCTGGTGATGGTTGGCATTGCATCGTTGCTGGCGTCGTCGCGGATCGCCCGGGCGGCTTTCCAGCGGGCAAATGCCACGCGCAGTTCACGGTTGCCTTGCAGCGATTGGGTCACCAACTGGTTTAGGGTCGGATCGTCGAATTGCTGCCACCAGATGCCTTCGAATTTCGAACGGTCGAAGTTCTTTTGCCCGGCGGCGCCGTCGGTGGCGGCCGTGATATTGGCCGCCTCCGTGGCTGGGGTCTTGTAGTCGGGGCCGACGGCGCAGGCACTGAGTGCCAGCACCAGCAGACTCGGCAGGAAGACTTTCAGACTCATTGTTGCGCCTCCAGTTTCATGGCCTTGGCCGCTTTGCGGGCCTCACTGCGTTCAACGAAGTTACGGATCAGTACGTAGAACACTGGCGTCAGCAACAGACCGAAGAAGGTCACCCCGAGCATCCCGGAGAACACCGCCACACCCATGGCGTGACGCATCTCGGCACCGGCACCGCTGGAGAACACCAGTGGCACCACACCCATGATGAACGCGAAGGAAGTCATCAGGATCGGCCGCAGACGCAGACGGCAGGCTTCCAGTACCGCTGCGAGCGGGTCGAGGCCTTCTTCCTGTTTGTCCTTGGCGAACTCGACGATCAGAATCGCGTTCTTACAGGCAAGTCCCACCAGTACGATCAAACCGATCTGGGTGAAGATGTTGTTGTCACCGCCCGAGATGATCACGCCGGTAATGGCCGACAGCAGGGTCATCGGTACGATCAGGATCACCGCCAGTGGCAGGCTCCAGCTTTCGTATTGAGCGGCGAGCACCAGGAACGCCAGCAGTACGCAAAGCGGGAACACGAACAGCGCAGTGTTGCCGGACAGAATCTGCTGGTAGGTCAGGTCGGTCCACTCGTAGGTCATGCCGTTCGGCAGTTCATCTTTCAGCAGTTTCTCGATGGCTTTCTCAGCCTGACCGGAGCTGTAGCCGGGGGCTGCGGCGCCGTTGATTTCTGCGGTGATGAAGCCGTTGTAGTGCATTACACGATCCGGGCCGGAGGTGTCGCTGACCTTGATGAAGGTCGCCAGCGGGATCATTTCGCCTTTGTTGTTACGCACTTTCAGTTGACCGATCTGGTCGGATTCAAGGCGGAATTGTTGCTCGGCCTGAACGTTGACCTGATAGGTGCGCCCGAAGCGGTTGAAGTCGTTGGCATACAACGAACCCAGATAGATCTGCAGGGTGTCGAAGATGTCGCTGACGGCCACGCCGTGGGTCTTGGCTTTCTCACGGTCGATGGCGGCATCGACCTGCGGCACGTTCACGGTGTAGCTGGTGAACAGGCCTGCCAGTTCCGGCACGCTGTGGCTCTTGTTGATGATGTTCATGGTTTCTTTGTACAGCTCGTCGTAGCCCAGGTTGCCCCGGTCTTCGATTTGCAGGCGGAAACCACCAATGGTGCCCAGACCTTGTACCGGCGGTGGCGGGAAGATCGCCATGTACGCCTCTTGAATGTTCGCGTATTGGCCGTTCAAGGCACCGGCAATTGCACCGGCGGACATGCTCGGGTCTTTACGCTCGTCGAACGGTTTCAGGGTCACGAACACGATGCCGGCGTTCGGGCTGTTGGTGAAGCCGTTGATCGACAGACCCGGGAACGCAACGGCGCTTTCCACGCCTGGCTGTTTCAGCGCCATGTCGGACATGCGCTTGATGACTTCTTCGGTGCGATCCAGGCTCGCGGCGTCCGGCAGTTGCGCGAAGGCCACCAGGTATTGCTTGTCCTGGCCAGGTACGAAACCGGTCGGCGTGCTGGAGAAACCGAAGAAGGTCAGCACCATCAGGCCTGCGTACAGCAGCAGGGCGATGCCACTGCCACGGATAACCCGGCGCACGGTGCCGACGTAGCCATGGCTGGCACGATCGAAGAAACGATTGAACGGACGGAACAACCAGCCACCAAAGATCTTGTCGAGCACCTTGGAGAAGCGGTCTTTCGGTGCGTCATGGCTTTTCAGCAACACGGCGGCCAGCGCTGGCGACAGGGTCAGCGAGTTGAACGCCGAGATCACGGTCGAAATAGCGATGGTCAGTGCGAACTGCTTGTAGAACTGCCCGGTGAGGCCGGAGATGAACGCCGCCGGAACAAACACCGCACACAGCACCAGTGCCGTTGCGATGATCGGGCCGGTCACTTCTCGCATCGCCCGTTTGGTCGCTTCGACCGGTGTCAGTCCGAGTTCGATGTTCCGTTCGACGTTCTCCACCACCACGATGGCGTCGTCCACCACGATACCGATGGCCAGTACCAGGCCGAACAGTGACAACGCGTTGAGCGAGAAGCCAAACAGGTGCATGACCGCAAACGTACCGATCAGCGATACCGGCACCGCCACCAACGGAATGATCGAGGCGCGCCAGGTCTGCAGGAACAGGATCACCACCAGTACCACGAGGATCAGCGCTTCGAAGAGGGTGTGAACCACCGCCTCGATCGAACCGCGTACGAAGATCGTCGGGTCATAGACAATGCTGTAGTCCATGCCTTGCGGGAAGTTTTTCTTCAGCTCGTCCATTTTTCCGCGAACATCGTTCGAGATGTCGATGGCATTGGAGCCTGGACGCTGGAAGATCGGAATGGCCACTGCCGGCTGATTGTCCAGCAACGAACGCAGGGCGTATTGGCTGGAGCCCAGCTCGACGCGAGCGATGTCTTTGAGGCGAGTGATTTCACCGTTGTCGCCTGCGCGAATGACGATGTTCTCGAATTCTTCCTCGCTGACCAGACGGCCCTGCGTGTTGACCGACAGCTGGAAGCTTTGGGCATTGGGGGCAGGGGGCGCACCCAATTGACCGGCAGCGACCTGACGGTTCTGTTCACGAATTGCGGTGACCACATCCGTCGCAGTCAGATTGCGCGAAGCAGTCTTGTTCGGATCAAGCCAGACCCGCAGCGAGTAATCGCCCATACCAAACAACTGCACATCACCAACACCGTTCAGACGAGCCAGCTCATCCTTGATGTTGAGGATCGCGTAGTTGGACAGGTAGAGCATGTCGTAGCGCTTGTCCGGGGAGGTCAAGTGCACAACCATGGTCAGGTCGGGCGAGGCTTTGTCGACGGTGATACCGATGCGCGTCACTTCCTCGGGAAGCTTCGGCTCGGTACGGGTCACCCGGTTTTGCACCTGCACCTGCGCGTTGTCCAGGTCAGTGCCCAGGGCGAAGGTGATGGTCAGGGTGATCTTGCCGTCGGCGGTCGATTGCGAGGACATGTACAGCATGTTCTCGACGCCGGTGATGGCCTGCTCCAGCGGAGCGGCCACGGTTTCACCGATGACTTTAGGGTTGGCGCCCGGGAAGTTGGCACGTACCACCACGGTTGGCGGCACGACTTCCGGGTATTCGCTGATCGGCAGCTGGAACAGCGAGATCGCACCGGCGATCAGGATCAACAGCGACAGCACCGCTGCGAAGATCGGCCGTGAAATGAAGAATTGGGAAAAATTCATCGGAGTTGTCGTCCCTTAACCGCGTGGGGTCGTAGCAGCCAGCTTCACAACCGAACCGGACGCGCCTTTGGCAGGGGCGACTTTGGGCAGGTTGCTGGCTTCCAGCGCTTGACGTTGTTGAGCGAGTGCCGCGATGGTCTGTTCGCTGGCCATCGGCACCACTTCAGGGGTGACCGGGGAGCCAGGACGAACCCGTTGCAGACCCTTGACGATGATCGTGTCGTCCTTGTTCAGGCCGGTACGGACGATGCGCAGGCCTTCGATTTTCGGACCCAGTTCAACGGCGCGGTACGCGGTTTTGTTGTCAGCATCCATCACCAGTACGAACTTCTTGCCCAGGTCTGTGCCGACCGCTTCGTCATTGATCAGCATGGCGTTGTAGGTGCCGCTGCCGACCAGTTTCAGGCGTGCATACAGGCCCGGGGTGTAGGTGCCGGCGCTGTTGTCGAACACTGCGCGACCACGGATGGTGCCGGTCTTCGGGTTGACTTGGTTGTCGACGAAGTTCATCTGACCGAGGTGCGGGTTGCCGTCTTCGTTGGACAGCCCCATGTACACCGGGGTGGTAGCGCCGCGCTGACCGTTGCGGGCGAGTTGGGTGTATTTGAGGAATACACGCTCGTCGGCGTCGAAGTAGGCATAAACACGGTCGGTAGAAACCACACTGGTCAGCGGGGTGGTGTCGGCGGTCACCAGGTTACCGGCGGTGATCTCGGCACGGCTGACGCGACCACTGATTGGCGCGGTCACGCGGGTGAAGCTGAGGTTCAGTTTGGCCAGGTCCAGTTGCGCTTGCAGGGCACCGACGGCGGCGCGGGCTTCTTGGGCAGCGCTGGTGCGCGAGTCGGCCAGTTCGGCGGAAATGGCGTTGCTGGCACGCAGGCGTTCGCCACGACCGGCTTCGTTTTCACTGCGGGTGGCATTGGCGCGGGACTGGGCAACCAGGGCTTCGAGGCGGCGTACCTCAGCCTGGAACGGACGCGGATCGATCTGGAACAGCAGGTCGCCTTTCTTGACCAGAGCGCCTTCAGTGAAAGCCACCGCGTCAATCTGGCCGGAGACCCGTGGACGGATTTCAACGGTTTCCGGCGCTTCGAGGCGCCCGGTGAATTCGTCCCACTCGTTGACCGGTTGTTCCAACACCTTGGCCACGCTGACTTTCGCAGCAGGCAGGGTGGCGGCAGTCTCCGGAGTCTTGCCGCAGGCGCTCATCACCAGTACGGCCAACATGGCCAACGGGAAGCGCAAATGTTTGAGTGACTGTTCCATGGATGCATCCGCCAATGTATTGAAGATGGGCGGATGATGCTCGGCGGGGTGTGATGGCACGAATCGAATGAAGCAAAGGTAACTATCATTCGGAATGATATAAGACCCGAACGAGCCCTCTAGCATGCACCTTTCGTTAGGTGGCTATCAATCTCTTCGGGGCAATTCTGTGTTGCCCGATGTGCAAAAGTCAGGAGCGAGGCTGCGCGGCGAGGATTACGCGGGGATTAATAACTGTGGCGAGGGAGCTGGCACCCTCGCCACACAAGCTTCAGAGTTTCGGCAACTGGCCGATGCGTCCGATCATTTCAGTCACGATCTGCAGATCCAGCTGGAATTGCTCGACAGTCTTGAACTCGCCATCGGTGTGACCGGTGTACTTCACATCTGGCATGGCCAGACCGAATTGCACGCCGTTCGGCAGTTCATGCACCGAGGTGGCGCCAGCAGAGGTGCCAAATTCGTGTTTCATGCCGAGGTTTTCAGTCGACACCGCCAACAGCGCCTTGACCCACTCACCCTCAGGGTTGCGGTACATCGGCTCGGCGATCGAATAGTCGAAGGCAACGGCTACGTCGCTCTTCTTGCTCCACGCCGCCAGTTTCTCAGCAATTTCAGCCTTGAGCTTCTCCGGCGACTTGCCCTTCGGAACGCGCAGGTTGACCGCGAGTTTGAAGGCTTTTTCGTCCATGCCAACGTAGGTCGGCGATGTTGTCAGCGGCCCCATGAACGCATCGGAGAAACCGACACCCAGTTTGTTGCCGAGGTAATCCAGACCCCAGTTATCGGCGACATAACGCGCGGCATCGGTGATGTGGTTGTGCTTGAGCGCGACCTTGCCATCAACGCTATTGATGAAGTCGAGCATGCGCGCCACCGGATTGACCCCGGACTCGGGCTCGGAGGAGTGCGCGGACACACCGGTCACCGTCAGCTTGACGTCCTGGCCATCGACCTTGGCGCTCACTTCGAAGTTGCCACCGTTGCGCTTGGCGTATTCGGCGCCGGCTTTCTGCAAACTGGCAGCCAGTTCGGCTGGCTTGTCGGTCACCAGCGTGGCGACTGACGCCGAGGGAATCTGGTTGGTCGCCAGACCACCGGTCATCGCGATGATTTCCGCACCTTTGCCTTCACCTTTGCGTTTGGCAAAGTTAGCCATGACGGTGCCGTAGCCTTTCTCGGCAATCACCACCGGGTAGCCACCATCCAGTGCGAGGTTGTAGTTCGGCGTCGGATTGCGTTCGAAGTAGTACGGAATCGCATCGCCTGTTGTTTCTTCGGTGGTGTCGACCAGCAGCTTGAAATTGCGCACCAGCGGCAGTTTTTCTTCCTTGATGACTTTCATCGCATAGAGCGTGACGACGATACCGTTCTTGTCATCCTCGGTGCCGCGACCGTACATGCGATCGCCGATCAGGGTGATCTTGAACGGGTCGAGGCGGGTGCCATCCTTGAGCACCCAGTTTTCCGGCGTCACCGGCACCACGTCGGCGTGCGCATGAATGCCCACGACTTCATCACCGCTGCCGTCGAGGGAGATCTCGTAGACGCGATTGTCGATGTTGCGGAATTTCAGATTGAACGACTCGGCCAGGCTCTGGATCTTTGCCGCGATCTTGATGAATTCCGGGTTGTCGTGCTGCTCAACGCCGTCCTTGCGATAAGTCGGGATTTCCACCAGTTCGCGCAGGGTTTCAGTGGCGGCAGCGCTGTACTTCGCACGCGTGTAGATCCCCAGCAATCGATAGATTTCGTTCTGCTGGTCGGCGTTCAACGTCTTGCTGTCGAGAAAAGCACTAATGGCCGGGCCGATGTCGGCAGTTTTTGCCAGATCGTTCTTGCCCAGATTGCCGAGGAACTGGTGGAAATCGGTGGTTTTGTCGGCGCTGTAGGTCTTGAGGATTTCAGCGCTCTGTTGTGGGGTGATATTGGCTTGCGCGGGCGCCGTGAACACGGAAAGACCGGCCAGCATCAAGGTGGTGGCAGCCAATTGCTTGAAAGGGACATTCATTACGAAGGGCATTCCTTTGCAGGGCAGTTTAGAAAGGTGTGTCTCAACGTTGATACACATACATTTACAAACTAACACCGTGCCAGAGCCTTGCGGGAGTTCAGAAAGAGATCTGTCGCACAAAAACGCAAAAGCGGCGCACAAATGAAAAAGCCCGGGCAGGCAGCCTCGGGCGCTGCCGTTCTTGCGCGGATAGTTGACGATTATCAACTTCCGGCCTGCAGTCCCGGCCCACACTCTGATCCTGTGCTGAACTCACCTGCGCCGCTGGCGCAGGGAAAAGTCACCATGGCCACTCTGCAAGTCGTGATCTGAATTGGGCTTGATGGGTTGTCGTTTCATTCGTCAGCCGTTTCTACCGAGGCTTTCCATGAACATCAAGATTACCGAGAGACAGGCACCCCATGGCTGGGTCGTGCATCTGGATGACTGGGAAGTGAGCTTCAAGCATCAGCAAACTGCACAAGACTTCGTCGATCGGCTTCAGGCTCGTATCGACGCGCCGCATGTCTGGCCCGCCACCTTAGGCCAGACGTTGTTGACGGAGCCATTCAGGGCTCGTCGTGTGGGCGTCGCAAGCCTTGTGTGAACCCGTTGAGTCAAGCACAGAGCAGCGCGTAAAAGCCCTGCAGGACAGGCCACGTCATGAGTGAAGTATTCGATCTGTCGGATGCCGCGATGGCACTGGGGATCGGCATGCTCATCGGGCTTGAGCGTGAACGGCACAAGGGCACCGGCGACGCGCGACATTGCGCGGGCTTGCGCACGTTCGCCATTACCGCGTTGCTGGGGTATGTGGCGCTGCAGGTCGGCGGCGGCCTGTTGTTGGGGATCATGGCGGTCTGTGTGACGTTGCTGATCAGCGTCGCGTACTGGCGCAGTCTCAGTGATGACCCCGGCGTGACCAGCGAGGTTGCGTTACTCACGGTGTTGGTCTTGGGCGCGTTGTGCGCCAGCGCGCCGGCGCTGGCGATCGCCCTCGCGGTGGTGATTGCGGGGCTGCTGACGTATCGCGAAAAACTCCATCACTTTGCCAATAGCCAGTTGAGCGAGGCTGAAATGCGCGACGGCCTGGTCTTGCTGATCGCAGCCCTGGTGGTGCTGCCATTGGCACCGGATCGTTACGTCGGCCCGTATGCGGCGATCAATTTACGCACTGTTTGCACCCTGACGGTGTTGCTGATGCTGGTGGGCGCGACGGGTCATATCGCCGTGCGAGCGTTGGGCTCACGCTATGGCTATGTCATCAGTGCAATAGCCTCCGGGTTCGCTTCCAGTACCTTGACGATCGCCACCATGGGCCAGCGGGTTGCCCATGAGCCGGACAACATTAGAATCCTCAGCGCCGCCGCTATTCTGTCCAATCTCGCCACGGTGATTCAGGTCGGGCTGATCCTCGCCACGGTTGATCCGGGCTTGTTGCGCAGCCTGTGGGCGCCGTTGTGTTTCGGACTGGTGGCAACAGCGTTGTATGGCGCCTGCCTGATGTTTCCCGACCCGACGCGGGGCACTCAACGTGAACCGATCAAGACGGCCAAAGCGTTCAACCTCAAACTCGCCTTGATCGTGACCCTGACTATCACCAGCATCACGGTGCTGTCATCGGCAATGCTCAGCCACTTTGGTGAGGTGGGTGTGATGCTCACAGCGACACTCACAGGCTTTGCCGATGCGCACTCCGCTACGGCTTCTGTGGCGAGCCTGGCCAAAGCGGGACAGTTGCCCTATGACGCCATAGCCGCGCCCGCACTGATTGCCGTCAGCAGTAACTCGGTGAGCAAGTGTGTGGTGGCCTGGATCAGTGGCGGCAAACGCTTCGCCGCCTATGTGATCCCGGGCCAGCTATTACTGACGCTGGCGATGTGGGCGGGCACCTTGTTGCTCTGATCGCAGGCCGGCTCGCAACCGGGCTCGAAAAGGCGGATGCGGCAGGGATTCTGGCTCGGGTCACAATCCGGACTGTTGCTGACAAAAATCAATTGGCTGGCGGCCGCATCGTTCACGCTGAAGGCCTATTCCTTCTGTTGGCCGCGTGCCGAGGTGCCCCATGTCGCAAACTCAGCGTTTACTGTTGATCGCTCCTCCAGCCATGGAGCGCACGCCGGCGTTTGAGCGCGCCGCTGCACTGGCGCAGGCGATGCAACTGCCGCTGCACATCGTGGCCTTTGACTATGTGCAAGCGCTGGCGGTGGCAGGCCTGTTTGCCCCTGAGCAAATCCGCCTGGCCCGCGATGGTTATCTGCACACCCATCGTCAGTGGCTCACAGAGCAGGCGTCACTGCTTGAAAGGCATCACATCAAGGTCACCACTGAGGTGGTCTGGGTTCATGATCCGTTTGCCGAGATTCTGCAGTTCGTCAACGAAATGCCGGTGATGTTGATCATCAAGGATGCCCGGCACGAGTCCGCGCTGGAGCGGATTTTTTACACACCACTGGATTGGCAGCTGTTGCGCGACTGCCCCGTGCCAGTGCACTTGGTGACCGACGACACGCATCCACGGCCACGCAATGTACTGGCCATCGTCGATGTCATGCGTAGCGAAGAACAGGATTGCCTGTTCAACGACCAGATCCTCAATGCCGCCACCCGGCTGGCTGAGCAATGTGATGCCAGGCTCGAACTGGTGCATGTGTATGACTGGGCGGCGGTTTACGCCACGGATATGGGGTTCGGCGCCTTGCCGTTAGCAACCGGTATCTATGAAGCGCAGGGCAGCGCGCAGCATGAGGCGTTTGCGGCGCTGGCTGAACGTCACGGCGTACCGGACTCGCGCCGGCATTTTATCGAGGGCGCGCCGGTACCGAGTATTTGCGAGTTCGCCGTCGAGCAGCAGATTGACGTCATCGTGATGGGCACGGTGCAGCACCACGGGCTGAGCAAGTTACTGGGTACCACCGCCGAACAGTTGCTGCATCGAGCGCCGTGCAGTGTGCTGGCGATCAAACCGCAACAGACATTGCAGTCCTGAACCTTGCCGGCCCTCAGCGCCGGTGCCGAGTGTGCGCGGTATTCGTTGCCGGGGAGCATTCTGGCGGTCAGACCAGCCGTCACGGCGTGAGCACGATTGCACCGTTGAATTGCCCCGCTCGTAAAACCGCCAGGGCCTGGTTGGCGTCCTCTAGGGCAAATCGGGTGATGTCGCAGTGCACGGGAGTGTGGCGTAGCTCCTGGAAAAACGCAGTGCCGTCTTCGCGGGTCAGGTTGGCGACCGAGCGGACACTGCGCTCACCCCACAACAAACGATACGGGAACGCCGGGATGTCGCTCATGTGGATCCCGGCGCAGACCACACAGCCACCCTTGGCCGTCACTGCCAGCGCTGCCGGCACCAGTGCGCCCACCGGGGCGAATATCAGGCTGGCGTCGAGCAAGTGTGGTGGCGGCTGGTCGGACGGCCCCGCCCATTCGGCACCCAGTGAACGGGCATAGGCTTGTCCGATGTCGTCCTCGGGGCGGGTAAACGCGTAGACCTTCTGACCACGCCCGAGCGCGACCTGAATCGCCAGGTGCGCCGCCGCGCCAAACCCGTAGAGCCCCAGATGCTCAGCGCCGCGAGCCATTTGCAATGCACGAAAGCCGATCAGCCCGGCACACAGCAGGGGCGCGGCTTGCTGGTCTGAAAGGGACTCGGGAAGGGCAAAGCAGAAGCGCGGATCGGCAACCGTGTATTCAGCGTAGCCACCGTCCAGATGACAACCGGTGAACCGCGCCTGATCGCACAGGTTCTCACGACCCGAACGACAGAACTCGCACACGCCGCACGTCCAGCCCAGCCAGGGCACGCCGACTCGTCGGCCGATCCACTCAGGCGTGATGTCTTGGCCCACCGCCGTGACTTCACCAACGATTTCATGGCCCGGCACCCTTGGGTACACAGCTTGGGGCAATTCACCATCGAGCAAATGCAGGTCAGTGCGGCACACCCCGCAGGCCAGTACTTTGAGGAGGATCTGATCGGGGGCGGCTGTGGGAACAGAGCGCTCTTCGCATTGCAACGGCTGGCCGGGAGCATGTAGAACCATGGCGCGCATGTTCAAAGCTCCATTGCAGACGTGTTCAGTGGGTCTGGCGATTACAGCCAGACACCATCTGCCTGAGGCCGTCCATGTTCTGGATCTTCACGTCGCGCCCACTGATCTCGACCAAGCCCTGATCACGCAGGTGCGCAATGCCGCGACAGATGGTCTCCAGTCGCAGGCCAAGGTAGGAGCCGATTTCTTCACGGCGCATTTTCAGCACGAACTCTTTGGAGGAATAGCCTCGCGAGCTCAGACGGTGCGAGAGATTGAGCAGAAACGCCGCCAGGCGCTCATCGGAATTCATGTTGCCCATCAGCATCAACATGCCGTGATCGCGCACGATCTCCCGGCTCAGCAGCTTGTTGAGATTGTGTTGCAAGGACGGAAGGCTTTGCGCCAGTTTTTCCAGTTGGGCGAAGTGAATCGGGCAGACTTCGCTGTCTTCCAGCGCATATGCAGTGCAAGCATGTTGGTCGGCACTGATGGCGTCCAGGCCAAGCATTTCGCCGGGGATGTGAAAGCCGGTGACTTGTTCGCGGCCATCGACGGACAAAACACTGGTTTTGAATGAGCCTGTGCGCACAGCGAACAGCGAGCGTAGCGGGTCGCCTGCGCGATAAAGTGCAGTGCCTTTTTTGACCTTGTGGCGTTGCACGATCAGCGTGTCGAGGCGATCGACATCCGGTCCAGTCAGGCCGATTGGCAGGCACAACTCCACCACACTGCAGTTGGAACACGCAGCCTTGAGAGGCAGGGGCGGGCGCGGGGAAGAAACTTCAAGCATGGGAAAGGTACCTTTGAGGTGTGTGATAAGCATAGGTGTCGTAGCGACGCACACGCTTTTCATTTGGCCTTTCACCTTGATTACGGACGAACGGGGTGCCCGGTTTACCGAGGCCCTGGCAACTTCGCTTCTATTGAGCTTCAACGTGGGGGGTGAAACTTGATGTAAATCAAGTCCAGGGGGTAGCAGGCTTGCAGAATCGACGAAATGACAACGGTCTATCAGTCTTTTGCGGAGCGTTCCCCCTCATGAGTGATTTTCTGAATGCTGAGCAACTGGAAGGGTTGGACGCCTACTGGCGTGCTTCCAACTACCTCGCCGTGGGGCAAATTTACCTCAAGGACAACCCGCTGTTGCGCGAGCCATTGACGCTGGCTCATATCAAGCCGCGACTCTTGGGGCATTGGGGGACCACGCCGGGGCTGAACCTGATCTATACCCACCTCAATCATGTGATCAATCAATACGATCTGAACATGTTGTTCGTCGCCGGCCCCGGGCATGGCGGGCCTGCGGTGGTCGCGCAGACTTGGCTGGAGGGCACTTACACCGAGTACTACCCCTCGGTGGAGCGCAATATCAACGGTTTGCAACGCCTGTTTCGGCAGTTTTCCTGGCCCTACGGGATCTCCAGTCATGTGTCCGCGCAGGTGCCCGGGTCGATCCACGAAGGTGGCGAGTTGGGATACAGCCTGGCTCATGCCTACGGGGCGGCGTTCGATAATCCGGATTTGATCGTGGCCTGTGTGATTGGCGATGGCGAGGCCGAAACCGGCACACTGGCCGCCAGTTGGCATTCCAACAAGTTTCTCAATCCTGCGCGTGACGGCGCGGTGCTGCCGATACTGCACCTGAACGGCTACAAGATCGCTAACCCGACGATCCTGTCCTGCATCAGCGAGGACGAACTGTCGGCCTTGATGTATGGCTATGGTTACGATCCTTACTTTGTCGAAGGCAACGAGCCGCAGCGGGTGCATCAAGACCTTGCCAGAACCCTCGATACCATCGTCCGCAAGATTCGCGACATCCAGCAACGCGCGCGTCAGCCTTCGGCCTCTGTGGAACGGCCATTATGGCCAGTGCTGATACTGCGCACCCCGAAAGGATGGACAGGCCCTGAATTTGTCGACGGCCATCGCGTCGAGGGGACCTGGCGCGCCCATCAAGTGCCATTGGCGGATTTCCAGCAACCGCTGCACGTACGGCAACTGGAAGACTGGTTGAACAGCTACCGCCCTCACGAACTGTTTGACGACAATGGCGCTCTGGCCCCGGAAATAGCCGCGTTAGCGCCAACCGGTCAGCGGCGCATGGGTGCCAACCCCCACGGCAACGGTGGTCAGCTGTTGCAGCCGCTGAACCTGCCACGCTTTACCGACTATGCGGTGAATCTGCCAGCGCCAGGTGCTGTGCGTGCTGAAGCTACGCGCCTGCTCGGGACATACTTGCGCGATGTCATGAAGGGCAATCGAACATCGAGCAACTTCCGTTTGTTCGGCCCTGACGAAACCGCCTCCAACCGACTGGACGCGGTGTACGAGGTCACCGCCAAGGCCTGGATGGAGCCGTTAATAGCAGAGGACATCAATCTGGCCCCTGACGGCCGGGTCATGGAAATCCTTAGCGAGCAAGTGTGTGAGGGTTGGCTAGAGGGCTATCTGCTGAGCGGTCGTCACGGCTTGCTGTCGTGTTACGAGGCCTTTATTCATATCGTCGACTCTATGGTCAATCAGCACGCCAAATGGTTGAAGACCGCTGCCGAAGTGCCGTGGCGCAAACCCGTCGCGTCGCTGAACTTGCTGCTCACCTCACACGTCTGGCGCCAGGATCACAACGGGTTTTCTCATCAGGATCCGGGGTTCATCGATCTGGTAGCGAACAAGAAATCCGACATCGTTCGTATCTACCTGCCGCCCGATGCCAATTGCCTGCTGTCAGTGGCCGAGCATTGCCTCAAGAGCCGTGACTACATCAATGTCATCGTCGCCGGCAAACAGCCGGAATGGCAGTGGCTGGACGTCGATGCAGCGTTGCGTCATTGCCAGGCCGGGATTGGCCGCTGGGAATGGGCCGGTCGCAACGACGCACAGCCTGACGTCGTCATGGCCTGCGCCGGCGACGTGCCAACCCTGGAAACCCTGGCTGCCGTGACCCTGTTGCGTGGCTATGTCCCGGACTTGCGGGTGAGGGTGGTGAATGTCGTGGATCTGATGGTGCTGCAGCCTGAATACCAACACCCCCATGGCTTGCCCGACAGCGCGTTCGATGAATTGTTTACCCTCGACACGCCGGTGATCTTTGCCTTCCACGGTTACCCGGCGTTGATCCATCGCCTGCTGTACAAACGCCGCAATCACGATAATTTCCACGTGCGTGGTTTCAAGGAGGAGGGCGCCACCACCACGCCGTTCGACATGGCGGTCATCAATAACCTGGACCGTTATCAATTGGCCCTGGATGTGATCGAGCGTGTTCCATGGCTGCACGAGCAAGTGCCGGCTGCGAGGGCGCGCTATTGGTCAATGATGGAGAAACACAAGCTGTACCTCATTGAGCATGGCGAGGATCTGCCCGAAGTCCGGAACTGGCAGTGGACGCCGCCCATTGTCCACTGACTGCTTACTTGCTCTTCCAGTATTTCTGCATTTCGAGAAACAGGAAGGAGGCCGTCCAGGTGATCAGCACCAAGCCCGTCAGGGCCTCCAGCCCAGTGAGATACTTGAGATTGCCGACTGGAGAAATGTCACCAAAACCGATGGTGGTGTAAGTCGTGAAGGAGAAGTACACGCAATCCATGTAAGAGCCGTCGAAGCTGCCTGTCAGGCGCCCCCACTCGCCGGTCCGCGACATCAGAAAATAGACCAGGGCGAAGCACCAGACCTCGATGGCATGGGCCAGCAGTCCGCCAAACACCCCGACGACGATGCGGAACCGGCGCCAGTTTTTCAGTTTCGGCAGCCAGTCGTTCAGGCGTAACAAACACTCGTAATGAATCAACACCGCAGCGACCACCACGAGGGTGTTGATCAGCGTCACGATCAGCATCGCGACTCTCCAGCGTCAGATGGCAAGCAAAGCCGGGGGTGACTGGATACTTGAGTTCACGCCAGCATCAGATGATCTTCGACTTTGCTCACGCCCGGCACCGACCAGGCCGCCCGTTCTGCGATCTGACGCTCACGCCACAAGTGAACCCGGCCTTCGAGGGTCACCACATCGCCTTCGACTTTGACGCGAATCTTGTGGGCGTGCAGTTCGGCGTTGCGTTTGAGCGCCGCCTCGATGCGCTCCTGAATATCGAAAACGTCCAGTCGTGGGCGCAGGATCAGGCGATTGTTAACGGCCGTTACGCCGGACAGCTTGCGCACTGAGCTTTCAACGGTTTCCTTCTGGTATTGCCAGTCCACTTCACCTTCCAGCGTGACCCGTCCGTGTTGCACGGTGACTTTGACATCGCCTTCGGCAACATCGGAACTCCACAGGATGATTCTCAAGGCACGCTGGGCGATGGTGTCGTCCCCGGTTCCACCATTGTTATTGAGTCTGACCTCGAGTTCTTCGGCCAGCGCACGCACACCCTTGATGCTTTTTACCGCCCGTTCTGCACTGACTTTTTGGGCGAGGGTGTTGACGTGCCCGGACAGCGTGACCACGCCGTTGTCCACGCTGACACCGATGTTCGCGGCGTTGATGTCTGGCTGGAATTCGAGCTCTTCCAGAATGGCTTTGCGCAGATCCAGATCATTCATGACGGCGGTCTCTCTTCTCAATGGTTGCTCACGTTCGGCGAATGCCGCTCATGCTTTTTCTACGCTTGAACGGCGAAAATTCATTGAGATAGATCAACAACGCCCATTTGCACGGCCGCCCGTTGGCGGCGTTATTAATTGACAAAAATCAGAGTCGATAGCGGACATCGTCAGATACTCGGATCATCGATTGAGCAGTGCAGCGATTAACCAAGGGGAAATCATGAACATGCGCTTGTCCATCATTGTGCTGAGTGTCCTGATGGCGACAGCCACCGGATGCAGCCACCGCCATGCCGAGGAAATCGATGCGCGACTTGAGTCTGCGGAAAACAACGCGGCAACCGCACGTTTGCGGGCCGACGAAGCGCTATTGAAAGCTGAACAGGCACAACGAGCAGCTAATGAAGCCAATGAGCGCGCCAAGCGGACGACCGAAAAGGCCACGCGCAAGTAGTCGGCGATGAGATCAAAGCGGACACGGATGTCGGGCTGGCAATCAGGCCGGCGAAGCATTGCCAGGAGAATGACGTGATGTTCAGGCTTAAACGGATTCTGTTGATTGCACCCGCTGAAATGACCCGCACGCCGGCGTTTGACCGCGCGCAGGCATTGGCCCGGGCCAGCGGTGCGTTGTTGCACATCGTGGCGTTCGATTATGTCCAGGCCTTGGCGCTGGCCGGTCTGTTTGACCACAACGCCATGGCGCAGGCGCGCGAAGGCTACTTGCAGATGCATCGCCAGTGGCTGGAACAGCAAGCCCGGTTTCAACGCAGTGCTGAGGTGCAAGTGACAACCGAAGTGGTCTGGGCCAGATCCACACCGGCGCATGTGCTCGAGTACGTCAATGACTTCCGCGCCGATCTGGTGATCAAAGACGCCCACCATATTCCGGCCCTTGATTGGGCATTCCATCAACCACTGGACTGGATGTTGCTGCGCGATTGCCCGGCCTGTCTGCACCTGGTCACCGACGCCGCGAACCCGAAGCCGTTGAAGATTCTGGCGGCCATAGACCTGTCCCACCTTGAGGACCTTACCCAAGGCCTCAATGACCGGATACTCGAGCTGGCATCGACATTGGCATCCGAATGCGCTGCGTCGTTGCATCTGTTGAATGTAAGCGATTGGTCCGTAGTCGGTGATGCCGCGATGAGTGTGCCGAACCTGAGTCTGGATCACAGCCTGCGCGAGGCGATCACCGATACTCAGCAAGAGGCGTTCGATACCCTGGCCGAGCGCTATGGTGTCGATGAAAAACACCGACACTTGCTGACCGGAATCCCTTACCGGGTGGTCGAACGCTTTGCCCGCGAGCATGCGTTTGACCTGATGGTGCTGGGCACGTCCTACCATCCTGGCCTCGACGGTTTCATCGGTGGCACAGCGCAATGCCTGGTCAATCGTGCGCCGTGCAGCTTGATGATGGTCAAGCCGCCACCTTTTGCAGCCTGACCGGTTCGCGCCGCAGTTGATAAAAGTCAACTGCGCCTGGATCAAGAGGAGCGATTAATAGCGCTCACTTGTGGGTTCAAGGAGACGGCCATGCAACTGACATTTCTCGGCGCTGCCGGCACAGTCACCGGTAGCAAATACCTGCTGGAACATCACGGTCGGCATGTCCTGATTGATTGCGGTCTGTTCCAGGGCTACAAGCAATTGCGCTTGCACAACCGGGACCCGTTCCAGTTGCCCATGCGTGACCTCGACGCAATAGTGCTGAGCCATGCCCATCTGGATCACAGCGGCTACCTGCCTGTGTTGGTTCGCAATGGTTATCGCGGCCCGGTGTACGCCACGCCGGCCACTTGTGAACTGGTCAGAATCCTCCTGCTCGACAGTGGTCGTCTGCAGGAAGAGGAGGCGGGTTTTGCCAACAAGCACGGTTTCTCCAAACACTCGCCGGCGTTGCCCTTGTACACCGAGCAGGACGCCGCGCAGGCATTGAAACTCTTGCAACCGATCGAGTTGCATCACCGGGTCGAAGTCATTCCGGGGTTGAGCATTTTGCTGCGTGGCGCGGGGCATATTCTGGGTGCCAGCACCGTCGAGGTCAGCGCCGAGGGCACCACGCTGGTGTGTTCAGGTGACCTTGGCCGGCCTCACGATCCGTTGATGTTCGCGCCGGAATTCATCGAGCAGGCCGACTATCTGCTGGTGGAGTCGACTTACGGCGATCGCCGCCATCCAGACGACGCACCAGAGAAGCAACTGGCCGAGGTGATCAATCGCACGGCACTGCGCCATGGCATCACTCTGGTACCTTCGTTCGCAGTCGGACGTGCGCAACTACTGATGTACTACCTCTACAGGCTTAAACAGCAGCATGCGATCCCGGACTTACCGGTGTACCTCAACAGCCCCATGGCCACCGACGTCACACGCCTGTATCAACGCTTTCGCAGTGAGCACCGCCTGTCACTGGAAGATTGCGAAGGGATGTGCAGGGGCACCCGGTTTGTACGTTCGACCCAAGAATCCATCGACCTGGATCAGCAACGTACCCCCGCCGTCATCATCGCTGCCAGTGGCATGGCCACCGGTGGGCGAGTGTTGCATCACCTCAAGGCATTGGCGCCGAATCCATTGAACTCACTCTTGATGCCGGGTTTTCAGGCCGGCGGCACGCGCGGTGCGCAAATTGTCGCGGGTGCTCCGTCCGTGCGCATCCACGGGCAAGAGGTACCGATTCGCGCTGAAGTGGTGCCGATGCAGAGCCTGTCCGCGCATGCCGACGCCGATGAAATCATCGAGTGGCTGCGTGGCTTCAAACGCGCGCCAAAACACACCTATGTGGTACACGGTGAACCCAATGCCTCGGACGTCCTGCGCCGGCGCATCAGCATAGAGCTGGGCTGGTCAGTGTCTGTGCCGGAGTACCGCGACTGTGTCGAACTCGGCGCAGGCTCGGCTCTGTGACGGAGCCCGCCGAGTCAGTACCGCCACTCCAACCAGGCGTGTCGATCCTTCTCGGCGGTGTGTTTTCTGGCTTCAGAACACCTGGTTTGCGGGGGAAATGGCTCTTTGTACAGGGCATAGGCCTGATCGCTGAGTCGCCTTACAACGTCAGCGTCCCGGCCCACAACATCCGGCCGGCGTAGATCGCAGCGGCCCAGATGATGATCAACACACCCGTTTCGGGACCGCTGAGTGGCTGGCCCTGACGGGTTTTCAGCGTGCCCAGGTAAATCAACGAGCCGGGGGCGTATAGCAAAGCACTGAGCAGCAGGTATTTCGGGCCGGCGGCATACAACAGCCATCCACAATAGAGCGCGGCGACAGTGGCGATGGCCATGTCGCGGATCTGAAGCGCGCGATTGCCGCCGTAGGTGTCGCCCTGCCAGGTCAATTTCAACGCATAGACACTGCTGAACAGGTAAGGCAGCAGGATCATTGATGTCGCAAGGGATATCAGCGCCAGGTAGCTGGCGCTCGAGTACAGCGTCAGAAGCAGGAACAACTGGATGCAGCCATTGGTGAGCCACAACGCATTGGCGGGCACGCCCCGGACGGTTTCCTCGCCAAGCGTCACCGGCATGACCTTTTCCTTTGCCGGTGTGAACAGCGACTCAGCGGCGAGCAACGTCCAGGCGAGCAGGGCGCCACCGACCGAAATGATCAGGCCGATGCTGATCAGCACCGCGCCCCACGGCCCGGCAGCAGCTTCCAGCACGCCCGCCATCGAAGGGTTTTTCAGGGCGGCGAGCTCGGGTTGTCTGAGAATGCCCAGTGAAAGCAGTGAAACGGCGATCAGCAGGATCAGCGTGATGACAAAGCCGATGATCGTGGCCCGGCCGACGTTGGCACGTTCTGCGGCGCGAGCGGAAAACACGCTGGCGCCTTCGATGCCGATGAAGACCCAGACGGTGACCAGCATCGTGCTTTTGACTTGATCCAGGGTACTGCCCAGCGCAGGTGTGCCCCAGAAATCAACCATGAAGGTTTCGCGCTGGAATGCCGCAATCAGCACACCAATAAAAAGCAGCAATGGAACGACCTTGGCCACGGTCGTGATGGCGTTGGCCCGCGCCGCCGTGCGCATTCCCCGCAGAATCATCCAGTGCAGTGACCACAGCACCACGGAAGCCCCGGCAATTGCCGCTTTGTTATTGCCTTCGCCAAACAGCGGAAAGAAATAGCTCAGAGCTGCGAACAGAATGACCAGATAACTGACGTTGCCGATCCAGGCACTGATCCAGTAGCCCCAGGCTGAGTTGAAACCCAGAAAGTCACCCCCCAATGCGCGGGCATAAGCAAATACCCCGTTGTCCATTGTCGGCTGGCGGTTGGACAGCGCCTGATAAACCCACGCCAGCGACAGCATGCCGACACCGGTAATCAGCCAGCCAATCAGAATCGCTCCAGCGCCAGCGCTGGCGGCCATGTTCTGAGGCAGACTGAAAATGCCACTGCCGATCATCGAACCAATCACCAGCGCGATCAACAGGCTCAAGGACAAACGCCTTGGTTCGGCCTTGCGCAGACTCAGCGGCAGCGGCTGAGGCCTGGAAGGGGGGACGACGGGTTGAACGTCTTGCAGGTGAGTAGCCATGACGAGCCTCCACGAGAGCAGGTTTTCTGCATCGACCGCAAACACGGTTGTGCAGGTCTAGATGCTCAATCTCGGTCAGAACGTCATGTCTGTGTTTGATAAAAGTCAATTCAGGGAAGAACGGTTCCGCGGCAGAAACGACCGGCGTGGGGCGATGCATAACGGCATGCGCATCGCTGTGCCTGATTCTGAACGACCGCAGAAGTGATCGGATAAACAGTCAGGCTGTCGGAGGCTAGAGACTGTCAGGATCGCCAAAAAACATTTTGACTAGGCTCTAGGACGGTAGTTTCAGTTTGAAAAAATCTTATTATGCCCCCAATTTTGCCCCCACTCAGGCGCCTTACATGAGCGATCACGAATGGCGATTCCTGACGAAATCCAGTATGGCTTTGGGTGGCTTTGAGTGTACGCCCAAACTGGGGTTGGCTGGGGGGGGGCGAGTTGCACGCTCAGAGATGCTTTTCACCCAATTGCTTGGCTAGACTGCGTTAGCTCAGATCACATCGTGCTTTGGCACTGGGCATGTTATTGAGTAGCCTGCGGACCCTAGGTTAGATTTTCGTGCATCTCCCATGGGGTGGGTGAGTGTGTGTGTAGCACCCGGCTAACCTCCATCCCTGAGGGCTTGGCGCTATTGGCTGTAGAAGTGGGAGCAATGATGGGACTCTCCAGCGGCCAGCAAATACACTTTCAGAATCCCAGCATTGAGGTCCATGGCGTTCACCTGCGGGGCCACTGACCGAAAGCCTGCGATTGGTACAGAGTAAGCGTACGCGGAACACACCTTGCGCAGATCAGCCATCCACTGAAGCGGCAACAACTGCACTATCTCGCTGGCCTTCTGCGTATGCAACCGCGTCAGCACATCCATGAGGTACACGTACGGATCATGCCCAATCAGGCGCGCCGACTGGATCAGGCTCATGATCGCCGCCGCCCGGTTACCACTGTGCAATGATCCTGCGAAGAGTCAGTTCGAACGCCCAAGCGTCCACGGCTTGATCGTGTTTTCGACCGGGTTATTGTCGAGTCGTAGCGGTTGGATTGACAACGAATAGATTGATGTTGCTCTTTCGAAATTTACTTCTATCGATTGCGGATACCGCGAACGACTCAGCAATGCTTGCGATCTGCTCCGAGCTGAAGTTCTCGTTGATGTACTTCGGGCCGTAAGCAGAGTTCTCGACGTAGTTGAGTACGATGTTTGAAAGGCCAATCTTCAGCGCTTCATCCTCCAGCTTGAGCAGTCGTTCGATCGACGCCTTGAAGCTCGGATTGCCTTTGGAGAAGGTGAAAATGATATGGGTTTGGCCGTCCTCCGGAAAAACGTTGAGCATCACGTTCTTCATGTCAGCACGGCTCGCTGCGCTAGACTGGGCCATTCGCTGTTCCTCCTGCCTGGAGATGATGCGATTGCCATCATGGTCGAAGTATGGGATGAACGACGCGCAGCAGGCTACTAGGCAAGCTCCGTCGAGGGCGTGGTAGATGTGTTCGAACTCCGACGGTTCCTCGCGTTCAATAGCATCCGTCAAGTCATCGCAGATCTGCTGCAGTTCGGAGATGCTGTGTCCGCACTGCATGTGCTTGGTCCGAATCTCATGGTTCTTTTCCCCTTGCAGCATCCCTTCGAGTATGAAGTCAGGGACCACCATTTCGCCCCGCTTTATCGCCGGAAGCGTCATTTGGAAGTGCGGCGGAAAGTCATCAACGTTCAGCTTTTCGCCCAAAAAGACTTCGCAGAACTTCTTCGACTCAAGGGTGGAATGCAGTTCCTTGGCTGCGGCCCGGTAGGCGTAGATGTCCTGTTGCTTGGCCGTTGCGGTGAACGCTACATCCTCAATTGGCTGGAATATGGCTTTGTCGTGCCCGCCGCAGAAGCCGGCGAAAGTGCTGAACTTCTTGATGCCTTGGAGCTTGAACTCCGGCTGCATCGATTGCATGTCCTCTGCTGGTGCGAACCCAAGGTGGTAGACCTTTCCTTCGCTTTCTCCGCCGCCATCTGCGATCGAAGCGAGGATTTTGCCTCGTTGGATGGAATGGGAGTGAATAATTTTCCCTGAGCAATCCAGTTGCTTATCGCCACCTCGCAAGCATGCTTTGACGCTGGCATCTTTCTGATTCTGGCCCAGGAGTTTGTTGAATTCGATCTGATCTGGATTCATCTGCATCCTCCTTAATCCATTCCTATAGCCATCGGCTTGGCGCAATCTGGGTGTGAATCGCGCGCCTGTATCTGAGTGTCGCTGCTCTGTAAAGCAATTAGCTTCTGGCTGGTGCAATACTCAGGAGGTCCTCGCACAAAGCAATCTCATAGGCTTCTGCGAGGTTAGCTATCTGCAGTCCGATGGATTTCCTGAGAGCTGCCAGGGCGTCATTAAAATGCAGCCACTCGGGGTCAGCCGAACTACATCGTAGCGTTCTGAGGTCAACAGATTTCATCGCATTGAAGAAAATCAGAATTGTCTTAGTCAGCGATAGCAGAATGCCGTCAAGTGCTGTTCCGTCAACGAGCTTTCCCCGAATGACGGCGAATCGCCTGCGCAGTTCATCAAGCGATTCTCGGACGTGGTCAGGACATTCGGCATCGAATGTGGCCCACAACGACCGCCGATCCGTCATGGCGGAGACGATTTCCTTCGCAATCTGCGGTTCCATGCGTCCAGATTGAAGCAGTGCCAGGCTGCGAGAGTACCCTGCGGTGCGCACCTCCGACACTATGGCTTCGTGGTCAATCTTCCACTTTCGGAGCAAGTCCGCTTCGTAAGCATCCTCGTCGCCATCGACGATGACTCCACACTCCCTGCAAAGCCACAGGCCGTTTTCGATGGCCGTCCGTTCTACGGCAGTCTGCGAGGCCTTGTAGCGGGGGCCCAGTTCGGAGGCGGCATGAATATGTGCGGCGTGCCCAGAAGTCAGAGCTTTGGTTGGGTCAGAGTGCGGTCCGATGGTGAGTTTGAGGCAGCGCGGATTGGAGCAAAAATGTGCAGCCCGGCGAGCTAGCGCAGTTTTTGTGGCTGCTTTGAAATCGTCCCTTTTGGTCACTATCAACCTCCCTGTTAGACACAAGTTCATTGCCCCGAATACTATCGCGTCGTAGAAGTGAAGTCTCTGGCCAATGCAGCTGACTGTGATCCCGCCGGAGTTTTCAGTGTGCGCCGCTGCGATTGGGCAAACAAGAAAACTCCGAGGAGCCTTGCGGGTCCCCGTTCGGGGGAGAGGAAACGTCAGATTCAGACCGGACCACTTGCCGGGCCAATGCCACCTCAACCGAGTCGCCGTCGTGATTCAGCACGTTCAATCCATAGTCTGGTATGCCTCCCGACGTACTCTGGCACGCCATGATCTTCTAGCCAACAACTGCAGGCAGAGATGTCGGCGTAGCCCAAGAAGATGACGTGAACCGCTTGCGGTTGACCAAGTCGCCACGAGCGACGGGCGGCCTGCTGCAGCGTGTACACGTTCCAGTCCGACTGCATGAAGATGATGGTGGGGAACACCAACAGGTCCAAGCCTGGTTTGACCAGTTCCGGGTTAGTGATCACGACATTCACTGCCCGGTCGACTGTACGGTGCCAGAATGAGATGGTACGAATTGGTAATGAATCGCTCTGGGTTTTTCGTCCAGGCCTCACAGGTCACCTTGAAGGGAGTGCGCTCGACCTGGCCATTGGTCTCGGGGTCGTAGACCTTGGTCAGAGGATGCTTGATGCCGTGCACATGGCAAACACGATCAAAAATATGTCCACCAAAGCTGTTTGCGGGCCTGTGGACTGAGCGATGTGATTTGCAGGAGGTCTACCTTGATCTTTGCGAACGTTAGCCCCTTAGCCGTGAAGGCTTAGGGGCAGCTTGATCCTTCAGCTTCAGATTTATCCGGTCATCGAGGCCATAACCCATCCATCGAGCGGCGGATATGTTGGGTAGCTACGGGGCTCGCGCTCATTGAGCAGTTTGAGCCGCAAGGCTTCAATCTCCATCAGCAACTCTGTGCTGTCTATGTTTAACTTCTTGACTCTCCGCTCGAGGTATTGGCAAGTCGCCCAATGTCGAGGTGGCTGTGCCTCAAGAAGCTTCCGCAATAGATCGGTAAGATCGGATGCATATGACGGTACAACGGCGTCACTGTTTGCCAGCTTAGACAGCGCTTGCAAGAGCTGCATGAGCCTCATATCTGGCTCCATATGCTTCAGAAATTGCTCTATGAATGCTCTGGGGATCCACTCATCGACCTCTGTAAGTTCGTCCAGGACCCAAGGGGCAGCCTTGGCCATTAGGCCGATCCACTGTGCGGTGAGCTGTTCATCTGCTGCGACCTCAAAGAGCGATTGCCATGCCTTCGGTAGAAAGTCGCCTGTGGTCTGCATATTCCGCGCAAGCATGATGTCGAACAGGCGCGGAGCATGATCAGCGCCGAGGGCTTTTATTGCCTCCGAGAGCTCAACGGTGTCCCCTAAGGAAAGCAACGTCTCCCAGCAAATCTCGAACATCGGATGGCTGGCATGTTGAGCGAAGTATGCTACGACAGGCCGCCAGATCTTGTGCGGTCCTCCGTAAACTCCAATGTACTGAACCTCTGGATGCCACCCTGTGTAGACGTGCACAACAGCATTCAGCAACGCCGTTGGGGTATTCAGGATCGCCGGCAGTGAACTCAGCGCAACCAGCCCCTCCCCTGGGAGGGTGAGTGTCAGAATCTCAGGAGGGACTGATTTTCGCGTGATCGCGGTCGCTCGCAGCCAGTCAAGGTCTTCGGCCGGGGTTTTCAGCTGCTTCAGCAACGCATGTTGTTCTGCAGGTGTCAGCAAGTCCCACCGCTGAACCAGGTCGGCGACAACGCGAATACGAGCGCTGGTACCCGGTAATTCCAACAGCCTTTGCACGCGGCCTGAACGTGTCGAGGGTTCGGAAGTTGTACCTTCAATCAGGATGTCTGTCACACCTAGCATGTAGTCGCTGAGTCGGCGGTTTCTGACACTGTTGTGCAGCAAATCAATCCAGTGATCCGCGATCCGCATGAGCGCTTCATTTGGTATATGCCCCAGTCCTTCAGACAGCACGTTGTAAAGGCGAGCTTCGCGAAAGACGGCACCGGTAGGTAGCGCTTTCATGACCTGGCTCATCAACTCGCTGAACAGTTCCCAAGGGGGGGTGTCGCCGGTTTCCTCGATACGGTCGAAAAGCACAAGGCGCTCGATGAACGCCAAAGCAGCAATTGGAGAGTCTGCCATTCGTACCAGACCACTTTGAAGCTTGCGGCGCCTTTCTGGCTCGCAGTCACCCCAAACATCCAAGACCGACTTGAGCACCTCTGTCGCGACAGCCGGATGTTCTTCTCCGAATATACGATCCAGCAGATCATCGTCATCCGAACGGGGTACAGAAAGCCACGCAGCGGCAGATGGCGCTCGGATCAATGCGACATCATAGCTGAGGAGCCGTCCTGCAGAGCTGGGCGTCATTTTTTTCGGATGACGGCTTAAGTGTGTAAGCGCAGCTGCGGCTTGCTCCGGCGAAATGACAGTGGCTTCGGCGTTGTCGAGCGCTCGAACAACATCCTTAATCTCCTTCCAGGGCCTTTCTTTGGCGAACATGTCGACTTCTATGGTCCCACCCATGCTCCCAGCTGGGATACGGGGCTGCCCGTTAAACCATTCCACATCGTCAATATCAAAAAAGGTGACAGCTGAAACCCATTTGGAGATCTGACTTTGCGTTTCAGAAGGCAACTGCGTGAGTCGCTTCACCAAGAAGCCAAAACAGTCATCCCGTGTTCTTGGGAAGATTGAGCTTAGGCCATCGATTGCGATGTTGATCACCGCCGCGCGACCATCCGGGGTATCAAGTCGATCGTAGAGCCAGGAAAGATTCCTGGCGGCCGCATCAGAGCTTTCCGGTGACAGGCTCAGCAGGGTACGACCCACTGTATCGAGAGCACTTTTTTCTGCGCGCGCAGTAGCACCGTCAATCAGTGACTCAGAACCCGCTCGGTAGAATGGGTGGGTAAACGCATACAAGCCGCCTGCTCGAATTTCCAAAATCCGACGCGCCTCCAGCATTTCGACCAATATGTCCGTGCCAGAAATGAGTTCCGGTAATGTATCGTACTGTGGCTCAGGACGGCTGCCCCGAGTCGTCGCGGCTCCCATGGAAATTGATTTGCCAGTGACGTTACTCCGGCCAGGACGATCAGGCCCGCCAGCACCCATTGCGAATGCCAACTCTGTAGGGGAAACTGGCAGGTCGGGTGTGGTCGAGATGGCCAAGGCGGTGACAAGAGGGGCAAGCCCCTCCGCCTTTAAGGCTCGGCCGAGCGTCTGAGCATCTTCTCGCGCGAGCCGAATTATCTCGGGCAGCGTTGCACCCGCTGACAATTTATGGTGGTTTGTAGCTAGATAAAGCAGGCAGCCTGGTTCGAGATCGAGTGCCGAAGTGGAGAGGGCAGATCGCACACACTCACTCAGCCATTTCGGTACGGAGTAGGTTGTGCAGGCCTGCGTCCAGACATTTGATAAAAAAACGCAGTCCAGGTGGCCAAGCTCTATCCACTTCACTCCACGCGTTTCCATCTCATCGACAGACCTTTTGCGCGTGACCTCCAGCAATCGGTCCTGCGCTTGGACGACGATAAGCCTTCGGTTTGCGCCGATCGACCCTAACAATTGCTCAAGGAGAGCGAGTTCTCGGACGGCATCGTCAGTGGCGTGCGCACCGCCAAAAGGATCATCCACAACGGCAAGGCGATTCTCGTTCACCGGATCCATCAAGAACCGTTGAGCCGATTGGACGCTTTCGGCAATTTTGACGATGAACCCCATTTGTTCAAAGTCCCCCGCAAGTTGCCGCGATGTCATGGTCTTACCGATGCGCGGCCGGCCGGCGAGGAGCAGTACTTTTTGCGTGGTTAATTTGAGTTTTAGGTCTTCCTCATCTCCTCGGGCTATATAGCCAGCGGGAGCCAGGCGTTCGTCGGGTCTGGCCGCCCGTATTTGCGTCCGGATCGCTGGCAGCACATCGGCGCCGGTGCCTTTCGCGTCGAAGATGATGGTCTCCAGGGCTGTCAACGTCCTGGCGATAAGGTCAGGAACGACTCCGTGAACAGACTGGAGAAGACTTTCAGACATTTGCCGCACCGTGCTTTCGTCCAGCCGCTCGATTATGCGTACACGTCGTACGGCTTGACGCAGCGCTGGATCCTTCAGCAGAGAGAAGAGGGTGCCGATGGCCTTTCTGCGCTGTTGTTGCAGAGGGCTATCCCCATCGAGGGGCACCTCATAAGACGCTAAACCTTTTCGGATATTTGCAAGGTCTGGCTTCTTGATTCGAGTCGCTGGCCAAGGGGCAATCGGATCGCCAAGATCGGCCACGTAAGTAGATGTGGCATCATCACAGCGGCCAGAAGCGATCATCATGACGTTATGGGTAGGGATGTTGACCAGACGTGCAATCAAAGGATCCTCGGCCTCGTGTGCCGGGAAATGGGCAAGCCAATCCGCGAGTTCATCAACAGTGACTTTTGCTTTCGCTCCTTTGACCTGAACTTCAACGACATTGCGACTCAAGCCATCGTCAAAAACCAGTTGCGCATCTTCGCCACCGCGCGGTTCGATTTCCAATTGCGCGTGTGCGCTCTGTGCATGCTGCAGCGCCAAAAGCAGACATACACGATCCTGGAATTTGTATTTTTTGGGGCCAATGATTTCGATAGACATCCAGTTCCTCATGGATCTGCAGTGCGGTGGTGCAATTTAGCCGAATCATCCTGCCTCGACCATGGTCCTGAAGTTCGGTTGATAGCAAAAATCAGGATGGGTTAGGGCTATTGCGGTCAACTGGCAGTCAAATCTGGACTCACCCAGTTTTTCTTTAGCGGTTCTATGAGGCCGGCCGCCCCGGACCGCTGGTTGTTCTCCAGCAATCGCATCTCGCACGTGCCCTCTTCGATTCGAGTGCGAATTTCCGTGGTGCAAAACTACCTGCAGTCACTGTTGATCGCCCTCAGAGGGGGCGCGCCATCGTTGCTAAAAGCATTTTGCAAAGAGCAACCAAAAAGCCATCAGTAGCTTAATATGTGTAGCCAGTGAAGGAGGGCCCTAGTGCCGGGCTTTAAAAGGAGCGGGAAATTTGATTACGACACACATGGGCTCCTTGAGCGCCGCTCATAGGGGCTATGCCTACCAAGATTTGGTTACCGCATACTTACTGGTTCGAGCACTTGTTCACCAGCATGAAGCGGTCATCGTAGATCGTAAAACTGTCGAAGACGACCGCTTCGACGATCTTGAGGTGACGGCCAATGGAACCAGAATCCGGCGCCAGCTAAAGTCCAGCCTGAACCCCGACGTCGCACTGAAGCTTCAAGATTTCACAGGCCATGCCTCCTCTCTTCGATTTGACCGTTTGGTTCAGACGTTCACCCATGCAGGCATGGACGCAGCTGACGAGTACAGGCTCTGCGCGACCTGGCAGACCCCTGTTATAGCCGACGCCTTGTCCGCTTTATTTGAAGTGTCAGATGCCGCTGGCACGTTCGCAGGGTTTACTACAAAGCGATATCGCATCGATTCAGCTCGAATATGGCCACATGCCGAAGGCCCCAAACTCTCGGTACTCTGCCCCTCCAAGGAGGGCCCAGCACCGCTTACCCGAGATCAGGTTGTCGCTTTTTGCGAGCGCTTTGTCATTGAACTTGCTTTGCCCTCAGCAACGCTTGATCTTGATAGCCCCGGCCCGTTAGAGGATTTACTGCTCGACTTGTTGAAGAAGGATGTTGGAGTAGGGCGATATCCCAACGCCGAAAGACGGCCTGAGGATGTTGCAGCGTTAGCTATTCACATCGCCACCAACGCGCGCATTCAAGGCGAAAGACTGACTCCTGGGGACGTAGCAAGTCGTTTGATGCTGCGCACAGATTTCGGGCGAGTACTTCAACAGTTCCCGATTGATAATTCTGTGCTACAGCCGCGACCGCACGTTCGCGACAATCTGGCTGAAACGGTGCTGCAGGGCGGCGTTCATTTGATCCTTGCTGGCCCAGGATCAGGTAAATCTTGGGAGTTGACGCAGCTTGCCGATTTTTTGCGAAATCGCGGTGTTGTTGTAGCGCAGCACTATTGTTTCCTTGCCCCTGGAGACGGTTTGGCAGAGAAGCGGGTTAGCACCAACATCCTGTTTGCAAATCTTCTGGGGGATATCCAGGACTGGTTGAGTGAGCAAGAGAGCGTATCTGCTCTGCAAACCTTCGCGGCAGGAGCTGATGTCCTTGAAGTAAGCCTGCAGCAGATCGTTGAAAGCGGTTCCCGAGTCGTCATTATTGTCGACGGTCTAGATCACATTGCGCGAGTACGCAGCACCTCTCAAAGCCTAAATGACAATGAAACAGATATCGTGGAGCGCTTATCTACACTTGCTTTACCCGAAGGTGTATCGCTTGTCATTGGCTCTCAACCTGGCGAGCATCTTGATCCTCTCCGAGATCGTTTCAAGGACTCACTGCACCAGCACACCCTTCAAGCATGGCAACGCGAAGAAATAATTTCTCTGTGTGACAAACACGGCGTTTCACAAGCATTTGAAGACGTCGCCATTTGCGACCAAGGTGAACGAGACGAGTTACTCACCTTACTGGCGTCGAAGGCCCAAGGAAATCCACTCTACACCCGCTATTTGTCGGTTGGCCTCGTTGAGGGGTTAAAGAGCGGGCGCATTCAATCGCCTCATGAGTGGCTATCTTCAGCGCCAGCCTTGGACGGTGACATTACCCGTTACTATCAACACCTGAACCTGACCGCCAGCCGCAACACCATTCCCGTGGCTAATATCCTAGGTGTTCTTGATTTCTCGGTGACGGAGGCAGAGCTGCAAGAAATTGTCGGGAGCTTGATGCAAGACTATGTTCCCGAAGCGCTGGCCATGCTGTCCCCCATCCTTTCCCGCGCCACAGGTCAAGGCGGTGTGCGGATATTTCATGAGAGCTTCAGGCGCTTCATTCTTGACGAGTTACAAGCCGCAGGCAAAAGCGTTCGCAATATCCTGAATCCGGTCATCGCCTGGCTAGAATCCAAGGACTTTTTTCAGGACGCTCGCTCATACCGCTTTTTGCTTCCCTCTTTGCGCCGGGTGGGGCGGGACGACGAGATTCTGGAGCGGGTCTCTGCCACCTTTGCGCGTGACAGTCTCGTTCATGGACACTCTCGAACGTCTATTGAGAACGGCGTCTCGCTTGCAGCGGACATTGCGGCAAGTAGCGGAAACTGGCCAGTGCTGCTCAGGTGCTCTGAGATCTTCCGTTCACTCGACATGTGCTTTGACGAAGGTACAAATCGCTGGCATCCGTATTGGATCACCTACCAGGCGCTACATGGGCCGCACGCTCTCGCACAACGCATGCTTTTCGATGGGGAACCAACTCTGGATGCGACTCAAGGACTGCTCGCGTGTGAGGCGGTCGAGGCACAAGGCGCAGTAGCACCTTGGGCGGAATACCTTGAGTTGTGGTTTGACGGCGACCGCAGCAGTCACTCTGATCACTTCGATCCTGAGGCTGATCTGTATGAGGAGGAGAAGGTTTACCTAGCATCGCTGCGTGGACAACTGCGCTTAGGGTATACGTTTGGGGTCGCCCGAGAGGTTTGTGATCAGTTGTATTTCGAGGAAGAACTCAAATTCATCTTCGTACGTAGGCTTTCGAGCATGCTCTCTCACGAGCTACCTATGTCTTCCGTTGAACGTCTCGCTGGGCGAGTGCGCGTTCAACCTGATCAGCGATTCGGCTTAAACGATGAGCGCGCGTGTGCGACTTGGTTGGGGCTGTCAGACGTAGCATGGGAGGCGAGCGACCTTGTGGCAGCAGCAGATTACGCCAGCAACGCGCTGCGTCACGCTAGAGGGGTAGAGCAGGCTATCTGGTGTTTTGAGCGAGGCGCTTCAGTTGAAAATGGCCAACCATTTTTGGTCGAGCCAGATACGCTCGACATCGCTCTGGGCGACGATGGCCACCTACATAGTGCCCAGCCAGTGCGTGACTGGGTCGCATCCACACGTCTACAAGCCTTAACTGGCAACTCACAAACCCTGGACGCAGAGCGGCATCGTGTTCAAGGAGAGGGCTGGTACCGTTGCTGGCTACGTTTCGTGATAGCAAGCGCAGAAGCTGAAGCGTCGACCATCCAAAACAGGCCATACGACTCTAATGCTGTTTTTGCACAGCTGCTCGGGGATCTTCGTCCCTTCGTGGGTTCTCCTCGGGCATGCGACCTCTATCTAATCCATTCAGTTATAGCCGATAGCCTCGCCCGAGCACTGAGTCTCCCTAGAACGCAGGAAGAATGGGAATACGCCATTTCTTCCATATCCGAGGCTCGTCTGGGTATTGCGACCCAGATGGACAGGGAAGACGGCGGGGCTATTTCGGCCAATACTTTTTTTTCGATACTAATTCCCTACGCTAAACATGAATCAGCGTCGCAGTTGGTGGTCGACGCTTTAGATCGTGAACTCGTGGCGGAGGAGATAGACGGCGGTACTTACTACAGCAACCATGCCGAGTTTTCCATGCGGGTGGCACAGGCGTTAGCAGTTGCAGGACAACCTGAGGCGGCGGCCAGTTATTGGCGGCACTCTTGTGGATTTCTACTGGGGTACGGGTTTCACAAAGACACCTCTCTATTTGACCTGATCGAGAGTGTGAGCGCCTTGAAGAGTGGGTCTTCCACCGCAGCGCTTGATGGCTTGATCAAGTTACAGCCGCTCGTGCGGGCAGTAAGGAACCATACCGACGGCAGAGAGACAAAGCATGCGCCGAATGCCTGGTTCAGTGCGCTCATGGCTGTTGACCCGGTACGCGGTGTTCGGCTTTTAGCGTCGACGTTGGCACGTGAGCGTGGGGGGGAGTCTTGGGTCACGCTCGCCGCGCTGACGAGCGTATTGACGAAGGTTGCCGAAACGGCAGATCCGCTCTTGCTCGATGGGGTTTGGGGCTCAATCTTGTTCGTGGTTGACCATGATGGTGCCGGCAGTAAGCTTGTCATGGAGCGGCTCAGACCGCTCGAACGGCTTATCCCGAGCAACGTATCCTACGTCCAGGATCGATTCACACAACTATGTGCAGAAGTGTTAGATGACGCTACGGGGTATCGGATCGATGCCGTTGAGCGACTTCTTACATTTGCATCAGAGCATGCGCTTACAACTCCAGCAGCCCTGCGTGATTACCGTCATCCCACGCAGATAGTACGCAGTAAAAGCAGATCCCGTGAACACGACACCACAGGTGAGGAGCTTCGTCCCGCCTTTCCTCAAACGCGTACCTATACGGATGTGCTGTCTACGCTTCGCAGGCTAGGTGAAGCGAAAATCTCGGATTCCGAGATCGACGGGGTAGTGACACTACCTCTGGCTTATATCATCAGCGAAATGGTCGACGCAGGCGATGAATTAGCAGCCCAACGACTGATCCACTTTTATGTGCACGATACGGATTACTGGTTTCGGGATCGTTACCAGGCCATCAAAGGCCTGGCTGACGCGCTTGATAACGCCGGTCATGTACAACTGGCCGCCATCACGTACGTGCTTGCATATAGCTGTGCAAAAGGCGGCGGCGGCTGGCATAACGTCGGCGGCCGTAAGCACGCAGCTTCGGTAGCCAGAGCGCTTGAGCTTGATCCTGCGCAAGCCCGGCAGGTGCTAGCAGACGAGACGGCCCGTAAGCTGCGGTCTGGCAATGTTCATGGTGTGACGCAACGTCTGGTTGAGCAGCTTGCCGAATGGGAGGCTCCAGGCATCGCAACACAGGCTTGGTCGGAGGCATTCGATGTGATGGAGCTTCGTTTGCCGCTGCCGGGACGCTACCTTGGGTTTGAAGATCTTGAGCCGGGGGGCTGCGACTGGTCAGTGGAAGAGGCCTTGATCAGCCTGCTACTGAATCGCCTGGGCAATCCGGTCTTGCCACGCAAAGGGCTGGTCTTGAGTGCCATAGCACGTCTGCTGCGTGATCGTACTCATCTATTCGCGCGTCCTTTGAGCCACTGGCTACTGGCTGATACATCAGTGTCCTCGCTGCATCTAGTGCTTCGCGTGTTGCTTGAGTCTCCAGTCGATCTTTCACACCTGATTGCCGATGTCACACCCGAGCTTACGCTGTGTGCCGAGTCCGACTCATGGGCAGTGGCGAGCATGGCGCAACTACTTCTTGCCAGGATAGATGTGACAGTTGCAGACCGAACTGATCCGACGATGTCGTCCACGCCGGTCGTTCGTCAACAGTTACGGATGATCGCGGCACTTGAGCAGCTTGAAGTGATGGAATTTCTGGCGCAGTTCTGGCCTGACCTCCCGTACATCATCGAGGGACGTCTGAATAACATCATGTGGCGTGATTCTATTCCAGGTCGCCGGCGATGGGAGCTCAGTGTCGGTCGTGATGGCAATGCCCGTCTTCCCGCCCAAGTCTTGCTATGGCAAATGGAACTCTATCTATCCATTCTTGACTCCATGCTCGTTAGCCTTCCGCATCCCGTAGGGCTGCCCGAAGGCTTCGAATCAGAGTTGGTCGAGGAGATGCTCCGCTACATTCTGCCAAATATTCCGGCGCACTTGATGGCTGTCGCCAGCAGGACGCCGCGCCCTAAATGGGAAGCCAGCGCACGCAATGGTCTTAACCCGATCGTCACAGTTGCCGACGATGATCCGGAGTACAGTGGTTGGATTCGACTTGGCTTCTATGAGGAGGAGCATCCTCAAAACTCACGTATAAAATCGGATCGGCAGCGAATGATTATTCGTATGGGCGGGATTGTCGCAGTGCATCCTGATGAAGATATCCCGCCCGATGCGTGCCCTTTCAACGAAGGGTATGTTGAGGACTGGTTGATCAGCGCGGGCAGTCCAGATGAGCTAATGGACGAGCGTAGTCTTTGGTTAGTAAACCGGGTCCCGATTGATGACTGGTTGGGAAGGACTTCATTACTGGTCCCCCCGGCAAGTCTTCAAATGCTCGCTGATCTGCGACATTGCGGATACGCAGGCTCTATGAGATGGGTGGATACCGCCGGAAACCTTGCGGTGGTTCAACGTACGTGGCGAGTGCGGAGCGATCAGATTTCAGTTGAGGACTCATACTGCGTAGAGGGGTGTGACGTACTGATGCGACCGGATCTACTACCTACACTACACCTAGCGTATGGGCCTTGGTTAACGGAGTTGAGTCAGGTCATGTGACCTTTGTCGTGCACATAGACTGGGAGCATACCGCCTCGTCCGGATGGTTTAGTCAGTGAGGGCTACTGACGGGAAATTGCCCTTGATGAAGGTCCACTTTGGGTTGTGGATTCAACCATTCGCGACGACCGTTTTCGACCCAAAGCGAGAGTTAGGGACTTGTCGGTAGTGACCGGAAAAGGCTGGTTGCTGTCTGCCGGATTTCGCAGCTGAACGTCGGCGGAGGCTGCAAGCTGACTTTCAACCGTGTGGGAGCCGGTAGACTAATATTCACAAGAAACCACGCGTCCTCTCTTATGGTGAGGCGGTGGCGTAGGATCTTGGCCTGCACTGCCAGGATGTAGATTTTTTTGACGATGACCAAGTCAGCGACTTCTTCACCATCGGTGAACCTCGGCGGTTTCAAGAGGGGGTGGACGTGTCCTGCGTCCGCAGGAAGTCGAAGAGCTGCAGGCTCAACGGGGCGTGTAGTAGATGGCGTCCAGAAGCGCTGCGCGTCCCAACCAGATTTCGGCGTCAGCCGCATTGCTCGGCTGCGGATGTCTCCACCACGGATCACCGTGCATCGGCTCAATGATGCGCTGCCAGTAGTTCTCCAGGTTCGTTGTGCTCGGGCTGACACCGAAGTTTTCGCACAAGTCCTTTCGGTTGGCCGAATCGATGCACACGAATGCGTCAGGCCGCTTCATCGCCAAGAGCCTAGTCGCGGTCGGTAGTCCGCCGACTCGCCCGTCCTGATCGAAGGCTGCTCTGAACGCTTTGCAGTAGCGGTCGTAGTCGTCCTGCGTGACCGCGCCCATCAACGGGATGAAATCGAGGGCATGGGAGAGACCTGTGGGCGCTTCGATGACCAGGTTCGCGAACGTCCCACTTGCGCCCATGCTCCCGAAAAGCCCGTAGTCCACGCCTGGCTGCTGAGACTTCTTGCGCCCGAGAGTGCCGGCGACCAGCTTGCGGTCGTCCTTGTTCCACTTCGCGTAGGGTATGCCAGTCGCGAAAAGGGCGCGAGCCTTTGTCAGAACGCCCAAGCGCTCCTTAAACAGGTGCGCAGACGGGTGTGATGAGCTTCGGACCTGCACGAGGTAGTCCGCCCAGCTCATGTCATGTGGCGCTCGCTTGGTATTCGGCTTAGAAGGTGGCCGAACGTCAGCGAACTTGATCAGTTCCTGTCGCGCAGCCGTCTTAGCTGCGTACTGGTGACGGTACCGAAAGAGGAACTCGTGAGAGATGTCCTCCGCCCCTTTCCACGCTTCTGCGACGAAGCGACTGAGGTCTACTAGCGCTGCATCGTCGAGCGAGCCATCAAGCAGCACGCTCGCCTCGACGTTTCGGCTCATCGCCGCCTTCGTGAGATTCGGGCTCCCGACCACGCAGCGTATGCGTTGCCCGTTACGAAACAGGTAGACCTTCGGGTGGAACAGATCGCCCGTAGGAGGAACGACGGCTGCGGCCGCTAGTGCTGCAGCCCGCTCAAGCACCTCGGGTTGCGTCTGGAACATATGAGTGCCGACAACGAAGTGCTCGAACTTCGAGCTGTCTTTCATCGCTGCCTCGAAGACCGCGTTCTCGGTAGCCCAGGCTACTGCCCATTGCATCGACTCGCAGTTCTCAACCAGCGCTATGAGTGTCGACTGCGTCCGCGAAGCCGACAGGAACTTCACATCCATCTCTGCTTTTCCTCGTGCTTCTATTGAACTAAGTCCGGTGCGCTTCTGGGAAACGTCAGGAGAGGCGGACTGCTCGTGCAGCGACCGGCATGTAGAGCCATCGCTCGCTCACGGGCTTGCCGGTTGCGTTGAGAAGGGCATGACCGTAGGACTCGAGCTGGGGGCCGTGCTCGGCCACCAGGTCCTCGTCTCTGGCTGAGCCTCCGGGGTTCGACTTGTGGTCCAGGAGAATCCAGCCGTCTGGCAACTCCACCAGCAAATCGATGCGGCCCCTGATACGAGTGCCGTTCGGGCCATCTGCTTCGATGGGTACCTCGACGTAAACGGGACAGTCGGGCCAGCGCTTGGCTATCCAAGCTTGGAACGCTGAGGTCTGAGTGCACACGGCATCCTTATCTACAGAACCAGCCACGGCCCAGGTCTTCAGAATGCCCTCGACGTCAGGGGGAGAAATACCGCCAAGCACGCCGGCGCGTGCGATACACAGGTGAAGCGCCGTGCCCAGCGATGCCATGTCGGGCTTGCCTGCCAGGCTTAGCCGAACTCCGACGGCGTCGGTCTCGACAACCGTGAATGCACCGCCCGAAGCAGAACTCGGTCGGTGCCACAAAGGTTCGGCCTGCACGCGCGGACGAGTTGCAAACCAGTGGCAAGCCTCGGAGGCTTTGGCAGGTGGCTCCGTTGAGCACTCATCCTTGTTCCAGGACTTAGATAGCCTGGAAAGCTGCTTGCCTTCGGAAGTCGTTATTATTTCTGAGTCACCGAACAACAGCTCGGCTGCACCTTTAATCTCGCCGACCCAGGCGCGGCCCGGCCCTGACCTGCGTACGAAAGATAGTGCGACGTTCATGTCACGTGCGCGGGTCAGGCCCACATATAGCAGACGCTTGTTCTCCGCCAAGGCCTCTGCCTGCATGGCTTGGCCAGTTACGCTGGCTTCGGCATTGAGTGCGGCTTGGGGCTGGGACCGCTTGCCCCAGGTCTTCAGCCAGCAGTGTACGAAGCGGTTGGCGAGCGGCTGCTGCGGATCGAAGCCCCCAACTGTCCTCGCGCGCACGCCCCAAAGTGAACTGCGTGCTGTCGCATCGAGGCTTGTCAGCACAACGATTGGCCACTCCAGCCCCTTGGCCCCGTGATAGGTGAGGACTGAGACCGAGTTGTCTTCTGAAATGGCCCGGTTATCGTCCTCTGCGCTGGCGAGTTCGTCTAGCCAACGAAGCATGCCGCTGACGGTCGCCGGTCGCTTCGCGGCGACACACTCGTCCTCGAAAGTCTTTCCGAGCTCGACCAGTGCCTCGACATTGGACAGCCTATTGCGGCTCTCGTGAGGGGAGGTGGACCATTCGCCGACCCGCCGCACTACTTGGGACTCGGCAGCAGCAAGTCGCAGTACTTCCTGTGGCGTCAAAGCCATTAGCGTTGGACGCAGCTCTTCCAATCGGGCCAGTAGCGGATGGGCGCTCTCACCCTTCGTCAGCCACTCGTGTGACCTCACCCCATCGGTGGCTAGGTATTGCAGCCTGTCTGCAAGCCAGGTCTCGATCGGAGTGCCATCGGCCAGGGTTAGTACCAGCGCCGTGGCGACGGTGTCGGTTGGGTCGTTCATGCGCCTCACACAGGCCATGACATAGATGGCTTCGGCAGTTCCCAATAAACCGGAGCGTGGGCTGGCTGACGGGATGCCCCAGCGGGTGAGCGACGTAACGGAATATTCGACCTGGTCGTTGTAGCGACAAAGCACTCCGATATCGCCGGCCTGAATCGGACGGAGCTCCTCGGTGTCCTTGTCTTCGACCTTGACCCCGGACTCCAGCAGCTCGCGGATGGCCTGGCCAAGACATAGGTAATCCGAGTCGTTTCGGCTGCTCTCGAAGTTCCAGTTCAACAGCGCGGGCTGGTCCGGAATGTCCTTGCGCAGTGGCTGCAACCGAACCTGTTCGGGCGTCAGCTCAGGCTCGAACGCAGAGATGAATAGACCATTAGTGAGCGAGACCAGGCTTTCGTTGGAGCGCCTGGAGGTGTCCAGGGCCTTCCCTACGATTCCGCCCCAGCCCTTGATGGCGTTGAGAACGCCGGAAATGAGGCTTGCGTCAGTTCCGCGAAAGCCATAGATAGCCTGCTTGGGGTCGCCGACCCACACCGACTTCTTAGCCAGCTTGGCCAGCTCGATGAAAAGCGCTAGCTGGAGAGGGCTGGTGTCCTGGAACTCATCAACCATGATGAGATCCAGTTCTGCCGCCAAGACTTCCCGGACAGATGGCTTTGTTCTCAACGCACGTAGCAGCAACACCTCTTGGTCGCTGAAGTCGACGGCACCCAGCGCCTTCTTAGCCTGCTCGTAGGCATTGAGAACGTCGGCGGCGAGGTTGAATATCTGGTCAAGGTACTGGCGGACTTCGGCATGAAAGGCCGGGTGAGACTCGTGGACCTGCGCTGCGGATTTGACTGGCGCCACGATATCTCTGACCTTGGCGCCAGCGTCAAATCCGGCTGCGCCGATCCAGTCGGGCCAGCACCAGCGGCCTTCACGGAAGAGTCGATCTAGCTTCTGGAGTCCCTCTAGGCCTTTTAATAGGTTGTCTGCAACTTTGGCATCGACAGCTTGCTGCTGTTCTACGTATGCCGCTACCCCCTTGTGTGCTTCGGCCAGCGCAGTCGCCAATGCTTCGGTTGGGTCCAGCCCCGTAGCCGGAGCAGGCCAATTCGTGAGCATCGCGTCCGCGTTCTGGGAACCCATCACTCGAAGCTCCTCCGGTCCAATATCGTTGTCGAGTGCGGCCTTAACGACAGCCTCAACAGTCTTGGACCAGTCCGCCTGCTCGATGCCGAACCGCTCTGTGAGCCGAACAAGCTCCGTTTGAGCGTCGGCTTCCATCGACTCGGCAAGTGTAGCTTTGAGCAGTCTCTTGGATTGACCTTCGCCCAATACAGTCTGATCGGGAGACAGGCCCAGCTCAAAGCAGAACCGCTTGAGCATCTGGCCGCAAACGCTATTGACGGTGCCCAAGCGGGCCTGGCCGATAGCTGTGGCCAGGTCGATACGTCCATTTTCAAGCAGCCAGGAGCGGGCACGTTCGCGCAGTTCGGTAGCGGCCTTCACGGTGAAGGTCGTGGCCAATATGGCGTGAGGGCGCGCTGTGCCCGATTCGAGAGCTTGAGCGAGTGTTTCGGTCAGCTTGTAGGTCTTGCCACTGCCGGCGCCTGCACTGATGAATTCGATGTTGTTCATCATTTCCAGCCTCCCAGCAAGATAAGGTGATCTCGATCCCATTTGTTTGGACCGTTGACCGGAAGGGTCCCCTCAGGGCCTTGGAACTCGTCACTCGGTTCTTCCGGAACGACTTCGATGGTCCCCGCATCCAACTGCTGCTTGCGCCACTCCCACGTGGTGCGGGCACGGTCTAGTAGGTTGGAGACGGTTACGCCGTCGGGCGGTCTTCTGACTTGCGCTTTTGGGAAAATGTCGGCAGCGGTGATGTACAGTCCCCCGCTTTCCAGGATGAAATAGCCAAGCGCGGCGGGTGCGACACCGCTTGTTTGCTCTATGAGGCTGGAATAGAGCGCCAACTGTAGGTGCTCACCAGAGCGAAGCAGCCCGGCGTAGTAGGTATCGCCTCTCCACTTTATGTCCACGGCGACAGTTCGCTTGTCACCAAGCGTGACCAAGAGATCAATTTTGCCGATCAGCGGAACTGCTCCCAAGGTTCCTCTGAACTCCACCTCAGTCTGAACCTGAATGGCACCTGCGAGCCTGAGGTGATCGAGGAGACTACCTATGGCTCGTTCGCAAACCTTCCGGAAGTGTTGCTGCGTTACCCCCGCGCCCTGCATGAGTAGTACAGCGCCTTCAGTCAGCAAGAGCGAGTCGGCTTCGGCGCGGAACCAGGCAACGGCATCGGCGTTTGACCAACTCAGGGCATCGTTGTGCGCGAAGAGTTTCTCGAGCACCCGATGAGCGAGGATGCCCAGCAGGCGGTTGCCCTCATCCACCCCCAGGACTGAAGTAGGATCTAGCTTCGCCACTCGTTTCAAAACGAATAGGGCCGCGTCATTGAAGAGCTCGTTGAGCGTAGTAAACGACTGTGAGGCGTCGCCGAGCTGCACGGGATGAGGGAGTTGGATGTGTCGTGGAATAGCGGGCAGCGACTGACGTGCAAGCACCTCGGCAGTTACCCCGAGAAGTGTGGAGTCGAGTGCAATGTCCAGGTCAAGCGAAGCGGACTCGATATCCGGTACGAGCTTCTTAAGAAGCTGGCGAATCGGATGTACTTCTGAACCGGGGGGAGGGTAGACGATGATGAATCTTTTTCTCGCAGCAAGTAGTGGCCGCAGCCACTTCAGTGCTAACGATACAAGCTCACGCGCCGGGTCTCGCAACTGCACACCTAATTGAGTCAGAGCATTCACCTCGGCAGGAGACCAAGGCAGAGGTGAGGGCAGGGCAGGCGTAGATGGCATCCACCAGATCACTTCATCAGCGGCTTCGATGCACGCGGCTGCCGTGCTGGTCGAGCGCATGCAGCCGACATGGGAAACCGCAGCGGGGTTGGTTGCCCCGGCGGGCGTGGCGTGGGCGACCAACTGCTCGACTTGCCGAGGCAGCACCGTGGCCAACCCTTGCCGAGCCAGCTCGATCAATGCTTCATGGACGGCCGCACATTGGCTATGCGCTGCCGTGAAGCTCGCCGCATCAGCGGATTCACCTGAAAGGCGAAGCCGCATAGCCTCCTTCATCCGGGCGACGCGAGCAATCAGTGCATCGACCGGCACTCCATCGGTGCGTGACCAGCGCTCTGACTCCAGCCAGAAGGTAATTTCATCTGCTATTTCCTGGGCATCGTCACCCGCTGCGATCTTGGCCTTAGCCGCCGTCCAGGCTTCGCTCCCAATTCCAGGCTGCTTGGCGACAGCACGAGCGAGCCTGCCTCTCGCAGGACGACTGAATGGGCCAACTGGGTGCGTCAGGAAATCCAGCAGTCGGTTCATGTCTATTGGTTCCCAGCACATTTCCAAGGCAAGGATTAGTGCCTGTAGGGCTGTGCGGAGCTGACTAGGGCGTTCGAACCCGCAGTTGACCCCGCCGGTCGCGGACAGCGACACATCTAGCGAGTCGCCCGCCTCCTCAGCCAGGATCAGCCGGTCGCCGGGGTGGTGCGAGTGCTGTGCGCTCAACCAGTGTTCGGCGGTCGTGGCCGCGAGAGCGTGCACTAGCAAGACACTCCCGTCGGTCTGCACGGTCAGATTGCCCGGGGAGCCTCCAGCCAGAACGGTTAGGGCTTGCTCTTGCAACGCACGAAGTTGGCCTTCTCCCTGTGGCTCGGGAAGTCGGACTTCGACCGCTGGCAGGCGCTCGAGCACCTGCCGCCAGAGAAGCGGGAAATCCTCGGGCGGGTCAACCAGGTGAACTGACTTGATGGGGCCGGGGCCGGACGCACTCAGAGCCTGTATCACCAGGTGCAAGCGATCGGCCTCTCCGGGCGGCAGCGTTTCGAGAGCTGCCTTTTCAATGGCGGCAAGCTCCTGGATTCGCGAAGCATGCTCTGGATTAGCGCTGCCGTCCCAACCGCCAAGCCGCCACTCGTCGCGCCAGGCCAGGAGGCGCGCAGCCGTACCAATACTGTCGGCCTTCAGGGACTCACTGTAAAAGCGCGAGTTGTTGTCATGGACGCGCAGCAGGCCAGAGTAGATGGTCACGCGTCTGGCCTTGGACGCTTCTGGCGCGCTTAGACCAAGGTAGGTCTCCAGCAGGGACAGGAATCCGAGGCGGCCCACTATCGGGGTATTGAAGAAGTTCGTCGGGGACGGACCCTGACGGGTATCCAAGAAAAGGCCAAAAGTGATGTGCATGCTAAGGTTGACTTCCTTGACGACAATCCAATGCAGGCGTCCTATTGCATCTTGTTCCCCTGCTCCTAGTCGACAAGACTAACCGAAAGCAACCATTCACGTACGACGGAAAATTGCTGAGAGCGGCTGTCAGACCACGACTGCCTGTGTGTCAGATATCGCAGCAAGGCAGATAAAGAACTGCGCCTACTGAATTTTTGCTCTTTACCGTTAGCAGCCTTTGTCCAACTAGAGGTCTGGTAAAGCCTGCTGGCCCCCTGGGGTGAGCAGCCGACTTTTGGCAGCGTTTTGAAAAGCGTCGGAGTAATACCTGAATTCAGCTTGGCGACTTACACTTGAAATATTAATTGCACAGGAGGTCTCACTCGGTTGCTCGCGCACTTTGGCAGAGGAGAGCATCTCCTCGGCCTATTTTCACACCGCGGTGTGTGGGAACAACAACGGGTGACTTTTCTAGAAGGGAACTGTTGGACTTCAGGCTGGGGGCATCCTTTTCAAACCATCCAACGTATGCCCTCAGATGTGCCCCCAATGTAGCAATCTACCGGAAGTGAATGGAACTCCATGGTTTGTGGAAAGGCAGAAATGATCAGCTAAACAGCCTGCCCGACAACGCCTAAAGACTCTCAGGATCGCCGAAAAACATCTGAATCCGCGACCGCAACCAACGCTCACCCGGATCATTGTCCTGCGATCCACGCCAGGCCATGTGCAGTTCAAACGTGCGCGTCGGCAATGGCGGATCCTCCGCGCGAACGCCGCCGGCCGCCGTCAACGCATCTGCCGTGTAATCCGGCACGGTCGCCACGATGTCCGTGCCGGCGAGCAACGTGCTCAAGCCATTGAACTGCGGCACCGCCAGCACCACATGGCGCTTGCGCCCCAGTTTCTCCAGTTCCTCATCAATAAAGCCACTGAGGTCGCCGGCGAACGACACCAGCGCATGCGGGCGGGCGCAGTAGTCGTCCAGGCTCAACGGCCCCGGCACGGTATCGGCGCGCAGCAATTTTGGCGCGCTGCGGCGCAGGACCTTGCGCTTGGCATTGGCCGGCAGGTCTGTGGTGTAGCTGACACCAATGGATATCTCGCCGGAAGCCAGCAGGCCGGGCATCAATATGTAGTTGACGCGACGGATCACCAGCACGATTCCCGGCGCCTCCGCGCGCAGGCGCTTGAGCAGCATCGGCAGCAGGGCGAATTCGACGTCATCGGACAAACCGATCCGGAAGACCGAGGTGCTGGTCGCCGGGTCGAATTCGGCTGCACGGCTGACAGCGGTCGAAATCGAATCGAGGGCCGGTGAGAGCAGGGCGAAGATTTCCACCGCGCGGGCGGACGGTTCCATGCTGCGCCCGGTGCGTACAAACAACGGGTCATCGAACAGGCTGCGCAGCCGCGACAGTGCCGCACTGATCGCTGGCTGACCGAGAAAGAGCTTTTCAGCGGCCCGGGTCACACTGCGTTCGTGCATCAATGTTTCGAACACGATCAACAGGTTCAGGTCGACACGACGCAGGTCATTACGATTCATCTGGAGTCCTGGCAGAGTCATCAAGCTTGACGAGAGCGGCCATATGAGAACAATGGCCGGCATGAATCTTACGGGGAAAGGCTGGTACTCTGCACCGGAAAATTCAGCTTGAGTGAGACGTTGGCAGCAGTTTTTTCATGGATTTAGCCAATGCCGCCCCTGGTGCGGAATCAATGACAGGCATGTCGACTATTAATAGCCACTGATAGTCTTGGGTCAAAAGCCCAGATAGAGTTCAGGGCATTAGAGGTTACTTTGACGAGGTTTGCGATGTCCCGCACGATCCGTTTTCACAAGTTTGGTCCGGCCGAGGTGCTCAAATGCGAAGAGCATGCGGCCGCTCAGCCAGGTCCTGGCGAAGTGCAAGTGCGTGTCGAGGCAATCGGCATCAGCTGGTACGACACCCTGTGGCGTCAGAACCTGGCGTCGTCCCAAGCGCGTCTGCCATCGGGTCTCGGCCATGAAATGGCCGGTGTCGTCACTGCAGTCGGTGCCGATGTCGAGGACCTGTCCGTCGGTGACAAGGTTGCCAGTTTCCCGGCTGAAAGCCCGAACGACTACCCGGTTTACGGCGAGTCGATCGTACTGCCGCGTACCGCGCTGACCCGCTATCCGGATGTACTCAGCCCGATCGAAGCCAGCGTGCACTACACGCCGCTGCTGATCGCCTACTTTGCCTACGCCGATCTGGCACGGGTCAAGCCGGGCCAGTTCGCGCTGGTCACTGACGCCAGCCATTGCGCCGGTCCTTCGTTTGTCCAGCTGGGCAAGGCGATGGGCGTGCGGGTGATTGCCGCGACCAAAGAAGCCGAAGAGCGCGAGTACCTGCTGTCCTTGGGCGCAGAAAAGGTCATCGTTACTGAAGAGGAAGATCTGTTGATGCGAATCAACAAGATCACTGACAACCGTGGTGTCGACGTGGTGTTCGACGGTCTCGGTGGCCCGCAGATGTCGCTGTTGGGCGATGTGCTGGCGCCGCGTGGCAGCCTGGTGTTGTACGGTTTGCAAGGCGGCAACCAGACACCGTTCCCGGCCTGCGCAGCGTTCCAGAAGAACATCCAGTTCTTCGTGCACTGCATCGGCAACTTCACCGGCAAACCGGAACTGGGCATCACTCAGGATCACGTCGCCTTGCAACGTGCCTTGCGTGACATCAACCAGCTGACCGCTGACCGCGTGCTGCTGCCGCTCAAAACCCGTGTATTCCCGTTCAACGAGTTTGTCGAAGCGCATCGCTACATGGACGAATGCCCATGCCGCGAGCGGGTTGCCCTGCAAGTCGAACCGGCGTAAGCCTTTCAATCAGAGTCCGTGGCCCCACGGACTCTTGTGCGTTTACCTTCCCACCTGAAAAGCAGAGCTTGCTGGGGCTGCGCCCGGGACCGTTCAGCAACTGAACTGGTTTTTGCTCACCATCTGTATCTTCTAATCACAATGTAAGCCCTGATAATTGAATGATTACTTTCATCTCAAGGAATGAGCCATGGCTGTGCATTCAATTTGTCCTGTTCGATATAAAACGGCTAAAACCGTTTGTCGCGCCAACTTCTGTTTAATTGTTGTAGGGCTATTCGGAAACTGCTTCTCTTTTTCTTGTACTCACTTGGTGTGGGATGCTGTGGGAAATTTCCTAGGATCGAGTTTCAGAAAAAATATCTCAGCAAATACAGGGCTTTGAGGCTGTTATTCGACGATTAAGGGTGGTTTTTCAGTTCAAGTGTTTCAAATAACTTCAAACTTGTAAGTGTTAGCATCTGAGCGTCTATTACTTATTGATCAATTGTCGCCTGACTGATGCGTCAGTCCGCGCGCCATGAAACTTTCGATACCGGGTAAATACCGATGAGCACTATCCATGATCAGGCAATGAATTATGTCTACCAGCAAGTTTTGCAACGTTTGCTGAGTTTCTTCTCGCGCGCAGAACGCACGGCGCTGCAGCTGCTGATCCAGCGACTGGCAGTGGCCGCCGGCGGCATGGAGAACATCGGTCATTTCAAGGTGCTGGTGAACCAGTCAGGGTCGCGCGACAGTTGTTACACGCTGGCCCTGCTACGGGCTGCGCAGTTGACCATCGCTGGCCGTTCGCCCGCGACCTTTCAGTTGCGGGTGGCCAACCTGCGCTGGAACGGCAGCAGCCAGACATCCCTGCAAAACATGCACCGCAGCTACAGCGCACTGTTTCTGTATGACGATCCCCGGGTAGAGCTGGTGATGGTCGATCATCGCGAGGTGTTGCCGTTTGATCATCAGCTTCCCATAAGCGCAGCTGGTCGCGAAGCCAACCGTATCAACCTGCTGTTGATCGGCCATCGACGAACCTGGAACGAAACGCTCGAATTATGGGATGACGCTTATCTGGCCACTGCCGAGTTTTATGGCCAGGTTGCCCGCTGGAACAACGGTGTCGATGCCATGGTTGGCAGTGAGTCCCCGCGTCGGCAAAACCACTTCCTCGAAGGACTGGGCCGTGCAGTGCAGAAGGCCGCAATTACCGCGCCGCAGGTGAGTCCGTTCGGCTTTGAAATGCTGTTTACGCTGCTCGATGGGCTGGGCGGTGATTATTACCGTGAGTTCTATCCCGAAGAGGAGCGGGTGGCCTGGCGTCCCGAAGATCAATTCGAGGCGTGTCGGCGTACCAGCTTTATCAGCATCAACGACATGATTGTCGGCAAGCTCGAAGAGCGCTGGCCCTTGCTGAGTGATTTTCTGGGGTTTCAGGCTGACGACCTGACGCTTTATCAGGGTGATGACGAGCACGTAGAGCCTGTGGTGGCTGGGCATTTACGAGGTTTGCAGGCGCAATTCATCGAGGGGCGGACCTATGAGGACGGCGTCGGCGATTACCTGCAAAGCAGTCTGACGACGATGCGGCAAAAACAGGTCCCCGAACCGGTATGCGAACAGTTGCTCGCCAGCTTCGACAATCTGCAGGAGCCCGGGCATCTGCGCGCGCAGGCAGAAAGCGCTCTGTTGACCAATTTTGAACTGAATGAAATCCAGCTGACGTGCCTGTTGTTTTCACCCTTCATTAATGCGGGTGCCGGACTAGAGCGATTCTTGCGCAATTGTCACCCCGGTATGCTGGTGGCATTGCCGGATCTGCACCGGGCCATGCAGGGCCTGCATGCGCCGGAACAGGTCATGAAATGGATGACGGATGTCAGTGGGCTGCCGGTCAGGTTGATTGTGCGTCTGTATGCAATGGGGCCGGTTCGTATGTCTGCACCTGGAGAAGCGGCTGCGCAGAGCCTCGCTCCGGCTGCTGCTGATCGCTCGGCGGAAGGTTGATCGTGATCTGTTTGCCTGGAGATGACCCCATGCCCACGGATACGGGCTCGTGAAGCCGACAAAGGAGAATGACTTCGTTTATCAGGCGGTTTATCGATATCTGACGCTGCTGATAGAAGAGGCGGGGACTAGCGCGGCGGTGCGCCTGCCCTCACTCCGACAATTGTCTGACCGGCTCAATGTGTCGATCTCGACTGTCCAGTACGCCTACTCGCTGCTGGAAAAGGAAGGTCGAGTCTATTCAATTGCCAAGTCCGGGTACTACGCGCAAGCGCTGCACATGATGGATTCGCCGGACAGTGGCAGTGATTTGCTGGAAACCGTTTACGTCAATGCCAGGCGCCCGGGCATGTGCGTGCTGAGCGCCGATGAACCGGCCTCGCTACAACCGCTGGACAGTCCGTTACTGATGCTGGAGCGGGAACTGCTGCGTCAGTATCCCCGTCAGCCGCACGCGTTGGTGCAACCTTGTGGGGAGCTGGAATTGCGGACGGTGCTGGCCGCCCGTTACACCTCGTCCACGGCCAATTACTGGCGTGCGGATGACGTCTACATCGGCGCAGACCTGCGCGGTGTATTGGAGATTCTGGTTTCCGTGCTCGAGTTGCGTCGGGCCACTGTGGTCGTCGAATCGCCCTGTGACTGGGTGATCTTGCGTCTGCTGGAAGCCGCTGAGGTGAGGGTTATCGAGCTGCCGCTGCTGCCCGACGGCGTGATTGATCTGCAGCGGCTGGAATCGTTGCTCAACAGCGAGACAGTGCGTTTGATGCTTTTGTCGTCAGTGTTGAGCATGCCCCGGGGCAGTCTTCAGCCGCTGAACAACCAACAGGCAGTCGCGCATTTGCTTGGGCGTCATGGTATCTGGGTGCTGGAAAACGATTGTTACAGCGAACTCCATGAAGCCACTGATGCGCAACGGTTGCGCGACTGGCTGGACCCCGATCGGTTACTGGTGTTTTCCACATTCGAGAAGTTCGTCGGAGCCGAGGCGCCTTTCGGTTATGTGTTGTCGCGTCATTGGCGCAATGAGCTGCAGCGCCATTTCCTCTTGCGCGCGTTTCGGCTGTCACCGATTCGCCAGAAAGCCATTGCCAGGTTGTTGGGGGGAGGTCGGCTGGATCAGCATCTATTGGTATTGCGGCGAATGCTCAAGGAGCGTCGTACGCAATTGATCGAGTTGTTGCGCGAGCGTCTTGGCGATGCGATGCAGGTTGTCGAACCCCAGGGTGGCGCGACCGTGTGGGTGCATTCACTGCGACCGGTGAACATGGCGCAGGTCTTCCAGTGCCTGCTGAGGCAGCAGATCGTTATTGCACCTGGCGAGCTGTTCAGCCTGCACGGCCTGTATGCGCACCATCTGCGGTTGAGCCCCCTGAGCCATGGTGACCATGACCTGGCCAGTGTGGTCGGGCTGATCGGTGACGCCTTGCGCCTTGCGCCAGCAGACTAACGTTAAAAAACATCGGGAGACGCCCGGATAGATCCCATCGCACTGCGGTCAAACTGCCAGTAAACTGCGCTCTATTCCTGAACCACTCTATTTCAGAGGTTTTGCATGACACTCAGTCCTTTTGCGGGCAAACCGGCACCGGCAGAATTGTTGGTCGATATCCCGCGACTGGTAACGGCTTACTACACCGGACAGCCCGACGCCTCGATTTCCACTCAGCGTGTGGCGTTCGGTACATCCGGGCACCGGGGCAGCTCGTTCGACTTGAGTTTCAACGAGTGGCACGTTCTGGCCATCAGCCAGGCGATCTGCCTGTACCGCGAAGCACAAGGGATTACCGGGCCGCTGTTTGTCGGCATCGACACGCATGCACTGTCGACCCCGGCCGGCGCCAGCGCGCTGGAAGTCCTGGCCGCCAACGGTGTGACCGTGATGATCGCCGAAGGTGACGAGTACACGCCGACACCCGCCATTTCCCACGCCATTCTCTGCTACAACCGTGGACGCACCTCGGGCCTGGCGGACGGCATCGTCATCACGCCGTCGCACAACCCGCCACAAAGCGGTGGTTACAAATACAACCCCACCAACGGCGGGCCGGCCGACACCCACATCACCAAGTGGATCGAAGCCAAGGCCAATGAATTGCTGGCCAACAAGCTGGCAGGTGTGAAGCGCATCAGCTACGAGCAGGCGCTCAAGGCCAGTACCACGCACCGTCACGACTACGTGAACACTTACGTGGCTGACCTGATCAACGTGATCGACTTCGATGCCATCCGTGACGCCAAACTGCGTCTGGGCGTTGATCCGCTGGGCGGAGCAGGGGTGCGCTACTGGTCGGCGATTGCCGAGCATTACCGCCTGGATCTGCAAGTGGTCAACAAGGAAGTCGATGCGACGTTCCGGTTCATGACCGTTGACTGGGATGGCCAGATTCGTATGGATCCGTCGTCGAGCCACGCGATGCAGGGCCTGATCGGCCTGAAAGAGCGTTTCGACGTTGCCTTCGCTTGCGACCCTGATCACGACCGCCACGGCATCGTCACGCCGTCCGGTGGTCTGCTCGCGCCGAACAATTATCTGGCCGTTTCGATCGATTACCTGTTCCAGAACCGCCCGCAATGGCGCGCGGATGCCGGCGTGGGTAAAACCGTCGTCAGCAGCGGTCTGATCGATCGCGTTGCCAAACGCCTGGGTCGTCGTCTGTACGAAGTTCCGGTTGGTTTCAAATGGTTCGCAGACGGCCTGTTTGATGGCTCGCTGGGTTTTGGCGGCGAGGAGAGTGCGGGTGCCTCGTTCCTGCGCAAGGACGGCGGTGTGTGGAGCACCGACAAGGACGGTCTGATCCCGGCATTGTTGGCCGCCGAGATGACCGCGCGCACCGGTCGCGATCCGAGCCAGGCCTACAAGGCATTGACCGATGAGTTGGGTGAACCGTTCTCGGTACGCGTCGACGCCAAGGCCAACCCTGAGCAGAAAGCGCTGCTGAGCAAGTTGTCGCCTGCACAGGTCACTTCGACTGAGCTGGCCGGCGAGAAAATCCAGAGCATTCTCAGTCATGCACCGGGCAACGATCAGGCGATTGGCGGTCTGAAAGTGATGACGGAAAACGGCTGGTTCGCCGCGCGTCCGTCGGGTACGGAAGACATCTACAAGATCTACGCCGAAAGCTTCATCAGTGACGACCACCTCAAGCAATTGGTCGTAGAGGCACAGGCGCTGGTGGATGGCGCCATTTCCGGCTGATGTTGTTGGCGAGCGCATGAAAAAGGGCAACCATATGGTTGCCCTTTTTTTTGCCTGCCATTCGAGCGATCAGGCCAGATCCACCAGGACAATTTCACTGTCCTCAATGGCTGTGACGCTCAGCACTCGTTCATGCGCTACCGCCACGCCGTCTCGAGCTTGCGCGCGCAAGCCGTTCACTTCAATTGCGCCGGTGGCCGGCACCAGATACGCGCGACGCTTTTCATCCAGATGATATTCCGCAGTTTCCCCAGCCTTGAGATTGGCCGCGACCAACCTTGCATCGGCTCGAATCCGCAGACTCTGGTCATCACCTTGCTTGCCGCTGGCCAGCGTGACAAAACCTTCGCGCAGGCCTTTGGGGAACGGTTTGGCGCCCCACGATGGCGGTGCGCCGGTTTCCGTTGGCAGGATCCAGATCTGAAAGATCTTGGTGTCCTTCGCTTCCAGGTTGTATTCGCTGTGTGCGATGCCGGTGCCGGCGCTCATCACCTGGACGTCGCCAGCCTCGGTGCGGCCCTTGTTGCCCAGGTTGTCCTGGTGAGTAATCGCACCTTCACGGACATACGTGATGATTTCCATGTCGCGATGCGGATGCTGCGGGAAGCCAGTGCCGGCAGCGATCACGTCATCGTTCCACACTCGCAGGTTGCCCCAGCTCATGCGCTGCGGGTCGTAGTACTCGGCGAACGAAAAGTGGTGATGGGCATCCAGCCAGCCGTGATGGGCGCCGCCCAGCGAGCTGAAAGGTCTGAGTTCAAGCATGATCGTCTCCTCAAAAGGTTCGTCATGGGGTGTGAGTGGTTGCACCCAACGCGAGACCGGTGGTTTATGACGGCGATCATCTATCAGTTAATAATCGATAAAAAGCGTAAAAAGTGCGGCGTTATGATCGAAATGCCCGATAAGAAAAACACTCGAAAGCGTCTCATCTGACCTTCAGTTCATCGCCTAAACCAATGACCTGTAAGCATTTCGCTAGAACTGAACGGCAAATACAGACACCATAGCCGCAACAGCCTCACACACTGGAGCCCGTCAGCGTGGCGCAACACACCCCCGATCTTCCTCCCGAACTTCGCCCCTTGGCCGAGATGCCCTGGTTCAAACGCCTGGCTGCACGCTTGTTCGGCCACGGCTTGACCCGTCTGCGCGCACAGCACCGCGCCTCGTGGTTGCACGGTCAGGCCGACGGCTTCCGCAGCGGCCACACCGCTGGTGTTGAATATGGTTTTAAGGAAGGCAAGCTTGAGGGGCTGGAAGAGGGCCGCCAGGTGCTGCTGATTCGTGACAGTCGCAGCACTGAGCATCGTCCGCCTGGCGTCGATAATCATCTGTTCGACGATTGGCGCCTGCCGCTGACGGCCGAGCTGAAAAAGCGCATGAAGGCCGATGTTGCCCGTTTGTTGCCTGAACATGCACAGCCAAGCACCGCGCAATGGAAGATGATTTTCAGCGAAACCCCGTCAACCTCAGTGGTCGCCGGCGCTGGAGCAGGCAAGTCCACCACGCTGGTCCTGCGTATCCTGTTGCTCAACCACTATCTGGGTTTTGAGCTGGATTCGATGACCGTGGTGACCTTCACCCGCGAGTCGCGCAAGGATTTCATCAACAAACTGATCGAGCTGTTCGCGCTCTGGGGGCAGGCGCTGAACTTGCGTCAGGCACGTGAACTGGTGCGCACATTCCACTCGCGCATTCTGCCGATGGTGCGCAGCTTGCCGGGTTTCGAGCGCTTGCAGGCTTTTGAAAACCTCAGTCACCGCGCACAAGGTGATGAGCAGGAGGTCGACAGTAACCCGTTCGATCTGCGCATCAACGACGCGCAACGTCAGCAACTCAACGCCTGCTATCACCGCTTGTTCAACGAGGACGAGCGGTTTCGACATTTGATTCAGCCACTGTCCCGCGCCGGTTTGCAGCTCAAGGAGCTGGAGCGTGATCACCCGGATGTGCAGAAACGCGTCGCGGTAACGGAGCTGGCGGCGCGGCGCGACGAGGAGTTGTGCGACGTCATTGAAGATCTGTGGTTCCGCGCTGGCGCGTGGCCGATCAAGGGCATAGAACCGAACCGGCAGAGTTTCGATATCAACGGCGCGAAGTTTCATTGCCACGGCTACATTCCGAGCCTGGATGCCTGGGTGGTGCTCGGCTTCGATCCACGGGAAAACCCGCAAACGAGTCGGCCAAACGCCAAGCTGAGCGTGCGCGCAGAGTGGGCTGTCAAACGCACACTGTTTCAAGCTTTCTGCCGTAAGCCATTGATTTGGCTGGATAGTTACGAGTCGTCAAAACGCGTTCTGGCAACGCTGGCGGGCGATGCCAGTGCCGGGCCGGGCTTCGATTACAAGGTCAAAGGTGAACTGGCTTCCGCGCCGTTGCTTGACTGTTTCGTGGCGGCGGCAGGCTTTATCGAGAACCTCGGCCTGGACGTGCCTGACGCGGTCGGTCGCATGAACTTTGCCAAGGACGACCCGGACCGTTTCTTCTTTGAGGCCCTGAGTCTGTTCTGGCGCGCCTTTGAAGATCATCTGCTCGATCAGAAACCGCCGATCATGACCTACAACCGCATGTTCGCGCTGTTCAGCGAGCATTCACCGGAAAATCTAAAGCTGTTGAGCGACGCGTTACTCAGGCCGTTGTCGCACCTGATGATCGACGAATTTCAGGACGTTTCACCGCAGATCGTCTCGTGGATTCGCGCCAGCCTCACGGAAATCCGCAGCCGCGGCCCGGCCATGCACGTCGGGCGGGGCGCGCAGCGTTCCTCGCTGCTGTGCGTCGGTGATGACTGGCAGTCGATTTATGGTTGGCGCGGCAGTTCGCCGAGTTATTTCATGGCGTTCGACAAGGAGTTCCCGTCGCCGAGCACCACGCGGGTGATGCTCAGTGATAACTACCGCAGCCACCAGTACATCATTGATGCCGCCGAACACATCGTTCGCGCGGCGCCGGCAATCCCGGGGAAAAAAGCCAAGGCCAGTGGCGCACCGAAGCCGTTGCAACCGGTCAATGTGCTGGAGCGCGACGATCAGGCCTTGGGCCAGCGCCTCGCCGAACACTATCGTCAGGGCCATTCGATCTTGATGCTTTATCGAAAAAGCAGCGATAAGTTATTGATTGAAGAGCATATTCAGGCAGTAGTTAATGTGGATTCGAGCTTGCCGTATGAAGCGCGCCGCCTGAAGCAACTGACCTACCACAGCGCCAAAGGCTTGCAGGCGGATGCGGTGTTTTTGCTCGGTGACTGTCAGCACTTGACCAGTTCGCCTTACAAAAATCAGGTCTATCGCATGGCCGGGCTAGGCAAGTCGGGCGACAGCGAGCCCTATGACAGCGCGCAAAAGGACGAGATCCTGCGCCTGGCCTATGTCGGCATCACGCGGGCGGTCAGCCATTGCTACTGGTATGTCGACCCACAGGAGGCGCAAGCAGTGAACATGCCCCGGGCGTCCGACCGAGTGGTCAAAGACAAGCCGTTCTTCGTTGATCACCGCACCGCCAAGCAAACCGCGTAAGCACAAAAAAGCCCGCATCGCTGCGGGCTTTTCGTTTTAAATCATAAACTTATGCGTAACTCTTGAGAGTCTCTGGAGGAATAAACGCTTCCAGCTCATCCTCCACAGCCTCGATGATTCGTTCGACATCTGCCGCATTCATCACCGTCGCGCACGGGATGCCAGCGATGGCGATCATGGTTTCGCCGCTGGCGCGATCGAACAGACGGGCGATCATGCTGCCTGGCGCGTCCATCGTTGCCTCGAAACCCATCGGATGAAAATGCCAACGCATCAACTGGCATGCGTTGGGGAACGTGACTTTGCTCGACCCTTTATTCATGTGTTGCCCGCCTTCTTCATCGAGCGCTTCCGTTTGCTCATGTTAGGTGGGAAGAGCCTTCATTGGCTCAACCGGTGACTGACGTTAAAAGTAGCATCCGCATGTGAATTTTCTGTGAGATTTTTCAGTTCATTTTGCGATTGCTTCGCATTTTTTGATGTAAGTCACGGCCTACGCAATCATCGCCAAAACGCCACTACGGATTAATCGTTGAAGCCTGTAGCGAACTTGGGCAAGCTCGGTTCTTTTGCGCCGAGCCCTTTATGCACGCCGACGATGACGGCCCAGAACAGACCCAAGCCACGGCGGCTACGGTCATGCGCTATCACCTGAGCTGGAAGCACCGTGACCTGGACAGCGTCATGGCGCTGTATCACCCGGACATCCAGTACAACGATTTCTTCCAGAACCGCGTGCTTGGACTCGACGAGTTGCGCGAGTACGTGCGCGTCAGCATGCCGCGAGAATCCGACGAACTGCTTGAGCATTGCGACCGTATTCGCGTCGACGGCAACACCGCGTTCATTCAATACGAAGTCACCTTGCGCGGCGGTGACGGTCTGGTGTCGTTTCGCTCCAGTGAGGCGCTCACGGTCAAGGAAGGGCTGATCTGGCGCGTCAACGAGTACGCCTCGCTGGTGCGCACGCAAACGGCGGGCACGCCCTCGTCAAGTCAGCGCCCGGCAGTCAGTCGCCTGGGTCTGTCGCCGCGCCAGTTGAGTTTTATGGCCGAAGATCTGCAGCAGTATTTCGAAAAGCAGCAACCGTACCTTGACCCCGAACTCGACCTGCAGCGGGTGGCGAAGGAGTGCGGGTACAGCCGCAATCAGATTTCCTATCTGCTCAATCAAGTGCTCGGGCAAAGCTTCTATCGCTACGTCAATCAGGCGCGCCTGCAACATCTGTTGCGTTCGCTGGACAACGCCACGCCGCCGGTGCGCATCGATGAGCTGGCCTTCGCCGCCGGTTTCAATTCGCTGTCGGCGTTCTATAGCTGTTTCCGTCAGCACACCGGCCAGTCACCCAAGGCTTACGCGAAACAAATTTCTTTGCGGACACGCGCGCAAGACATCCACTGAGCACAGCCACTAGGATCGACGCCATCGAAGAATTTCAGTGGCGGAGTCTTGCATGCCGGCGTGGCGCACTATCAGTTTATGGATGGATCAACTCGATGAGCCGCTGACCGCGCGGCCCGAGCTGGAGCGAGATCTGGACGTCGACGTGGCAATCATCGGCGCCGGGTACACCGGGCTGTGGACGGCGTACTACCTGAAGAAGCTCGCCCCCGGTCTGGATATCGCCATTGTCGAGGCGCAAACGGCCGGTTTCGGCGCCTCAGGACGCAATGGCGGCTGGCTGATGGGCAATCTGCTTGGCGAAGATCGCTTGCTGGCCGGGTTGTCGCCCGAGCAGCGCCGCGCTTCTTTTGATCTGCTGCACAGCATTCCCGATGAAGTGGAAGTCGTCCTCGAACGCGAAGGCATTGACTGCGATTACCGCAAGGGCGGCGTGCTGTATTGCGCGGCGCGTTACCCGGAACAGGAAACCTCCCTGCGCGAGTACTTGGGCAAACTGCACGCCCAAGGCCTGACCGACGCCGATTACCGCTGGCTCAGCCCTGAACAACTGGCCCAGCAGATTCGCGTCGCCAAGCCTTATGGCGGGATTTACGGGCCGCATGTAGCGACCATTCATCCGGCGAAACTGGTGCGCGGTCTGGCGCGCACCGTGCAGAACATGGGCGTGAAGATCTACGAAAACAGCCCGGTCACCCATTGGCAGTCGGGCAGTCTACGCACGGCGAAAGCCAGCGTGCGCAGTCGCTGGATCGTGCCGGCCGTTGAAGGTTATTCGGTGACCTTGCCGCCGCTGGGCCGCTATCAGTTGCCGGTGCAAAGCCTGATCGTTGCCACCGAGCCATTGTCTGCCGCGACCTGGGACGAAATCGGCCTCAGCCGTGGCCAGGCGTTCAGCGAATTCAGCCGCCAGGTCACTTATGGCCAGCGCAGTGCCGACAATCGTCTGATCTTCGGCGCGCGGGGCGGATATCAGTTCGCCGGCAAGTTGCGTCACAACTTTGATCTGACCCGCGATGAGGTCGAGCTGCGCCGCTATCTGTTTGGCGAACTGTTTCCGCAACTGAAAAACGTGCAGATCACCCACGCTTGGGGCGGCAACCTCGGCATGTCCCGGCATTTCAAGCCGCACATGCTTTGCGATCGCGCCAATGGCATCGCGCTGTCCGGCGGTTATGGCGGGGAGGGCGTCGGCGCGAGCAATCTCGGTGGGCGCACCCTGGCCGACCTGATTCTTGAGCGCGACACCGAACTGACTCAGCAGCCGTGGGTGTTGCCGGACGGCGGCATTCATGCGCTGCGCGCGTGGGAGCCGGAGCCGTGTCGCTGGCTCGGTTACAACGCGATCATCAAAAGTTTCGTCCACGAAGACCAGACCCTGGCCAACCCGGCGACCGCACCATGGCGGCGCAAACTTGCCAGCCAGGTCGCGGGCTTCATGGAAGGTTTCATGCACTGAGCGCCGATTTACTTCAAGAAAGCCCAAAAGACAGGTCAGACCATGAACATTACCCAGTTCAAAAACACCGCAACCCTGCCACTCGACGAATCCAATCCGGTGGCCGTGCCCCTCGGCGAGCCGGTGGCGATCGCCTCGACCACCAGCGTCGAGCGCGACGACGGCGTCGAAACCGGCGTCTGGGAGTGCACCCCCGGGCGCTGGCGCCGGCAGATCACCGCGCAGGAGTTCTGCCATTTCATTTCCGGGCGCTGCACGTTCACCCCCGACGGTGGCGGCGAAACCCTGCACATACAAGGTGGCGACGCACTGATGTTGCCGGCCAACACGCTCGGAATCTGGGACGTCCAGGAAACCGTGCGCAAGAGCTACGTGCTGATTTTCTGATTGTTTGATCCTTTGATTGCCTGCCAACAAAAAAGAAAACCCACACAGGAATCGATCCATGATCCGCAAAACCCTCGCTCTGGCACCGCTGATGCTCGCCGTTTCCCTTGCTCAGGCAGCGGAAACGGTCAAGGTTTACAACTGGTCCGACTACATTGCGCCGGACACCACCAAGAACTTCGAGAAAGAGACGGGCGTGGGTGTCACCTATGACGTCTACGACAGCAATGAAACCCTCGACGGCAAGTTGATGACCGGTAAATCCGGTTACGACGTGGTGTTTCCGTCCAACCACTTCATGGCCCGGCAGATTCAGGGCGGGGCGCTGAAGAAACTCGACAAGAGCCAGCTGCCGAACTGGAAGAACCTCAATCCGGTGCTGCTCAAAGCGCTGCAGACCAATGACCCGAACAACGAACACGGCTTTCCCTACCTCTGGGGCAGTACCGGCATCGGCTACAACATCGCCAAGGTCAAAGCGGTGCTGGGCGACGACGCGCCAGTGGATTCCTGGGACCTGATCTTCAAACCCGAATACATGGAAAAGCTGCAGAAGTGCGGCGTAGCGATCCTCGACAACGGCCCGGAATTGCTGCCGGCGGCGCTCAACTACCTGGGCCTGCCGCACCACAGCAAGAATCCCGAGGACTATAAAAAGGCTGAAGCACTGTTGATGAAAGTGCGGCCGTACGTCAGCTACTTCCACTCCTCGAAATACACCAGCGACCTGGCCAACGGCGATATCTGCGTGGCAGTCGGTTTCTCCGGTGACATCCTGCAAGCCGAGAACCGCGCCAAAGAAGCGAAGAATGGCGTCGATATCGGCTACGCAATTCCCAAGGAAGGCGCGGCGATCTGGTTCGACATGGTCGCCATGCCTGTCGATGCGCCGGACGAGAAGGCCGGTTATGCGTTCATGAACTACCTGCTGCGCCCGGACGTAATGGCCGGCATCAGCAACTATGTGCACTACGCCAATGGCAATGAGCAGGCGGACAGCCTGATCGACCCGGCGATCAAGAACGACACCAAGGTGTATCCGAGCCCGGAAATGATGGGCAAGCTGTTCGCGCTGGAGGCGATGCCGTTGAACATTGACCGGATCCGCACGCGGGTGTGGAACAAGATCCGCACGGGAAGTTGAGGAACGTCGACCGGGTGCTGTCGCACCCGGCATTCCTGTCTTAGCGGGTGTTAGCACTTAAAATCAGCGATTACACCTGTCAATGTTGACAGGTCTCACCTCGATCGAAAGCAGATTTAATGCCTTGGCAGAAGGGCGAAATATCGCCTTTCCCTATCGAGGATTTTGATGATGAGCGATAAAGAGGATCTCAAGGATGTCTTGAAGGGTACGGTGAAAAACCTGCGTACCGGCAAGGAATTCAAATTCGATGCCAAAGAAACCCATCGCGACGAACAGCAGGGAACACTCAGGTTTCACGGCACGATGTTCGATCCAGAAATCGATGACGGCTTTCATCTTTCAGTCATCGCAGTGAATCTCAGGGACAAAGCAGATTCTGGCACGGAGATCCCGCTAGATGATCCGCGCGTTCTTTTGATTGCTTACACTCGTTACTACTCATATGAGCACCCTGGTTTTTTTTACGCGGACAAGAAAAAGCCGGGCTTCGTGACGCTTCAGCATTCAGGGGTGCGTATCAACGGTCGATTGCAGTTCACCACTGAAGCCGTCGGAGACGACAGCTACGAAGTCGACGTGATCTTCGACCGCGGCCCGCTTGAATAAACCTCCCGGGTTGCGACTTTTGACTCTGCCAGTGACGGTCAAAAGATCGCAGCCTCGTTTCACCCGGCAGCTGCTGAAGTTTGAGTAAGCTGTCCGGTTGATATCAATACAATGTCATCGCACTAATCAAGTGCAGGAAAGTGAGAAGCACCTAACAAAAAACAACTTACTCATATTTAATATTTAAATAGAAAATCGTCAGACAATTAGGCAAAAGCTCCGCAACTAAAACATTCTTTCGCCCCCGCACGCTTTGTTTACGGCAGTTTTGCGAAACAGCCCGATTTGATCTCAAAAAAATCCTTTACGGCAGATTTCAAATTGTGTCAGGTTTCTTACGCCTTCATTGGGCGAGTGATAGGACGATCTCGCCAGAGAGAGTCCTGTCGGACAAAAACTGTTCCATTGCTAAACAAGGAAGTGTGTTTATGTCGAAAGTTAAAGCGAACGCTATTGATACCGCCGAACAGGCCTTTCTGCTGTCCGCGGCGCCACAACCACTGGCCGCAGCCAGCTCGGCGTACAACCAGATCAATAGCTTCAGCCATCAATACGATCGTGGCGGCAACCTCACGGTCAATGGCAAACCCTCCTTCTCCGTCGACCAGGCCGCCACCCAGTTGCTGCGCGACGGCGCTGCCTACCAGGACAAGGATGGCAGCGGCAAGATCGAACTCACCTATACGTTCCTGACCTCGGCATCGTCCAGCACGATGAACAAGCACGGGATCACTGGGTTCAGTCAGTTCAGTGCACAACAACAGGCCCAGGCCAAGCTCGCCATGCAATCCTGGGCTGACGTGGCCAACGTGACCTTCACCGAGAAAGCCTCGGGCGGCGACGGCCACATGACCTTCGGTAACTACAGCGGTGGCCAGGATGGCGCTGCAGCGTTCGCGTATCTGCCAGGCACCGGCGCCGGTTATGACGGCACCTCGTGGTACTTGATCAACAGTGGCTACACGCAGAACAAGAATCCGGACCTGAACAACTACGGTCGTCAGACCCTGACTCACGAAATCGGCCACAGCCTGGGCCTCGCTCACCCTGGCGACTACAACGCCGGGAACGGCAACCCGACCTACAACGACGCTTCCTACGGGCAAGACACCCGCGGCTACAGCGTCATGAGCTACTGGAGCGAAAGCAACACCAATCAGAACTTCAGCAAGGGCGGCGTCGAAGCGTATTCGTCCGGCCCGCTGATGGACGATATCGCTGCCATCCAGAAGCTCTACGGTGCCAACATGAACACCCGTACCGGTGACACCACCTACGGTTTCAACTCCAACACCGGTCGCGATTTCCTGAGTGCTTCGTCGTCGAGTGACAAAGTGGTGTTCTCGGTGTGGGATGCCGGTGGCAAGGATACGCTGGACTTCTCTGGCTTCACCCAGAACCAGAAGATCAACCTCAATGACGCCTCGTTCTCCGACGTTGGCGGCCTGGTGGGCAACGTGTCCATCGCCAAGGGCGCGATCATCGAGAACGCCATCGGTGGCTCGGGCAGCGACCTGTTGATCGGTAACAGCGTGGCCAACGAGCTCAAGGGTGGTGCCGGCAACGACATCCTCTACGGCGCTGGTGGTGCCGACAAGCTGTGGGGCGGCGCCGGTTCGGACACCTTCGTGTTTGCTGCCAGTTCTGACTCCAAGCCGGGTGCGATCGATCAGATCCTCGATTTCGTCAGCGGTCTGGACAAAATCGACCTGACCGGCATCACCAAAGGTTCCGGTCTGCACTTTGTCAGCAGCTTCACCGGTGCTGTCGGTGACGCGATCCTCACCTCGTCGGGCGGCAACAGCCTGTTGTCGGTGGACTTCTCCGGGCACGGCGTGGCTGATTTCCAGGTCAGCACCGTTGGCCAGGCAGCCACCAGCGATATCGTGGCGTGATGTAGAAACGGGAAGCGGCGTGTGATGCGCCGTTTTCTTTTCTTGCATCGTCTTGTCTGGTGGGCAAGGCTACGAGTCGGAGTGAAATTTCCTATGAGTCGAAACGTTTTTACCTACAAGACCGTGGCGTGGATAACAGCGGCGCTGATGATGACTGGAGAAACAAGCATGGCAAGCAGCCTCAGACTCGAAGATCCATCTTTTTTTGCCGGGCAGTGGCAAGCTGTTTTGACTGCACGTGACGACGCCCCACAGGCGCAGGCGTTGCAGGACAAACCCTCGAATACATGCCTGCTTGATCTTGAACCCAACCAGACACTGGGCAAGGGAGCCGAATGTCTTGGGGCATGGCTTGAGCAAACCCCGATCGGCTGGTTTGCCGATCCTGACGGCCTTTCGATTACCGGCAAGGAAGGCTCAAGAATCCAGTTCTTCAGCCGACAACGTGACGGGCTTTATCTGACCACTTTGAAGTCGGGTTTGGTGATCACGCTGACGCACACAGTGAAACAGCCTTGATTATCGAATCGGCGACCGCGTTTTAATATAAAGCGCTACGAGTTGGTTATAAAAACTGCCAAATGACAACTGCACCGCAGTTATTTGCTCAAGTTGTTATGAAAGTGTAAGCGGGTACTTGCAAGTGATCTTTCGCAGGTGACCGGAACATTAATTGACGCCTCGCCCAAGTGTGGCGGGTTCAATCATTTCAGGAAGAATCAATGAAGATGGCGAAGGCCCCAGCCACCGCTCCCTTATTCAAGGCTTTGGGTGACTATAAAAGTATCCTGATCAGTGTCGGCTGTTTTACCGCACTGATTAACGTGCTGATGCTGGTGCCCTCCATCTATATGCTCCAGGTCTATGACCGGGTGCTGTCGTCGCAGAACGAAACGACCCTGGCGATGCTGTCGCTGATGGTGGTCGGCTTCTTCGCCTTTATCGGCCTGCTGGAAGTGGTGCGCAGCTTTATCGTGATTCGCATCGGCAGCCAGTTGGAGCGCCGCTTCAACCTGCGTGTTTACCAAGCGGCGTTCGAGCGCAACCTGTTCAAGGGCGAGGGCAATGCCGGGCAATCGCTGGGCGATCTGACGCACATTCGCCAATTCGTCACCGGGCCGGCGCTGTTCGCGTTTTTCGATGCGCCGTGGTTCCCGGTCTATCTGTTCGTGATTTACCTGTTCAATGTCTGGCTCGGTGTACTCGCCACGGCGGGCGCGCTGTTGCTGATCGGCTTGGCCTGTCTCAACGAATACATGACCAAAAAGCCGCTGGGCGAAGCGGCCGGTTTTTCGCAGAAATCCAGCCAGTTGGCCACCAGCCATTTGCACAACGCCGAAACCATTCAGGCAATGGGCATGCTCGGTTCCCTGCGCAAGCGCTGGTTCCAGGTGCACTCGCGCTTCCTCGGTTTGCAAAACCAGGCCAGTGACACCGGTGCGGTGATCAGCTCGCTGAGCAAAACCCTGCGCCTGTGCCTGCAATCGTTGGTCCTGGGCCTGGGTGCTTTGCTGGTGATCAAGGGCGACATGACCGCCGGGATGATGATTGCCGGTTCCATTCTGATGGGCCGCGTGCTCAGCCCGATCGACCAGTTGATTGCGGTGTGGAAGCAGTGGAGCGGGGCGAAGCTGGCTTACCGCCGTCTCGATGCCTTGCTGCAAGCGTTCCCGCCCAGCGACGACGCCATGGCGCTGCCGCCGCCGAAAGGCCAGATCACTTTCGAGCAGGTCAGCGCCGGCCCACCGGGGCAACGTGCCGCGACTTTGCAGATGGTCAATTTCAATCTGAATGCCGGCGAAGTGCTCGGCGTGCTCGGGGCTTCCGGTTCCGGTAAATCGACCCTGGCCCGCGTGCTGGTGGGTGTCTGGCCGACCCTCGGCGGCACCGTGCGTCTCGATGGCGCGGATATTCATCGCTGGAACCGCGACCAGTTGGGCCCGTACATCGGTTATCTGCCGCAAGACATCGAACTGTTCAGCGGCAGCATCGCCGAGAACATCGCCCGTTTCAGCGAGGCCGATCCGCAGAAGGTTGTCGCCGCCGCGCAACAGGCCGGCGTCCACGAAATGATCCTGCGTCTGCCGCAGGGCTACGACACGCAACTGGGCGAGGACGGCAGTGGTTTGTCCGGTGGCCAGAAGCAACGCGTGGCATTGGCGCGTTCCATGTACGGCACGCCGAGTCTGGTGGTGCTGGACGAGCCGAACTCCAACCTCGACACCGTCGGCGAAGCCGCACTGGCCAGCGCCATCGCCGCGCTCAAAGCGCAAGGCACCACGGTGGTGCTGGTGACGCATCGCTCTTCGGTGCTGGCACAGGCTGACAAGCTGCTGGTTCTCAATGAAGGGCGTCTGCAAGCCTTCGGCCCGAGTCAGGACGTACTCAAGGCACTCTCCGGCCAGCAAGAACAACAACGGGAAAAAGCTGCACCGACACCGGGCGGGCTCAGCATGAGCCGACAGTACCAGCCCTCGACAAGGAATTCGGGTGTATGAGCAGCGCAAGCATGAACACTGAAAACGAAGCGAGCATGGAACACGCCTACATCACCGAACGTCCGGAACGCGACGCTAAATTCTTTGCGCGCATGGGCTGGATTCTGGCAATCGTCGGCGCCGGCAGTTTCTTCACCTGGGCGGCGTTGGCGCCGCTGGATCAAGGCATTCCGGTGCAAGGCACGGTCGTCGTGTCGGGTAAACGCAAAGCTGTGCAGTCGATGAGCAGCGGCGTGGTCAGCCGGATTCTGGTGCGCGAAGGCGAGATCGTGAAGCAGGGCCAGCCGCTGTTCCGCCTCGATCAGACGCAAGTCGCCGCTGACGTGCAGTCGCTGCAGGCGCAATACCGTATGGCCTGGGCCAGCCTTGCGCGTTGGCAGGCTGAGCGTGACAACCTCAAGCAAGTGACCTTTCCCGCCGAGCTGAGCAATGACCCGGATCCGCGCCTGGCGCTGGTGCTGGAAGGTCAGCGCCAACTATTCAGCAGTCGTCGCGAGGCTTACTACCGCGAGCAGGCCGGACTGCGTGCGAGCATCGAAGGTGCTACCGCGCAACTGGCCGGCATGCGCCGCGCCCGTACCGATCTCAATGCCCAGGCCGACTCGCTGCAACAGCAGTTGAGCAACCTGCAACCGCTGGCCGACAACGGCTACATCCCGCGCAACCGCTTGATGGAATACCAGCGTCAACTGTCGCAGGTGCAGCAGCAACTGGCGGAAAACACCGGGGAAAGCGGTCGGGTCGAGCAGGGCATTCTCGAATCGCGCCTGAAGCTGCAACAGCACAGCGAGGAGTATCAGAAGGAAGTGCGCACGCAACTGGCCGACGCACAACTGAAAAGCGTCACGCTGTCCGAACAACTGACCTCCGCCGGATTCGACCTGCAACACAGCGAAATTGTCGCCACCGCTGATGGCGTGGCGGTCAACCTCGGCGTGCACACCGAAGGCGCCGTAGTGCGTCAAGGCGAAACGTTGCTGGAGATCGTCCCGCAAGGCACCACGCTGGAAGTGGAAGGGCATTTGCCGATCAACCTGATAGACAAGGTCGGCGCGCACTTGCCGGTGGACATCCTGTTTACCGCGTTCAACCAGAGCAAAACCCCGCGTGTACCGGGCGAAGTCAGCCTGATTTCCGCCGACCAGATGGTCGACGAGAAAACAGGCGTGCCGTACTACGTGTTGCGCAGCAGCGTCAGCGATCAGGCCATGGAAAAGCTCAATGGTCTGGTGATCAAGCCCGGCATGCCGGCAGAAATGTTCGTGCGTACCGGCGAACGTTCACTCCTCAACTATTTGTTCAAACCGCTGCTCGACCGGGCCGGCTCCGCGTTGACCGAGGAATAAGGATGTTCGGCTGTATGAATAAGCTTTCCATGCTCGCGGCGGCAATGATGCTGTTCGCGAGTCACTCAGCAGTAGCGGCCATGGGGCCGTTCGAGATCTACGAACAGGCATTGCGCAATGACCCGGTGTTCCTCGGGGCGATCAAGGAACGTGATGCGGGTCTGGAAAACCGTGCGATTGGCCGCGCCGGTCTGCTGCCGCGCATTGGCTACACCTACAACAAGGGCCGCAACTCGTCGAAAGCCACCTCCCTCGATGAGCGCGCGCGTAACCGAACCGACGACCGTAACTACAGCAGTTACGGCTCGGCCCTGACCCTGCAGCAACCGCTGCTCGATTACGAGGCTTATGCCGCGTACCGCAAAGGTGTCGCACAGTCGTTGTTTGCCGACGAGAACTTTCGCGGCAAGAGCCAGGAGTTGCTGGTTCGCGTTCTGGACAACTACACCAAGGCGTTGTTTGCGCAGGACCAGATTGATATCGCTCAGGCGAAGAAGAAGGCGTACGAGCAGCAGTTTCAGCAGAACGAGCACATGTTCAAGCAAGGCGAGGGCACGCGTACCGATATTCTCGAGGCGGAGTCGCGCTATGAGCTGGCGACTGCCGAGGAGATCGAGGCGCGCAACGAACAGGACGCTGCGCTGCGCGAACTGGGGGCACTGGTCGGCGTGCCGGCGGTGGACATCGGTGATCTGGCGCCGCTCGATCAGAACTTCCAGACCTTCACCCTGCAACCGGCCAATTACGACACCTGGCATGAGCTGGCGGTGAGCAATAACCCCAATCTGGCGTCGCAACGCCAGGCTGTGGAAGTCGCGCGCTATGAAGTGGAGCGCAATCGTGCCGGGCATCTGCCGAAAGTCAGCGCCTACGCCTCGATGCGCCAGAACGAGTCGGAAAGCGGCAACACCTACAACCAGCGCTACGAAACCAACACCATCGGTTTTGAAGTCAGCGTGCCGTTGTATGCCGGTGGCGGTGTGTCGGCGTCGACGCGTCAGGCCAGCCGTACCATGGAACAGGCCGAATACGAGCTGGACGGCAAAACGCGCGAGACGCTGATCGAACTGCGTCGACAGTTCAGTGCCTGTTTGTCCGGGGTGAGCAAACTGCGCGCTTATCAGAAAGCGCTGAGCTCGGCGGAAGCGCTGGTGGTCTCGACCAAACAGAGCATTCTCGGTGGCGAACGAACCAACCTCGACGCGTTGAACGCCGAGCAACAACTGTTCACCACCCGCCGCGATCTGGCGCAGGCGCGGTACGACTATCTGATGGCCTGGACCAAGTTGCATTACTACGCCGGGACCTTGAATGAGCAGGATCTGGCGCGTGTGGATGAAGCATTTGTGGTCGCTCACCAGCCCTCACCCTAACCCTCTCCCAGAGGGAGAGGGGACTGATTGGGGGATATTTTAGAAGTACACCGACCTGACCGAGCACCACCGAATCCAACATCGACCCGGTTTTTCAGGTCGATGAATGACGCAAGACACCTCGGTCAGCTCCCTCTCCCTCGGGGAGAGGGCTGGGGTGAGGGAAATGCTCTACCGAATCCAACATCGACCCGGTTTTTCAGGTCAATGAATGACGCAAGACACCACGGTCAGCTCCCTCTCCTTCGGGGAGAGGGCTGGGGTGAGGGAAATGCTCTACCGAATCCAACATCGACCCGGTTTTTCAGGTCAATGAATGACGCAAGACACCACGGTCAGCTCCCTCTCCTGGGGGAGAGGGCTGGGGTGAGGGGAACAGGCAACAGCGCAGAAAAACCTGCATAAAACAATAAAAGTGAGTGGTGAACATGGACGTACGCATCAAGCCGATTTCGGTCGGCACCCTGCTGCTTGTGATTTCCGCAACCCAGGCCCAGGCGCAATACCTCGAAGCCGGCCAACCCGGTGATCCCGGCAGTTGGCGCAGCGCCGAATATCTCCGCGACTGGGGGCTGAGCCGGATGCAGGCCGAGCAAGCCTACGCCGCCGGCATTACCGGCCAAGGCGTAAAAATCGGCGCCCTCGACTCCGGCTTCGATGCCGCCCACCCGGAATTCGCCAGCGACCGTTATCACCCGGTAATGGCCAGCGGCAGCTACATCGACGGCTCACTGTTCAACGTCAACGGCACCCTCAACCCCAACAACGACTCCCACGGCACTCACGTCGTCGGCACCATGGGCGCCTCGCGCGACGGTGCCGGCATGCACGGCGTGGCGTACAACGCGCAGATCTACGTCGGCAACACCAACAAGAACGACAGCTTCCTGTTTGGCCCCAACCCCGACCCGCGCTATTTCAAAGCGGTATACGACGCCCTGGCCGATGCCGGCGTGCGCGCAATCAACAACAGTTGGGGCAGCCAGCCGCCGGATGTCAGCTACCGCACACTGGCCGACCTGCACGCCGCGTATGCGCAGCACTGGAACAAAGGCACCTGGCTCGACGCAGCAGCGGATGTGTCCCGACGCGGCGTGATCAACGTGTTCAGCGCCGGCAACAGCGGCTATCCGAATGCCAGCGTGCGCTCGGCGCTGCCGTACTTTCAGCCGGATCTGGAAGGGCACTGGCTGGCCGTATCGGGCCTCGATCAAAGCAATCAGCAAAAGTACAACCAGTGCGGCCTCGCCAAATACTGGTGCATCACCACGCCGGGGGCGAAGATCGACAGCACCATTCCCGGCGGCGGTTATGCGATCAAGTCCGGCACCTCGATGTCGGCGCCACATGCGACCGGTGCACTGGCACTGGTGATGGAGCGCTACCCGTACATGACCAATCAGCAGGCCCTCGAAGTGCTGCTGACTACCGCGACGCAACTGGATGGCTCAGTCACTGATGCGCCGACCGAGCGGGTTGGCTGGGGCGTGGCCAACCTGAACCGGGCGATGCGCGGGCCAGGGCAATTACTCGGTGCGTTTGACGCCAGTCTGGCGGCCGGGCAGCGCGATGTCTGGAGCAATGACATCTCCGACAAGGCGCTGATCCAGCGCCAGACCGAAGACCTCGCCGAGCACAGCGCCTGGCAGCAAACCCTGCAAGACAAAGGCTGGCAGAACGGTGTTCCAACAGGTGCCAGCCAACAGGATCAGACCGATTACGCGGTCGGCACTGCCCGTGATGCGGCAGCGGCGAATCGGGTGTATCAGGGCAGTCTGATCAAGTCCGGCGGCGGGCAGTTGATCCTCACCGGTGACAACACCTATCGCGGCGCGACCACGGTCAATGGCGGCTTGCTCACGGTTAACGGCTCGCTGACTTCCGCTGTGACGGTGAATGACAGCGGCACCCTCGGCGGTTCCGGCCGGATCGGCGCGTTGACCGCCAACAGCGGCGCTCGCGTGGCGCCGGGCAACTCCATCGGCACCTTGAACGTGGCCGGGGACGTGACCTTCGCGCCTGGTTCGACTTACGCTGTTGAACTGTCGCCGACCAGCAGCGACCGCATCGTTGCCGGCGGCACCGCGACTATCAGCGGCGCCACCGTCAGCCTGTCGCTGGAAAACAGTCCGACGTTACTCAGCACAGCCGAGGCGCAAAGCCTGCTCGGTCGCCAGTACAACATCCTGCAAGCGGCCGGCGGCATTCAGGGCCAGTTCGGTGCGGTGCTGCCGAATTACCTGTTTATCGGCGGCAGTCTCGACTACGCCGCCAATGGCATTCAGCTCGATATCGTACGTAATGCGACCAGCTTCGCCAGCGTCGGGCAAACAGCGAATCAACGCTCGGTGGCTGCTGCCGTCGAAGGCTTGGGCGCAGGCAATTCGGTGTACGAAAGCCTGTTGCGTTCACCTGACGCGAGTTCGGCGCAACAGGCGTTCCAGCAGTTGAGCGGCGAGATCTACCCGGCGTTGAGTTCAATGCTGATCAACGACAGCCGCCAGTTGCGCGACGCGGTGGGCGAGCGTCTGCACGACACCAATGCAGCGCAAAGCAATGGCTGGATCAAGGCCCTCGGCGCCTGGGGCACGACCGATTCGAGCGACGACACGGCAGGCTACAACACGTCGATCGGCGGGCTGCTGGCCGGTGTCGATGGCGCGCTGGACGAGCAGACGCGCATCGGTCTGGTCAGCGGTTACAGCGACAGTTCGCTGAGCATGGGTTCGGGCACGCATTCCTCGGCCAAGGTCGACAGCTATCACCTTGGCGCATACGCCGGCCGTGAAGTTGGCGCCTGGCGCTTGAGCACGGGCGCGGCTTACAGCTGGCATCGCGCCGATGTGAAACGCGACCTGCAATACGGCGACGTCAGTGGCAAACAGAAAGCCAAGATCGACGCGGCGACCACGCAAGTGTTCGGCGAAGCGGCTTATCGCCTGCACCTGCAACCGTTGGCGCTGGAGCCGTTCGCCAATCTGGTCTACGTGCATCTGGACACTGAAGGTTTGACCGAGAAGGGCGACGCTGCGGCGTTGAAAAGCGCCGGCGATCAACGTGACGCGGTGCTGAGCACCCTCGGTGTGCGGGCGGTCAAGACCTTCAATCTTTCGCCGGCACAATCACTCGACGTGAGTGGCCATCTCGGCTGGCAGCACAGCCTCAGCGACATCGATTCCGCGCAGCATTTGCGCTTTGCCAGTGGCGGCACGCCCTACGCGGTGGAGAGTTCAGCGCTGGTGCGTGATGCCGCGCTGGTCGGCGTACAGGCCAGCCTCGCGCTGAGCCGCGACGTGCGGGTCAACCTTGATTACAACGGACAACTGGCCAATCGCGAAAAGCTTCATGGCGTTGGCTTGAGCCTGAACTGGCAGTTCTAAGCAAGATAACCCTGTCCCTGTAGGAGCTGCCGCAGGCTGCGATCTTTTGATCTTGCCTTTAAAAAGCAAAGGCAAAAGATCGCAGCCTGCGGCAGCTCCTACAGGTTATGTGAACACCGGCGTGCAGCGTGTTTACAGCTGAAGAGACGGATTTTTCGCAACATCACTAAGGAAGGTCGCTGGATGAATAACAACAATACCCCCGCGCAAACGGGTGGCCGCTTTGCCCTGAAAACCCTCACGCTCGCCGTGCTTTGTGCCATTGGCACAGCCCATGCCGCGCCCTACGTGGAGAGCGGTCGCACGGGCGATCCGTCGAGTTGGCGCAGCGCCGAGTTTCAGGCCGATTGGGGCCTGGGCGCGATTGGGGCCGATCACGCCTACGCCGCTGGCTACACCGGCAAAGGCGTGAAACTGGGGATCTTTGACCAGCCGGTGTACGCCGCGCACCCGGAGTTTTCCGGCAGCAATAAAGTCGTCACCCTGGTCACCAGCGGCATCCGCGAATACACCGACCCGTACATCCCGGTCAAAGCCGGTGATGCGTTCCGCTATGACGGTTCGCCCTCGGTCGGCTCCGACGGCAAACTCGGCGCCCACGGCACCCACGTTGGCGGCATCGCCGCAGGCAGTCGTGACGGCGGGCCGATGCACGGCGTGGCGTTCGGTGCGCAGATCATCAGCGCCGACAACGGTGATCCGGGCCCGGAAGACGGCATCGTTCGCGGTAACGACGGCGCGGTGTACAAGGCCGGTTGGGACGCATTGATCGCCAGCGGCGCGCGGATCATCAACAACAGTTGGGGCATCGGCATCACCGACCGGTTCGACCTCGGTGGCCGCGATCCGGCTTACCCGCATTTCACCGTCAATGACGCGCAGTTGCAGTTCAACGAAATCCGCACACTGCTCGGCACCAAACCCGGCGGCGCCTACGACGGCGCGATCGCGGCTGCGCGCAGTGGCATCGTGACGATCTTCGCCGCCGGCAACGACTACAACCTCAACAACCCGGACGCCATCGCCGGTCTCGGCTATTTCGTCCCGGACATCGCGCCGAACTGGATCACCGTCGCCGCGTTGCAGAAAAACCCGGACCTGGCCAGCGCCAACCCGTACATCATGAGTACGTTCTCTTCGCGCTGCGGCTACACCGCGAGTTTCTGCGTCTCGGCGCCGGGCACGAAGATCTTCAGCGCGATCATCGAAGGCACCAACGCCGACAACCTGACCACCGGTTACAAAAACTACAACGGCACCTCGATGGCCGCGCCGCATGTGGCCGGCTCCATGGCGGTGCTGATGGAACGCTTCCCGTACATGAGCGGTGATCAAGTCGCCACGGTCTTGCGCACCACCGCCACCGACCTCGGAGCACCGGGCATCGACGCCTTGTACGGCTGGGGCATGATCAACTTGCGCAAGGGCATCGACGGCCCGTCGATGTTCGTCACCGAGCAGGACATCCCGGCCGAATTCCGCATCGACGGCGCGTATGGCTCCGGGCAGTTTGTCGCGGATCTGCCGGGCATCGGCGCGATCATCGATCAGGGCAAACCGACCGAACGCGTGTGCACCGACATCACCTGCGGCCTCGACACCTGGCGCAACGACATCTCCGGTCACGGCGGTTTGACCAAGCAAGGCCTCGGCACGCTGGTGCTGACCGGCACCAACACTTACAGCGGCCCGACCCTGGTCAATCAGGGCCGACTGGCCATCAACGGTTCGCTGCAATCGGCGGTGACGGTGAATGACGGCGGTATCCTCGGCGGCAACGGCAACATCGGCGCGCTGTCGGTGAACAGCGGCGGTACGGTGGCGCCGGGTAACTCCATCGGCACCATGAACGTGGCCGGTGACGTGACCTTTGCACCGGGTTCGACCTACGCGGTAGAGCTGTCGCCGACCAGCAGCGATCAGATCATCGCCACGGGTAAAGCGGTCATCGAAGGCGCGACGGTGAGCATGTCGCTGGAAAACAGCCCGACACTGTTGACCACCAACCAAGTGCAAAGCCTGCTCGGCACGCGCTACAACATCCTGCAAGCGGCCGGCGGCATTGAAGGGCGCTTCGGTCAGGTGTTGCCTGATTATGCGTTCCTCGGCGGCACGCTGGCGTACTCGGCGGATGGTATCCAGTTGGCGGTCGGGCGCAACGAGGCTTCGTTCGCCAGCGTCGGCCTGACGCCAAACCAGCGCGCCGTCGGTGTGGCGGCTGAACGTCTGGGCGCCGGCAATGCGCTGTTCGAAACCCTGTTGCTCTCGCCGAATGCGGCGTCCGCGCAGCAAGCGTTCCAGCAACTGTCCGGCGAGATCCATCCGGCCATTGGCACGATGCTGATCAACGACAGCCGTTACCTGCGCGAAGCCGTGGGCGAGCGTCTGCGTGAGCGTGACCTGTTCAACGCTGGCGCACCGACTGACGACCGTAGCAATGCGTGGGTCAAGGTCTTGGGTTCGTGGGGCAAGAGCGATGGCGGGCATGACAACGCCGACTCCAACAGCTCCATTGGCGGCCTGCTGGCCGGTGTCGACGGCTTGATCGCTGAAGATACCCGTCTCGGTTTCGTTACCGGTTATAGCGACAGCTCGTTGAGCATGGGCAGCGGCACGCATTCGTCGGCTTCGGTCGACAGCTATCACTTGGGTGCGTACCTGGGGCATCAGATCGATGCGCTGCGTCTGACCGTCGGTGGCGCCTATAGCTGGCACCGTGTCGACGTCAAACGTGACCTGCAGTTAGGGGACGTCAGCGGTAAACAAAAGACCAAGCACGATGCCGCAACCACTCAAGTGTTCACCGAAGCCGCCTATGATCTGGGGCTGCAACCGATGAACCTGGAGCCGTTCGCCAACCTGTCCTACGTGCACCTCAATACCGAAAGCTTCACCGAGAAGGGTGACGCCGCGGCATTGAAGGGCGGTGAGGACAACCGCGATGTGGTGTTGTCGACCCTCGGTGTGCGCGCCAAGCGTTCGTTCGCCTTGTCGGATCAGCATCAGCTGGAACTGGGCGCGAGCCTCGGCTGGCAGCACAACCTGAACAACGTCGATGCTGACAGCCACCTGGCGTTTGCCAATGGCAACAGCGCGTTCACCGTGCAGGGCGTGTCGATGGATCGCGATGCAGCGGTGGTCGGTGTGCGGGCAGGTCTGGCGCTCAATCGCGATGTGCGGGTGAACCTGGATTACAACGGCCTGATCGGCTCGAACGAGAAGGACCACGGTGTGGGTCTGACCCTCGACTGGCAGTTCTAAAGCGTACCGGCAGCTCTGCACAGAGCTGCCGGTTTCTGAAGGAAGAGAGAGCACAACATGGGACTGTTCGATTATAAAAATGCCGATGGCAAAGCGTTGTACAGCGACGCCATCGCGCTGACGCTGTATGCCTACACGCCGACCGGCAAGCCTCTGCCGGCCACCGCTTGGGCGCCGCTCACGGCGACGGCGCTGGGCTATCAGGGCAAGGTCGGGCCGCAGGGCACGTTCTTCGGCGAGAAGGACGGCTTCACCAGCGCCGAGGCCGAAGTGCTCGGTAAATACGACGCCGCCGGCAAGCTGATCGGTATCGGCGTTGCATTTCGTGGCACCGGCGGGCTGGGTTACAGCGACACTTTCGGTGACCTGAAAAACAACCTGCTGGCCGCCATCGGGCCATCGGATTACGCGAGCAACTACGCGAAAAACGCCTTCGACAATTTGCTCAAGGCAGTCGCGGCATTCGCCATTGCCAACGGCATCGCCGCCAAGGACGTACTGCTTAGCGGCCACAGCCTCGGCGGGCTCGGCGTCAACAGCGTGGCCGAGTTGAGCGCGAGCAACTGGGGCGGCTTCTTCAAGGATGCCAACTACATCACCTTCGCCTCGCCAACCCAAAGCAGCACGGGCAATAACGTGCTGAACATCGGTTTCGAGAACGATCCGGTGTTCCGCGTACTCGATGGCACCACGTTCAGCACTGCTTCGATGGGCAAGCACGACAAGCCGCACGATTCGACCACCGACAACATCGTCAACTTCAACGATAACTACGCGTCCACCGCGCAGAACCTGGTGCCGTTCAGCATCGTCAACCCGCTGAACTGGTCGGCCCACAGCTCGTTGGGCTATGCCGATGGCTTGAATCGGGTCATCGATTCGAAGTTCTACAACCTGACGCATAAAGACTCGACGATCATCGTCTCCAATCTGGAAGAGGCTTCTCGCGGCAAGACCTGGGTCGAAGACCTCGGCCGCAGCGGCGAGCCGCACACCGGCAGCACCTTCATCATCGGCACCCAGAGCAATGACTGGCTCAAGGGCGGGGCGGGCAACGACTTCCTTGAAGGCCTCGGCGGCGATGACCGTTTCCGTGATGACGGCGGCTACAACATCCTGCTCGGTGGCCAGGGTCACAACACCTTCGAACTGCAGAAACCGTTGCAGAATTTCAGCTTCGCCAACGACGGTGACGGCACGCTGTACGTGCGCGATGCCTACGGCGGTATCAGCATGACCCGCGACATCGGCGCGCTGGTGAGCAAGGAGTCGGGTTCGTGGTGGGGCAGCAAGGAAATCACCTGGGGCGTCACGGCCAAAGGCTTGACCAATGGCAACGAACTGACCCAGTACAACCACTCGCTCAGCGGCGATGGCTACGGCAATGCCCTGCACGCCACCGCTGACGGTGACTGGCTGTTCGGCCTCGGTGGCGATGACAAGCTGATCAGCGACAAGGGCCATGTGACCTTCGTCGGTGGCGCCGGTAACGACGTGATGAGCGCAGTGGGTGGCAACAACACCTTCCTGTTCAGCGGTGCGTTCGGTTTTGATGCCATTAATGGTTATCAGGGCAACGACAAACTGGTGTTCATGGGCGTTCAAGGCGCGGGGCAGGGCTACGACTACAAGCAGCACGCGGCGCAGGCCGGCAACGATACCGTGCTGAAGATTGGCGACTATGCCGTGACCCTGATCGGGGTGGGAGTGGCTAACCTGTCGGACTCGGCGTTCGTTTTCGCCTAAACAGTAATCCTGTAGGAGCTGTCGAGTGAAACGAGGCTGCGATCTTTTGATCTTGCTTTTAAGAGCAAAGTCAAAAGATCGAAGCCTTCGGCAGCTCCTGCAAATGTCGCGTTAAAGAAGTGTTGTATCGAAATGCTCCGGGGCGTCCCCGTGGGGCGCCCTGGCTGTGAGCTATCTCTAACAATTCCAACAAGAGAGAGGCAATAGCAATGGGTGTGTATGACTACAAGAACTTCGGCACAGCCGATTCCAAGGCGTTGTTCAGCGATGCCATGGCGATCACGCTGTATTCCTACCACAACCTCGATAACGGCTTTGCCGCCGGTTATCAGCACAACGGTTTTGGCCTCGGCCTGCCTGCCACGCTGGTCACGGCGCTGCTCGGCGGTACCGATTCCCAGGGGGTGATCCCCGGCATTCCGTGGAACCCCGACTCGGAAAAACTCGCCCTCGACGCGGTGAAAAAGGCCGGCTGGACGCCCATCACCGCCTCGCAACTGGGCTACGACGGCAAAACCGATGCTCGCGGAACCTTCTTCGGCGAGAAGGCCGGCTACACCACCGCCCAAGTGGAAATCCTCGGCAAGTACGACGCCCAGGGCCATCTCACGGAACTCGGCATCGCCTTTCGCGGCACCAGCGGCCCGCGTGAGAACCTGATCATCGACTCCATCGGCGACGTGATCAACGACCTGCTCGCCGCCTTCGGTCCCAAGGATTACGCCAAGAACTACGTCGGCGAAGCCTTCGGCAATCTGCTCAATGATGTGGTGGCGTTCGCCAAGGCCAACGGCCTCAGCGGCAAGGACGTGCTGGTCAGCGGCCACAGCCTCGGTGGTTTGGCGGTCAACAGCATGGCCGACTTGAGCAGCGGCAAGTGGGGCGGTTTCTTCGCCGATTCCAACTACATCGCCTACGCCTCGCCCACCCAGAGCAGCACCGACAAAGTGCTCAACGTCGGCTACGAAAACGACCCGGTGTTCCGCGCCCTCGACGGCTCGACCTTCACCGGTGCTTCGATCGGCGTGCACGATGCGCCCAAAGTATCGGCTACCGACAACATCGTCAGCTTCAACGATCACTACGCCTCGACCGCGTGGAATCTGCTGCCGTACTCGATCCTCAATATTCCCACCTGGATCTCGCACTTGCCGACCGCGTATGGCGACGGCATGAACCGCGTGATCGAATCAAAATTCTACGACCTGACCAGCCGCGACTCGACGATCATCGTCGCCAACCTCTCGGACCCGGCGCGGGCCAACACTTGGGTACAAGACCTCAACCGCAACGCCGAAATCCACAAGGGCAGCACGTTCATCATCGGCAGCGATGCCAATGATCTGATCCAGGGTGGCAGCGGCAACGATTACCTGGAAGGCCGCGCCGGCAACGACACCTTCCGTGACGGCGGCGGCTACAACGTCATCCTTGGCGGGCAGGGCAGCAATACCCTCGACTTGCAAAGCGCGGTGAAGAACTTCGACTTCGCCAATGACGGCGCCGGCAATCTATACATCCGCGATGCCAACGGCGGGATCAGCATCACCCGCGACATCGGCAGCATTGTCACCAAGGAACCGGGCTTTCTTTGGGGGTTGTTCAAGGACGACGTGACCCACAGCGTCACGGCCAGCGGTTTGAAGGTCGGCAACAACGTCACCGCGTACGAATCCAGTGTCAAAGGCACTGGCGGCGCCGATACGTTGAAGGCGCATGCCGGTGGCGACTGGTTGTTCGGCCTGGACGGCAACGATCACCTGATTGGCGGCGCGGGCAATGACGTGTTTGTCGGCGGCATCGGCAACGACCTGATGGAGTCGGGGGGCGGGGCGGATACGTTCCTGTTCAACGGCGCGTTCGGCCAGGACCGGGTGGTCGGCTATACCTCCAATGACAAACTGGTGTTTCTTGGCGTGCAGGGTGTTTTGCCGGCGGAGGACTTCCGCGCCCATGCCGCCTCTGTCGGGCAGGATACGGTGCTGACGTTTGGCAACGATTCGGTGACGCTGGTGGGGGTATCGCTCAATAGCTTGAGTGCTGACGGCGTTGTGATCGCCTGAGGTTGATGGGGCGCCGGTAAGGGCCTCTTCGCCAGCAGGCTGGCTCCCACACTGGATCTGTGTCGTTTATAAATCCCCTGTGGGAGCGAGCCTGCTCGCGAAGAACGATAACTCGGTTTCAAAAGTGACTCGACAGCCACTCCCTGACTCAAACCCCTGCAAAAACAGGAAATGCGGCCTAAAGCCAGCACGTGCACACACGTTCTATAGCTAGCCGCCATTGAGTACAGGAGATTCAAACGTGAAAGGTTTCAAGGGGTATGTCGGCTTCGTCGCACTGGCGCTGTGTTCGGCCAATGCTTGTGCCGATCTGCCTCAAAGCTCGATTCTGAGCCGTTACGGCGTCACCACCGATCAACTGCCGAGCCCGCCGAAAAGCGAGACGGTGGAACCGGTCGAAGAAAAGAGCCGCTTTCAGATTCAGCCCGAACAACCGTTCGTGACCCTGCGCCTGGGGGACGGCAAGCAGCCGCAAACCACCGGTAATCTGAGCATTGATCGCATGGCGCAGCAGGATCTGGAACGCTGCCGGCGCTTGCAGGGTGAAGTGGTCAAGCGGGGCGGCACGTACATGACTTGCGACGGCAGCATTCCGGGCATGCCGACCTTCGAATAACACGCAATGATCGTTCCCACGCGGAGCGTGGGAACGAGCGAAACCTAGTCTTCTTCGCGCACCGTGGCTACTTCATCAGCGCGGACCTTCACCTTGGCCCCGGAAATGTCTTCGAACTCATAGAAACCGTCCTTGGTTTTGGTCTTCGGCATGTCTTTGGTCAGATACTGGGTGCCGTTCTGCAGAGTGACCACCGTCGGGGTCGAGCAACCAGCCAGTGCCAGCGCGGCAACGACGGCGAAAGGGATGCCCAGCGACTTGATTTTCATACCCACCTCTAAATCCTCATTCGATGTGATGCCGAGCATTGTCGGCCCTCTAACGCGGTTGGTGCCATCCCCGGGACAAAAGTTCGATAGCCCGGCGAAAAAATGCCATTGATCATTTTCCGTTTGCACCGGGCAGGGCACAGCTGGTATCTGTACGCATAACCAGTATTCGCTCGCCATGGCCCAGAATTCCCGTGACTGCCAATCCCCTCGACGACCCGTTCTATTACCTCAACAACTTCCGGCAAGTGCTTGATTGGCTTGAGCTTCGCTATGCCGATGTGATGAGTGAAACGGAACACACGTTCATTCGCGACTTCAAGGCCTTGCCCCGGGCGTCGCAGGGTTTGCTGGTGCGGATGGTCATGCGCAAGGGCGTGCATTTTCGTGCCGGAAAACTCAATTACGTTGAAATCGGCGACATCGCCGAGGCCGCGCAGCCGTTGCTGGGGCACGGCTGGATCGACGAACACGCGCCGCTGGCCCTCGCCGAATTGTTCGACGTGTTGCTCAAGGCCGAGATCCTGCAAGCGTTTGCAACCTTCATCGAGCAGCCCAAGGGCCGCAAGGATGACTGGCTTCCGCTGCTGCTTGAGCAGTTCAACGACCCTCGCAGCCTGCGCGACTGGGCGCCGCGGCTCGATGATCGCTTGTTCAGCCTGACCATCATGGACCTGTGCGACCGCTTGCGGCTGATGTTCTTCGGCAACCTGTATCAGGACTGGTCGGAATTTGTCCTCGCCGACCTTGGCATCTTCACCTATGAAAAAGTCGAATTCTGCGCCGACTCCCGGGGCCTGCGCAGTCGCGAAGACGTCGACGCCTGCCTGTTCCTGCACAATTGCCAATTGCGTTTCGAGGCCGGCGAGCCGCTGGCAACCATCGTCGAGCAGGTCAGCGCCTTGCACTTCGACAACCCGTGGCTGCAACGCCGGCGTGGCAAGGTGTTGTTCCAGATCGGCCAGTATTGCGAGCGCATCGGCGAATTTGCCCTGGCCCTGAGCATTTACCGTGACTGCGCCTATCCCGGCGCCCGCTTGCGCATGATCCGGGTGCTGGAGCGCTGCGGCGAATACCCATTGGCGCTGGAACTCGCCACGCTGGCCGAGCAGGCGCCGGAAAGCGCTGCCGAGCAGCAGGGCCTGCAACGGATTCTGCCAAGGGTGCGGCGCAAACTTGGTGGCCCGCCACTCAAGCGCACAGCGGCAAAACCGGTCGAGCGGCTGGACCTGCAATTGCCGCGCAGCGATCCCGCGTTGTCCGTGGAGTATTACGTGCAGGCGCATCTGCACGATGACGATGGCCCGGTGCATTACGTGGAAAACAGCCTGATCAACTCGCTGTTCGGCCTGCTGTGCTGGCCGGCGATTTTTGCGCCGTTGCCCGGCGCGTTCTTCCACCCGTTCCAGCGTGGCCCGGTGGACCTGCTCAATGAAGACTTCCAGCAACGCCGCGCCGAGCTGTTTCAGGCGTGCCTGAGCGAACTCGACGACGGTCGCTATGCCGCGACCATTCGCCAGCGCTTTGTCGACAAATGGGGCATTCAGTCGCCGTTCGTGTTCTGGGGCGCCATGAATGAACAACTGCTGGAGCAGGCCTTGGCCTGTCTGCCCGCCGAACATCTCAAACACTGGTTCAACCGTTTGCTGCTCGACATCAAGGCCAACCGCGCCGGCATGCCCGACCTGATCCAGTTCTGGCCGCAGCACAAAACCTACCGGATGATTGAAGTGAAAGGCCCCGGCGATCGCCTGCAGGACAATCAATTGCGCTGGCTGGAGTTCTGCCACCAACACCAGATGCCGGTGGCGGTGTGTTATGTGCAATGGGCGGAGCAGAGCGCTTGAGCTACAGCATCGCGGTGCGCGCACTGTGTGAGTTCACCGCCAAGACCGGCGACCTCGACCTGCGCTTCACTCCATCACCCACGGCCCTGGAAGGCATCGCCGGTCACCGCACAGTGGCCTCGCGGCGCAGCGAGAAATATCAAAGCGAAGTGGCGCTGGAAGGCGAATTCCGGCAATTGAAGGTCAAGGGCAGGGCGGATGGCTACGACCCGGCGCAGACCTGCCTGGAAGAAGTCAAAACGTACCGTGGCGACCTGAGCAAGCAACCGGCCAATCATCGCCAGTTGCACTGGGCGCAGGCGAAGATCTACGGCTGGTTGATGTGCCGCAAACTCGAACTCGAGCAGATCAATCTGGCGCTGGTGTACTTCGATATCGTCAGCGAGAAGGAAACCTGCCTGGTCGAGGCCCACAGCGCCGACAGCCTCAAGGCTTTTTTCGAGCAGCAATGCACGCTGTTCCTGCAATGGGCCGAACAGGAAATGGCCCATCGCGAGGCGCGCAATCTGGCCGCGCAACAACTGGTGTTTCCCCATGCGGACTTTCGTCCCGGCCAGCGGCACTTGGCGGAATCAGTGTTCAAGGCCGTCAGCACTGGCCGTTGCCTGATGGCTCAGGCCCCCACCGGCATTGGCAAAACCCTCGGCACGCTGTTCCCGATGCTCAAAGCGCTGGCGCCGCAGCAGCTGGACAAGGTGTTCTTCCTCACCGCTAAAACGCCAGGGCGCAAATTGGCGCTGGATGCCAGTCAGGTGTTGTTCGATCAGTCGCCAGCCTTGCCCTTGCGCGTGCTGGAAATGGTCGCCCGGGACAAGGCCTGCGAACACCCGGACAAAGCCTGTCACGGCGAATCCTGCCCGTTGGCTCAGGGCTTTTATGACCGCCTGCCGGCCGCGCGGGAAGCGGCCAGTCGAATCCGCCTGCTCGATCAAGCCGCCATGCGCGAGGTCGCCGCACAGCATGCGGTGTGCCCGTATTACCTGAGTCAGGAGATGGCCCGTTGGGTGGACGTGGTGATCGCCGACTACAACTATTACTTCGACTTCAGCGCGTTACTGTTCGGTCTGGCCCAGCTCAATCAATGGAAAGTCGCGGTACTGGCGGACGAGGCGCACAACCTTGTCGAGCGCGGCCGGCAGATGTATAGCGCCAGTCTTGATCAGTTCACCCTGGGCAGCGTGCGTAAAACCGCGCCGGCACCGCTGAAAAACCCGTTGCAACGAATCAACCGTGAATGGAACGCGCTGCATGCGCCGCAACTGGCGGCGTATCAGGCTTACGACAAGGCCCCGGAAAAACTTCTGCACGCGATCTCGCTGTGTTGCGCGGCCATTGGTGATTACCTCAATGACCATCCGCAGGGTCTCGACAGCGCCTTGCAGAACTTCTACTTCGACCTGCTGCAGTTCGCCCGGGTGGCGGAGCTGTACGACGAGCATTACCTGTTCGATATCAGCAAGCGCGACCTCGACCGCAAAAAGCCGCTGTCGCAATTGTGCCTGCGCAACGTGGTGCCGGCCGCGTTCATTAGCCCGCGCTTGAAAGCGGCGCGCAGCAGCGTGCTGTTTTCCGCAACCCTCAGCCCGCGCCACTATTACGCAGATTTGCTCGGCACGCCCGCCGACACCGTGTGGATCGACGTCGAATCGCCGTTTTGCGCCGAGCAGTTGCAGGTGCAGATCGTCAGCCGTATCTCGACACGCTTCAACCATCGTCAGGCCTCGCTGGAGCCGATCGTCGAATTGATCGCGCGGCAGTTCAGCGAACGTCCGGGCAACTACCTGGCGTTTTTCAGCAGCTTCGATTATCTGCAGCAAGTGGCGTCGTTACTGGCTGAGCGTCACCCGCACATTACCCTGTGGCAGCAATCGCGCGGGATGCTCGAAGGGGCGCGGCAGGCCTTTCTCGATCAGTTCACTGCCCACAGTCAGGGCGTCGGCTTTGCCGTGTTGGGCGGGGCGTTCGGCGAAGGCATCGATTTACCCGGTGCGCGGCTGATCGGCGCGTTCATTGCCACGCTGGGGCTGGCGCAATTCAATCCGGTCAACGAACAACTCAAGCAGCGCATGGCGGCCATTTTCGGCGCCGGTTACGACTACACCTACCTGTACCCCGGCGTACAGAAAGTGGTGCAGGCCGCCGGGCGAGTCATCCGGACCCGCGAGGACCGCGGCGTGGTCATGCTGATTGACGACCGCTTTGCCGAGAGCCGGATCAAACAGCTGCTGCCGCGCTGGTGGGCGATCAAGCATGAGATGGCCGCTTCCCAATTCGCTGGATTGCCGCATACTTCTGCTCATGACAATGGCTGGTGAGTGTGATGAGCGAGAAAAACAAGACCGCGGCGATCGAAGAGATGCGTTTTCGTCTATTGATCGATGCGGTGGTCGACTATGCGATCTACATGATCGATCCCGACGGCATCATCACCAGTTGGAACTCCGGCGCCAAACGCTTCAAGGGCTACGAAGAAGCGGAAATCCTCGGCGAACATTTTTCCCGCTTCTATACCGCTGATGATCGCGCTGCCGGCCTGCCGCAACGCGCGCTCGATACCGCGATCCGTGAAGGACGTTTCGAAGGCGAGGGCTGGCGGGTGCGCAAGGACGGCACCAATTTCTGGTCACACGTGGTGATCGATCCGATCATTGATCCCAGCGGCAAGTTGCTCGGTTACGCCAAGATCACCCGCGACCTGACCGACCGCAAGATGGCCGAGGAAACCCTCAAGCAAAGCGAACAGCAGTTCCGCTTGCTGGTGCAGGGCGTCACCGATTATGCGATCTACATGCTCAGCCCCGAAGGCCGGGTCAGCAACTGGAACCAGGGCGCTCAGCGGATCAAGGGCTATCTGCCGGAAGAAATCATCGGCCAGCATTTTTCGATCTTCTATACCCCCGAAGACCGCGAACTCGGCGAGCCGCAACGGGCGCTGGAAATCGCCACCCGCGAAGGCCGCTTCGAGAACAAGAGCTGGCGGATGCGCAAGGATGGCACGCGGTTTCTCGCTCATGTGGTAGTCGATGCGATTCGTGGCGACACCGGCAGCTTGCTCGGTTTTGCCAAGATCACCCGTGACATTACCGAAGCCCATCAGGCACAGCAGGCGCTGGAGAAAACCCGTGAAGCGCTGTTCCAGGCGCAGAAGATGCAGGCCATCGGTCAACTCAGCGGCGGCGTCGCCCATGACTTCAATAACCTGCTGACGGTGATTCTCGGTAACCTGGAGATCGTGCACAAACGAGTGGGCGACGATCCGAAAATCAGCCGCCTGCTGGAAAACGCCACCCAGGGCGCCTTGCGCGGCGTGTCGCTGACCCAGCGTATGCTGGCGTTCGCCCGCCGTCAGGAGCTGAAGACCGAATCGGTGGATATCGCGCAATTGGTTCAGGGCATCACCGGTTTACTGCGCAGCTCCCTCGGGCCGGGCATCCGTGTCGACACGCAGTTTCCCGACGATCTCGAACCGGTGCTGGCGGACACCAATCAGTTGGAACTGGCCTTGCTCAATCTGGCGACCAACGCCCGCGACGCGATGCCCGACGGCGGTACGGTAAGCATCACCGCTGAACCGCAAGTGGTGCTTGATCTGGGGCATTCGGACCAGCCGGCGGGGCGTTACGTCTGCCTCAGCGTCATCGACACCGGGGAGGGCATGGATGAGCACACACTGGCGTCGGCCAGGGATCCGTTTTTTACCACCAAAGGTCTTGGCAAGGGCACCGGGTTGGGCTTGTCGATGGTCCACGGCTTTATGGAACAACTCGGTGGGCGTTTCGTCCTCAAAAGCGAAAAGGCTCAGGGCACCACGGCAGAACTGTGGATTCCGGTGGCTGGCGAGGGTACGGTCAGCAAGCCGTTGCAGCCATACGCCGAGCCCGTGGTGGTGCCAAGACTCAGCGTGCTGGTGGTGGATGACGACTCATTGGTGTTGACCAGCACCAGCCTGCTGCTCGAAGACCTTGGTCATCGGGTGGTCAGTGCGACCTCCGGTGCGCAGGCGCTGGCGCTGTTCGATCAGGGCGAAGTCATCGACCTGATGATCACCGACATGGCCATGCCGAAGATGAGCGGCGCGCAACTGGCCCATGCCGTGCGCGTGCTCAAACCGGATCTGCCGATCATCCTGGCCACCGGTTACGCCGAGCGTCTGGAAGGTTTTGCCGCGCAACTGCCACGGCTGCCCAAGCCATTCACGCAAATGAATCTGGTGGCGATCATTGCCCAATCGATGAAACAAGACGTCGGTCAATCCGTCTGAACTTGCGCACCAACCGGGACTTCTAAAGGCTTTCCCCACCCCGGAGCGTGCATCTTGTGTCTCGCATACTGACCGAGCCAACCGCTGAAGAAACCCTGACCGAACATGACGCCAAAATGTTCGGCTCACCCAAGGAACGGCTGGATTTCTATCGGCGGGAGATCCAGTACGAAACCAGCATCCTCGCCAACCGCACCGACGCCTATCTGGCGGCCCAGTCGTTTCTGGTGATTGCCTTTGCCTCGTGCATGGCCAACCTCAACCCGGAGTGGGGCAAGTTGTTCACCCTGGTGGTGCCACCGTTTCTGGCCCTGCTCGGGCTGCTCAGCTCGCTGAATGCCTGGCCGGGGATCCGTGCCGCGTACGACATCATCGATCACTGGCATTTCAAGCAGAGCCACTTGCTGCACAGCGAGCCGCTGATGGGCCTGGCGTATGACGAATCGCCGCTGTTCAGTGAAATGGAATCGAGCCACAAAGGCTATCGCAAGTCGCTGCTGTTTTCGGTGCGCACGCCGTGGATCTTTGCGACGTTCTGGGTGTTGCTGGGGAGTTATGCGGTGTTTATTCAGGTGACCAATCCGGGGGGGTGATGGCCAAGTACAGAAAAGCCCGGCTTATGTGGCCGGGCTTTTTTATTCGTCTGGATTGTTGTGGCGCACTTTAGATCGATCCCCCTCACCCCAGCCCTCTCCCCCAAAGGGGCGAGGGGGGAAGGGAGCAGATCTTCATTGTACTCAAAATCTGCATTCGACTCGGTATCTCAGGTCAGCGTATCCCGACCATCCACCTCGGTCAGTTCCCTCTCCCTTTGGGAGAGGGCTAGGGTGAGGGGCTTTTCTGCCTCACTCCACAGTTTCAAGCTCTCGACGCAACGCCACCGAGTTCTGCGAGGACATCGGGATCGGTGGGAAGTCCTCGTTCAGGACGCACAAATGGTCGATGGCGTCTTCAAACATCGAGTCGGCTTTCTTGCGCAGTGCGCGGTAGCGTTCAAACTGCTCAATGTCCAGATCGGCCACGTCGAGCAGCGCATTGGCTGCGCGGTTGAGGGTGTGGGCGTTATCGAACAATTGACGATTGCGTTCCAGAGCCAGAGCTCTGCAAGCCTTGATTTGCGCAGGAGTCGAGCATTCTTTCATGACCGTGACCTTAATCTTCAAGGATTCCGTTTCATAGGCGTAGCGCCGCAGGGGAACCGAACCTGCCGGGCCCGGCCGGGCATATCCGGCGAGGGGTTATGCTTGTGACTGCCGGCCTTTAAGCGGGGATCCATTTTTTTACAGAAAAAAATTCGATCAATTGTCTTTAGAAAATCGAGGAGAAGAATCAGGCTTTTCGTTTTTTTCGCCGTTCGTAACGAGCGAGGATCGGTTGCGTGCTGATGCCGTGGAGCAAAATGCTCAGCGCCACCACCGACAAGGTCAGGTCGGTACACAGGCTGGCCAGTGAGTCTGTCAGCCCGTGGTTCAAGGCATAAAACAGATAGAACAGGCTGCCGATCCCGCGAATGCCAAACCAGCCGATCAAAAACCGTTGCCGTCCTTCAAGCAGCGTGCCCCAAGGCATCAGCGCAACGCAGGCCGGACGGATCAGGCAGAACAGCACGCCGCCCACCAGCAATGCCCGCCAATCCCAGTGCGCCACCAGCACCACGCCAAGCAGGGTCACCAGAAACACTTCCATTGCGCGTTCGACCAGACTGCCGAACGACAGCATGTCACCCATCATGATCCCGGCGGCAACCTGGCTGCTTTCCAGCCGTTCGGTGTCGCCATGCACCGCCTGCTGCGGTTCGACGTTCTGATGGCCGACCACCGGTTGCACCAAGTGTTCGGCGGGCGGCTGCCCGGCGCCGGTGGATTTGACTTCGACCTGACGCAGGCCCAACCCGGCAGCGAATACCGACAGAAAGCCATAGCCGCCAATCGCTTCGGCAACGACGTAGGCCAGGGCAATCAACGACAACGCCAGATAATCATTCGGGCTGAGCGTGCTGTCGTCGTTGTGGATGCGCAGCGACAGGGTTACACGGCCAATGCCACGGCCCATCCAGTACCCGGTCAGCAGTCCTGCGGGCACCGCCCACAACAAGCTGCGCAAGACCCAACCCTGCCACTCGGCGGCAGAGCCATCGCCGTGGATCAACAACAAGCCGAGAATCACAAACGGAAAGGCCACACCGTCATTGAGCCCGGCTTCACCCGACAGGCCGAAACGCACGCTGTCGACATCCCGCGCATCGTTGACCTGCACCAGCGCCGCCAGCACCGGGTCGGTCGGCGCCAGAATCGCGCCGATCAACAGCGACGGCCCCCACGGCAAACGCAATGCAAAATGCAGCAGCAGACAAACTCCGGCGATGGTCAGCACCATCACCGGCCCGGCGAGGCCAAAGGCGATTCGCCAACGCTTGTCGCGCAGCGGCAGACGCAGCTTCAGGCCGCAGACGAACAGGGAGAAGAGCACCGCAACTTCCGTCAAGTGCTCCATCCACAGCGAGGCGTCTTCCAGGGATAGCTTCAGCAGATCGAGGCCACTGGGGCCGATGCCTATCCCCAGCAGCAAGCAAACCGCCGAGGTGGTCACCGGCATCCACCGCAGATACGACGAGGTCAGTGCCAGGGTCAGCAGGACGGCGCCGAGTACGGCGACCCACACGATAAAACTCATGATCTGCCGCCCTCAAATGTTTGATCTGACGGCAATCGCACCGTGTTCAATGGGCCTTCAGTTGTACTGTAGGCGTTGGCGAAGGCGTCATCACAACATTGGTTTACCACCGGTCACGCCATAGCGCTGGCCGGTGATATAGCTGGCTTCGTCCGAGGCGAGCAGCACATAGATCGGCGCCACTTCCACCGGTTGACCGGGGCGGCCGAGCGGGGTGTTGCCGCCGAAGTTCTGCACTTCTTCATCGGGCATGGTCGAGACGATCAGCGGCGTCCAGATCGGCCCCGGTGCCACACAGTTCACGCGGATTTCCTTCGGCCCAAGCATCTGCGCCAGACCACCGGTGAAATTGGCGATCGCGCCTTTGGTGGTGGCGTAGGCGAGCAGGGTGGGTTTGGGCATGTCCGAGTTGATCGAGCTGGTGTTGATGATCGACGCGCCGGCACGCATGTGTTTGATCGCCGCCTGACACAGGCGGAAAATCGCGGTGATGTTGACGTCGAAGGTCATCACCCATTCGTCGTCGGGGATATCTTCGAAGTTTTCGTGAGTCATCTGGAACGCCGCGTTGTTGACCAGCACATCGATGCGGCCGAAGCGTTCGACGGTCTTGTCGACCAAGGCCTGGCAATGGGCCTTTTGCGCGATATCGCCCGGTAACAGCAGGCACTGGCGTCCGGCCTGTTCGACCCAGCGCGCGGTTTCCTTGGCGTCGTCGTGTTCATCCAGATACGCCACCGCCACATCGGCGCCTTCACGGGCGAACGCAATAGCCACGGCGCGGCCTATGCCGCTGTCGGCGCCCGTGATCAGGGCGATCTTGCCGGCCAGTCGCCCGGAACCGACGTAGCTTTGCTCGCCACAATCAGGATAGGGCTCCATTTTGCGTTGCGAACCGGGTACGGCTTGGGCTTGTGCGGGGAAGGGTGGTTTTGGATAGTCGGTCATCGCGGGTCTCCGAGGTTTCATGGCTGGTATGGGCGGTTGACCCGGTGCGTTTGCCGTGAGTTCGATCGGATTTCCAACGGTTTTCAGACTGAATAAAGAACCTGTGGGAGCTGGCTTGCCAGCGATAGCGGTCTGACATTCAACATTAATGTCGACTGATACATTGTTATCGCTGGCAAGCCAGCTCCCACAGGGTTTAGTGGTGGTTTCAGGTGTTGCGTTTTGCCAGTGCATGCTCCATGCGGGCGATACCTTCTTCGAGCAGCGAGCGCGGGCAGCCGAAGTTCAGGCGTACGAACTGCTGGTGTTGATCGCCGAAGTCCAGACCGGCGCTCAGCCCCACTTTGGCCTGCTCAAGGAAGAACTGCTGCGGGTTGTCCAGATCCAGCGCCGAGCAATCCAGCCACGCCAGATAGGTGCCCTGCGGCACATTGATGGTCACGCCGGGCAAGCGGCTGCGCACCGCTTCAACCAGCCAGTCGCGGTTGGCTTGCAGGTAGGTTTTCAGCTCGGCCAACCACGGCGCACCTTCGCTGTAAGCGACGCGGGTGGCTTCCATGCCCAGCGGGTTGACGCTGTCGACCATGCCGCAACGGGCGTGGTTGACGCGTTCGCGCAGGGCGGCGTTCTGGATGATCATGAACGAGGTCTTGAGACCGGCGATGTTGTAGGCCTTGCTCGCCGACATCAGGGTGATGGTGCGCTCGGCAATCTCCGCGCTCAGCGACGCGGTCGGAATGTGCACGCGACCGTCGAAGCACAACTCGGCGTGGATTTCGTCGGAGATGATCCAGGCGTCCTGCGCCGCACAGATGTCGGCCACGGCTTGCAGCTCGTCACGGCCAAACACTTTGCCGATCGGGTTGTGCGGGTTGCTCAGCAGCAGCGCGCCGCCGCCGTTCAGCGATTCACGCAACACGTCCAACGGCGTCAGGTAAGTGCCGTCAGCCTGCGCAACGAATTCCAGTTCAACCTTGTTCAACCCCCAGTGCCCCGGCGCATGGCGCAGAGGTGGGTAGTTGGGCACTTGCACCACGACGTTCTGTTGCGGCTGCACCAGCGCTTTCAAAGCCATGTTGAAGCCAGACTCGACGCCGGGCAGGAAAATCAGCTCCTGCGGTTTGACCTTCCAGGAAAATTTGTTCCAGAGGTCGGCGACGATGGCTTCGCGCAAGTTGTCCTGCGCCACGCTGTAGCCCACCAGCGGGTGCAGCAAGCGTTGCTGCAACGCCTCGATCACCACCGGCGGCGCGGCGAAATCCATATCAGCGACCCACATCGGCAACACGTCAGCCGAATAGCGGCTCCACTTGGTGCTGCCAGTGTTGTGGCGGTCGAATACCTGATCAAAATCGAAAGTCATGCGCGGTCTCGTGAAGGCGGGAATGGTCCTGGGGGGCATGATAAACCCATGACCCTGCGGGAACACCCAAAACCTTGTGGGAGCTGGCTTGCCAGCGATGGCGTCGGCATATCCAACAATGTAGCTGACTGACCCACCGCGATCGCTGGCAAGCCAGCTCCCACAGGGATTGCGGTTGTTAGCAGGAGTGCCGACAAACGGCCGACGGTCGGTTTTCACACAGATCGTGTGGTCATTGTCTACAGTGAAAAAGTCGGCACACGTTTGCCGCAACCGTGATTGTCCAGATAAAACCCGGCTCAAGTACCGGGTTCCACCTGATCAGGAGTGCACGATGGATCTCAGCCGTCGTCAGTTCTTCAAGGTCGCCGGTATCGGCCTTGCAGGCTCTAGCCTGGGCGCGTTGGGCATGGCCCCGACGCCAGCCTTCGCCGAGCAGGTGCGTCACTTCAAGCTTGCCCACACCCATGAAACCCGCAACACCTGCCCGTATTGCTCGGTCGGGTGCGGCTTGATCATGTACAGCCAGGGCGATGCCGCGAAGAACGTCGCGCAAAGCATCATTCACATCGAGGGCGACGCCGACCACCCGGTCAATCGCGGCACCCTCTGCCCGAAAGGCGCAGGCCTTCTCGACTTCATTCACAGCCCCGGCCGTTTGCTCTACCCGCAAACGCGCAAGCCGGGCAGCAGCGAATGGACGCGGATCAGTTGGGACGAAGCGCTCGACCGCATCGTCGACCTGATGAAAGCCGACCGCGACGCCAACTTCATCGAGAAAAATGCCAACGGGCAAACGGTGAATCGCTGGCTGAGCACCGGGTTCCTCGCGGCGTCGGCGGCGTCCAACGAAGCCGGTTACATCACCCAGAAGGTGATTCGCAGTCTCGGCATGCTGGGGTTCGATAACCAGGCGCGTGTCTGACACGGCCCGACGGTGGCAAGTCTTGCCCCGACGTACGGCCGTGGTGCCATGACCAATACCTGGACCGATATCGCCAACGCGAATCTGATCCTGGTGATGGGTGGCAACGCCGCAGAAGCGCATCCGTGCGGCTTCAAATGGGTGACCGAGGCCAAAGCGCACAACGCCGCGCGGCTGATCGTCGTCGATCCGCGGTTTACCCGGACCGCTTCGGTGGCCGACTATTACGCGCCGATTCGCACCGGCACCGACATCGCCTTCATGGGCGGGTTGATCAATTACCTGCTGACCGAGGACAAGATCCAGCACGAATACGTGCGCAACTACACCGACATGTCGTTCATCGTCAGAGCAGGCTATGGCTTCGAAGACGGGATCTTCAGCGGCTACGACGCGGAGAAACGCAGCTACACCGACAAATCCGGCTGGGGTTACGAGATGGGCGACGACGGTTTCGTCAAAGTTGACCCGACGCTGCAAGACCCGCGCTGCGTCTATCAACTGATGAAGCAGCATTACAGCCGCTACACCATCGACCTCGCCAGCCAGATCTGCGGCATGCCGGTCGATGCCATGCAGAAAATCTGGGAAGAGATCGCCACTTGCTCGACACCGGGCAAGACCATGACGATTCTCTACGCCCTCGGCTGGACGCAGCACTCGATCGGCGCGCAGATCATCCGCAGCGCGGCGATGGTGCAATTGCTGCTGGGCAACGTCGGTATGCCCGGCGGCGGGGTCAACGCCTTGCGCGGCCACTCGAATATTCAGGGCCTGACCGACCTTGGCTTGCTCTCCAATGCGCTGCCGGGCTACCTGACGCTGGGCACCGACGCCGAGCAGGACTACAACGCCTTCATCCACAAACGCACGCAAGTCCCGCTGCGGCCGGGACAATTGTCCTACTGGCAGAACTACAGCAAATTCCACGTCAGCCTGATGAAGTCCTGGTACGGCGCCAACGCCACCGTCGAGAACAATTGGTGCTACGACCATTTGCCAAAACTCGACATCCCCAACTACGACGTTCTGAAGATGTTCGACCTGATGAGCCAGGGCAAGGTCAACGGCTACTTCTGCCAGGGCTTCAACCCGATCGCCGCGCTGCCGGACAAGAACCGTGTGATGGGCGCACTGGCCAAGCTGAAATGGCTGGTGGTGATGGACCCGCTCGCTACCGAAACCTCGGAGTTCTGGCACAACGTCGGGCCGTACAACGACGTGAAAAGTGCCGAAATCCAGACCGAAGTCATTCGCCTGCCGACCACCTGTTTTGCTGAAGAGGACGGCTCACTGGTCAACAGCAGCCGCTGGCTGCAATGGCACTGGAAAGGCGCCGATGGCCCGGGCGAAGCGCAGACCGACATCCGCATCATGAGCGAACTGTTCCTGCGCCTGCGCAAACGTTATCAGGCCGAGGGCGGCAAATTCCCCGATCCACTGCTGAAGCTGACGTGGCCGTACAAGATCCCCGACGAGCCTTCGCCGGAGGAGCTGGCCAAGGAAATCAACGGCAGCGCTGTGGCGGATTTCACCGATGCCGCTGGCGTCGCGGTCAAAGCCGGCTCGCAACTGGCCGGATTCGGCTTGCTCAAGGATGACGGCAGCACCGCGTCTGGCTGCTGGATCTTCGCCGGCAGCTGGACCGAGGCCGGCAACCAGATGGCCCGTCGTGACAACACCGATCCGTACGGCATGCATCAGCATCAGGGCTGGGCGTGGGCCTGGCCGGCCAACCGGCGGATTCTCTACAACCGCGCTTCGGCGGACGTCGCCGGCAAACCGTGGGACCCGAAAAAACGTCTGGTGTGGTGGAACGGTAAGGCCTGGACCGGCACCGATGTGCCGGACTACAAAGCCGACGTGCCGCCGGAAGCCGGGATGAATCCGTTCATCATGAATCCCGAAGGCGTGGCGCGGTTCTTCGCCGTCGACAAGATGAACGAAGGCCCATTCCCCGAGCACTACGAGCCGTTCGAAACGCCCATCGGCATCAATCCATTGCACCCGCAAAACAAGAAAGCCACCAGCAACCCGGCAGCGCGGATCTTCGATTCGGTCTGGGAAACCCTTGGCGAGGCCAAGGACTTCCCGTACGCCGGCACCAGTTACCGGCTCACCGAGCATTTCCACTTCTGGAGCAAGCATTGCAAGTTGAACGCAATTGCCCAACCCGAGCAGTTCGTGGAAATCGGTGAAGTACTGGCGAAAGAGAAGGGCATTGCCGCCGGGGATCGCGTGCGCGTCACTTGCAAGCGTGGCTTTATCGAAGCGGTGGCAGTGGTGACGAAACGGATCCGGCCGCTGCAGGTCAACGGCCAGATCGTGCATCAGATCGGCATCCCCCTGCACTGGGGGTTCACCGGCCTGACACGTCACGGTTACCTGACCAACACCCTGGTGCCGTTCCTCGGCGATGGCAATACACAGACCCCGGAATCCAAGTCATTCCTGGTCAACGTGGAGAAACTGTAAATGGCCAGCCAAGACATTATTGCCCGCTCGGCCACCACAACCGTGCCGCCGTCGGTGAGGAATCAGGAGGCGGTGGCCAAGCTGATCGACACCACCAAATGCATCGGCTGCAAAGCCTGTCAGGTGGCCTGCTCGGAATGGAACGAGCTGCGTGACGAGGTCGGCCACAACCACGGCACCTACGACAATCCGCAAGACCTGAGCGCGGAAACCTGGACGTTGATGCGCTTCACCGAGCACGAAACCGACGCCGGTAACCTCGAATGGCTGATCCGCAAGGACGGCTGCATGCACTGTGCCGAGCCCGGTTGCCTGGCGGCGTGCCCGAGTCCCGGCGCAATCATCAAGCATGCCAACGGCATCGTCGATTTCGATCAGGATCACTGCATCGGTTGCGGGTACTGCATCACCGGTTGCCCGTTCAACATTCCGCGCATTTCGCAGAAAGACCACAAGGCTTACAAGTGCACCTTGTGCTCGGATCGGGTCGCAGTAGGGCTGGAACCAGCCTGCGTGAAAACCTGCCCGACCGGCGCCATCGTCTTCGGCACCAAGGAAGACATGAAGGAACACGCCGCCGAGCGCATCGTTGACCTGAAAAGTCGTGGCTTCGAAAACGCTGGTCTGTATGACCCGGCCGGTGTCGGCGGTACGCACGTGATGTACGTGCTGCATCACGCCGACACGCCAACCATCTACGCCAACCTGCCGCAGGATCCGGCGATCAGTCCGTTGGTGGGCTTGTGGAAAGGCATCAGCAAACCCTTGGGCCTGCTGGCCATGGGCGCGGCGGTGCTGGCCGGGTTCTTCCACTACGTGCGCATCGGGCCGAACCGGGTTGAAGAGGACGAACATCCAACGCCACCCGACACCTCGGTGCACGTCGTCGATCCGGCGGTGCACACCTTCGATCCACGCGGGGAGGACCGGTCATGAGCAACAAGACGATCCTGCGTTACACCGCCAACCAGCGCACCAATCACTGGCTGGTGGCGATCCTGTTTTTCATGGCTGGGCTGTCCGGGCTGGCGTTGTTTCATCCGTCGCTGTTCTGGCTGAGCAACCTGTTCGGCGGCGGGCCGTGGACGCGGATTCTGCATCCGTACATGGGCATCGCCATGTTCGTGTTGTTCCTTGGCCTGGTGTTCAGTTTCTGGCGCAGCAATTTCTTCATCGCCAATGACCGGCGGTGGTTGCGGCGGATCAATCGGGTGATGGTCAACGATGAAGAAAGCGTGCCGCCGGTAGGTAAATACAACGCCGGGCAGAAGCTGCTGTTCTGGACTTTACTCCTGTGCATGCTCGCGTTGCTGTTCACCGGGCTGGTGATCTGGCGGGCCTGGTTCAGTGCGTATTTCGGCATCACCGTGATTCGCTGGGCAATGCTGCTGCATGCGTTGGCCGGATTTATTCTGGTGCTGAGCATCATCATCCACATCTACGCCGGGCTGTGGATCAAGGGCTCGGTGGACGCAATGATGCACGGCTGGGTCAGCCGCGCCTGGGCGAAGAAACACCATGAACTCTGGTATCGCGAGGTGACCCGCGACGAGCGTCATCCCGACGTGCCGGAGCGACCGATCACCAAAAAGGGCTGACGTTTGCCAACCATTCTTGAACCTGGGGAAATCGAAGCGGCGGCCAGTTCGCCGCCGTTTCTGCATCTGCCGCCGCATAACCTGTTTGCTTTGCGCGCCGCTCGACTGGAGCAATTGGCCGAGGGGCATGCGCTGGCTGATTATCTGCGACTGATTGCCGGGCTGTGCCGGGTGCAGCAGCAGGTGTTTGACGATCCGCCGCTGACGGCGCCGTTTGATCAGCAACGGATCGAGGCCTGTCAGCAGCATGGTTTGCCGCCATTTGCGGCTGACACGTTGGTGCGTGAAGAGGGTTGGCAGGCTTATCTCGACGCTTTGTTGCAGCGTTATGAACCTGATGAACAGCCTGCCGTCATTGAGGCGGTGACAACGTTGCGGGTCGCCAGTCCCGGTCAGTTACGTGCATGGGCCGTGGCGTTGGTCAGCGGTCAATATTCGATGGTGCCGGCGCAGTTGGTGCCTTTTCTTGGCGCGGCGCTGCAAGTGGCCTGGAGTCACTGGCTGCTCAGCGCGGCGAATCTGCAACTGAAACCCGGCGACAGCCTCAGCCAATGCCCGGCTTGCGGCTCACCGGCCATGGCGGGTGTGATTCGCCATCGCGGCAAGCACAACGGTTTGCGTTATCTGGTGTGTTCGCTGTGTGCCTGCGAATGGCACGTGGTGCGGGTCAAGTGCGTGTATTGCGAGTCGAGCAAAGGCCTGGATTATCTGAGCCTTGAGGACGATCGCCATGCTGCCAATCAGGCACCGTTGCGTGCCGAAGTCTGTCCGGGCTGCAACAGCTATCTGAAACTGGTGTATCTGGAGAACGACGCCGATGCCGAGGCGTTGTCAGCGGATCTAAGCAGTTTGCTGCTCGATATGCGTCTGGCCCAGGACGGTTATCAGCGGCTGGCGCCGAATCTGTTACTGGCGCCGGGAGACGAATGACATCAAGGTCTACACTCTTGTTTTTCACTGCGTAGCCCAGTGATCTGTTTCCAGGAGTGGCTGATGTCCCTGCGGTTACCTTCCATTGATGGTGTGTTGCGTCACCCTGCGTGTGGGCCTTTGCTTGAGCGTCACGGGCGTGAGTCGCTGCTGGCGGGTTTGCGCCAGTTGCTCGATGAACTGCGCCCCGGCGTGTTGAACGGGCAATTGTCAGCCGTGGAAATCAGCCCTGAAGTACTCGCCGGCCGCGTCAGTGAACGCCTGGCCCAGCAACAGCGCAGCCACGTGCGCCGGGTGTTCAACCTGACCGGCACGGTGCTGCACACCAACCTTGGTCGCGCCTTATTGCCAGACGAAGCCATCGACGCGGTGCAAATGGCCGCGCGTTACCCGCTCAATCTGGAATTCGATCTGACCAGCGGCAAACGCGGTGATCGCGATGATCTGATCGAGGGCCTGATCCGCGAACTGACCGGCGCCGAAGCCGTCACCGTGGTCAACAACAATGCCGCCGCCGTGCTGCTGACGCTCAACAGTCTTGGCGCACGCAAGGAAGGCATCATTTCCCGTGGCGAGCTGATTGAAATCGGCGGCGCCTTCCGCATCCCCGACATCATGGCCCGCGCTGGCGTGCGCCTGCACGAAGTCGGCACGACCAATCGCACCCATGCCCGCGACTATGAAGCGGCGATCAACCCGCGCAGCGGTTTGATCATGCGTGTGCATGCGAGCAACTACAGCATCGAAGGTTTTACCGCCCGCGTGCCGACCGCTGAACTGGCTGAGTTGGCCCATCGTCACGGTTTGCCGCTGCTGGAAGATCTGGGCAGTGGCAGCCTCTTGGATTTGACCCGTTGGGGTTTGCCGGCTGAACCGACAGTGCGTCAGGCGCTGCTGGATGGCGCGGATATCGTCACGTTCAGCGGCGACAAATTGCTTGGTGGCCCGCAGGCCGGGTTGATCGTCGGGCGCAAAGCACTGATCGCGAAGATCAAGAAGAACCCGTTGAAACGTGCGCTGCGGGTCGACAAGTTGACCTTGGCGGCGCTGGAGGCGGTGCTGGGGTTGTATCGCGATCCCGATCGTCTCGCTGAACGTCTGCCGAGTTTGCGGCTGTTGACCCGCCCGCAAGCGGACATCTTCACCCAGGCTTTGCGCTTGCAGCCCTTGATGGCTGAACGGTTGGGCGAGATCTGGCAGGTCAGTGCAGTCGAGGCCCTGGGCATGATCGGCAGCGGCAGCCAACCGGTGGCGCGTTTGCCGAGTGCGGCGTTGTGCATGCGCCCGCAAGTCTCCAAGCGTTTGCGCGGGCGCTGCCTGTTGAATCTGGAAGCGGCGTTGCGTGCCTTGCCGATCCCGGTGCTCGGGCGTATCGACGACGACGCGCTGTGGCTGGATCTGCGTCAGCTCGACGATGAACCGGCGTGGCTCGCGCAATTGCCGCAGTTGCAGGTCGATCCGTGATCGTCGGCACGGCGGGGCACATCGACCACGGCAAGACCTCGCTGTTGCAAGCGCTGACCGGGCAAACCGGCGACCGCCGCCCGCAGGAACGCGAACGCGGGATGACCATCGACCTCGGTTATCTCTATGCCGAACTTGAGCCGGGCGCGGGGCTGACCGGGTTTATCGACGTGCCGGGCCACGAGAAATTCACCCACAACATGCTTGCCGGCGCGCAGGGCATCGATCTGGTGCTGTTGGTGGTCGCAGCGGATGACGGCGTGATGCCACAGACCCGCGAGCATCTGGCGATTGTCGAATTGCTCGGCATTCCACAGGCCTTGGTGGCGATCAGCAAATGCGACCGGGTTCAGGCGGGCAGGGTGGAAGAGGTGCAGCGCCAGATTCTCGATCTGCTGGAACCGGGGCCGTTTGCCGAAGCGCCGCTATTCACGGCGTCGAGCGTGAGCGGGCAGGGTATCGATGAGTTGCGTCAAGCGTTGCTGAAAACGCAACGAGAAGTGCAGGAACGCAGCCGCGAAGGCGGATTTCGGCTGGCCATTGACCGCGCGTTCAGTGTTGCCGGTGCGGGAATCGTGGTCACCGGGACGGCGTTGTCGGGTGCGGTCGCAGTCGGCGACAAACTCAGCCTCGGGCCTTCGGGGAGATCGGTGCGGGTGCGCGGCTTGCATGCACAGAATCAACCCGCCGAGCACGCGTTCGCCGGGCAACGAGTGGCGTTGAACCTGAGCGGCGAACGCCTTGAACTGGCGCAGATCCATCGCGGCCAGTGGCTGTTGAGCGAATGGCTGCACGCGCCGACGCAACGGGTCGACATCGAGTTTCAACTGCTGCCCGGCGAGCGCACCTTCGAACACTTTCACCCGGTGCACGTGCACCTCGGCACGCAGAATGTCATCGCCCGGGTGGCTTTGCTCGAAGGCCCGCGCCTGAGCCCCGGCGAGCGCATGTTCGCGCAATTGCTGATCAACGCGCCGGTGCACGCGGTGAAGGGCGATCGACTGATCCTGCGCGACCCGAGCGCGCAACGCACCTTGGGCGGCGGCCAGGTCCTCGACCCGTTCGCCCCGGCGCGACAACGCCGCAGCCCCGAACGTCTGGCGCAACTGCGCACTTTGGCTTCTGGCGACGAGTTCGAACAGGTCTTGCCCGTACTGCTCAACTACAGCGCTGGCGGCGTCGACCCGCTGCGCCTGGAACGCCAATTCAATCGCCCACGCTCAACCTGGGCATTAGCGGAAAATGTACGCCTGATCGACACCCGCCAAGGCCCGGTCCTGTTCAACGTGCAGCGCTGGGCGCAACTGAAGTTCACTTTGCTGGATCAACTCGCGCAGTTCCATGAACTGGAACCTGACCAGATGGGCCCGGATCGCGATCGCTTGCGGCGCTTCAGTGGTCTGGCACTGGAACGCTCAACGTTTGTGAGTTTGCTGGATGAATTGCTGGCGGCCGGCTCAATCCAGGCGAGCGGCCCATGGCTGCATTTGCCGGATCATCAGGTGCGCCTGAATGCCGAGGACGAAAGCCTCTGGCTGCGATTACAACCGTTGTTCGAACAGGCCGGTTTCGACCCGCCGTGGGTGCGTGACATCGCGAAAATGCTCGGTCAGGACGACGCTGTCGTGCGCCTGCTGCTGCGTAAACTGGCGCGGCTCGGTCTGATGCATCAAGTGGTGCGCGATCTGTTTTTGAGTGACGTGCAACTGCGCCACATGGCCGACGTGCTGCTCAAACTCGGCAAGGAAAATCCGCAGATCCAGGTGACAAGCTTCCGCGATGCGCTAGGCTTGGGACGCAAACGCTGTATTCAGTACCTCGAATATTTCGACCGCGTCGGCCTGACCCGGCGCCTCGGCGAATCCCGCCAGATCCGCCCCGACAACGCGCTGGCCAGTGCCGACGCACCCTGAGTTCAAAGGAAGGCAATCGCGCCCGGTGGCGCGGCCGGGCTTCAAACCCGGTTGGGGACGGCATCCGTTCCCGGGCAGGTTCGACTCCGGCTGCCTTCCGCCAGTTTTCCCAAAGCAAAAGATCGCAGCCTTCGACAACTCCAGGTCGGTCGATCGTTCCCACGCTCTGCGTGGGAATGCCTCAAGGGACGCTCCGCGTTCCAGCTTGCGAATTTGACGCAGAGCGTCAAGGGCTGCATTCCCACGCAGAGCGTGGGAACGATCATCGAGGGTCGCTACTGCGGCAGCTCCAGATTATCCATCACCCGATTCACCGCCAGCTCGCCAAGCATGATCAGTTGCGCGATGCCCAGCAGCGTTCTGCGTTGCGATGCCGGTATGAGATGGGCGAAGTCATGGGCGATGGTTCTGGCGGAGGCGAGGGTTTCGCTGGCATCAGCCAGTAGTTCCTCGTTTTTGAAGTCTGCGGTGACGGCGTACATCCGGCGGGTTTTACGGGGCGGCGGTGTGGCGCCAAGTGGGCAGAGGTAGTGATCGAGGGCGCGTTCGGCGGCGTCGTTGAGTTTTTTGGAATCGAGGGATTCGTAGGGGGAGGCGAGGTCGGTTTCGGGTGGGTTTGGTGTTGGTTTGATCATGGTGTAGCTCCTTGAGATTTGGAGCCGTCATCCATCGCTGCTAAACGGATAGGGTGGCGGCTGTACGCGGGTTAGCAGACCAGGCTCAAGGATCCCGGCGCACCGAAGTGCCCCACGCAAAGCCGCCATAACATAATGGCGAAACTCGCGTGCCTTGAAATTAGCCGAGCTGCTAAACCCGATCGCTGATCCGTCAGCGACCGCACCACAATAGAAACCACCCCAAGGCGCACAAGCCGGCGGATTCTGGCTTGCCTGTAGGCAAGGCGCAAGGATTTGTAGCATTGAAGGCGTGTCCGGAGGTGTCTTTTAAACACTCCGGTTTAAAAGGCGAAATATCGGGCGAAGATCTGGGGGCAAACGTGGTCTGTCCTTGATAACGCGTTCGGCAGTTCCGACAGGGAACAGCAGGAGCTGCCGAAGGGCGCGATCTTTTGCTCCACCGTATCCTGCGACATCCGAGACGTTCTCAGAGATTACGCTGCGCTTCCATCCGATCATGCAGCACTCTGATGATCGCGATGCCATACGCGGTGATCCGAAAATAGATCATGTGGCGTTCCACACTGCAGCGGCGATAACCGGGGCGGATTGCGTCACAGGCCGCTGCGGTTTTTGGGCGCTCGGCTAATTGCTCGAAGGCTGCGGTAATGATGTCGATGTAGCGATTGGCCTGATCCAAGCCCCATTGTTGAGCCGTATAACTCCAGATCGCCTCAAGGTCACCCTCTGCGGCGGGGGTAAGACGATATTCAGCCATGCGCGCTCAACATTCTCTTCTTGAATGCCTCGGGATCGAAAGGGCGAGGTTTTCCACTGGACTCACCTTCCCGAAGTGCCGCGCGGATGGTTTCCAGCTCGGCGTTTCGCTCCTGCTCACGACGGATCAGATCACGGATGTATTCGCTGTCGTTGGTGTAATGACCGGCTTCGATCTGGGCTTTGATCCAGTGGTCTTGCTGGTCAGTCACGGTGATGGTTTTTCGTACGGTTGCCATGAGTGGCCTCCAGGAGATGGTCGAATGCGCGCAAATTATCACACTATTGGTGCGCTAACGAGCATCGAGCCCGTTGGACAAACGATAGTCCCCGACACGTTAAAAGCAAAAGATCGCAGTGCGTTCGGCGGCGTCGTTGAGTTTTTTGGAATCGAGGGATTCGTAGGGGGAGGCGAGGTCGGTTTCGGGTGGGTTGGGTGTTGGTTTGATCATGGTGAAACTCCGTGGTTGATGTAGCCACCACGGCTCATCGCTACTGGGGATTGAGCGTCTGTAAGGTATCGGATTGCTAAACCCGATCGCTGATTCGTCAGCGACTGCACCCAATAGAACCCGCCCCCAAGGCGCACAAGCCGGCGGATTCTGGCGTAGCTGTAGGCAATGGCGCAAGAATGTGTAGCTTCGAAGGCGTGTCTGGAGGTGTCTTTTAAACGCCAGGGTTTAAAAGGCACTTTGTATTGACTTCACGGGCCCCTCCGCGAGCAAGCTCGCTCCCACATTTGAATCACTCCAAGAAGGTTGACCGTGGTGCGTCAGAAGCCCAACGGGTACTGGATCACCACGTAGATGCGGTCAATGTCATCGCCGGCCTGCGCCTCATTGGCCCGATGTGAAACATGCGAAACCTGCACCGACAAATCCTTCGCCGCGCCCGACTGCACGACGTACTTCAAATCGATATCCCGCTCCCAATGCTTGCCGCCGTCACCTTGCTGCGGTTGGTAACTACCTCTGTCAGGATCAAACGGGTTGTAGGCGCCGCCCTTGGGCGCGTGGCTGCCGTCGATTTGGCTGCCGCTGACGTAGCGGGTCATGAACTTCAGGCCGGGGATGCCGAAGGCGCCGAGGTCGAGGTCGTAGCGCGCCTGCCAGGAGCGTTCGTTGGCGCCGTTGAAGTCGGCGTATTTGATCGAGTTGGCGAGGTAGATCGAGTCGCCACCGACGAAATCGAACGGCGTGTCGCCATTGATCTTTTGCCAGCCGAGCAGCACCGCGTGCGCGCCGAAGGTGTATTTGCCGGAGAGGCTGAACGCGGTGTTGTCGATGGCGCCGGCCAGTGCTCGGCCGGTGTCGCGGGTGTGGTAGAGGTTGGCGTCGAGCAGCACGCCGGACTGTTTGAAGTGCAGGTTGCCGTAGTACTGGTGCCAGGTGTCGCTCAGGTCCGAGGCGTACAACGCGCCGCCAATCGGGCTGTCGGTGAACAGGTCGGCGCCGAGAAAAATGATCCCGCCCGCTTCAGTATTGGCGCCATAGCCATAGAAATCGCCTTTGCCCGATGAGCTGTCCTGATTCTTGAACGCGGTGAAATGCCCGGCCACCAGATTGACGTGGTCGAACTCGGCGCTGTTGAGCAGGAAACCTGTGGCGTACTCCGGTTGCAAGCGTTTGTCGGAGGTATCGAACACCGGTGTTTCCACGGTCATTTCACCGAAGGCAAGGGTGGTGCGCGAGGCTTTCAATTTGAGCGCGCCGCCTGCGCTGGAGTAGTCGTTTTCGCTGCGGCCATCGCTGTCGACCGGCAGCAGACCGGTCCCGGAATGGCCCTTGCCGCCGTCCAGTTTCAGCCCGACGAAGGCGTGGGCATCGATGCCGAAACCGACGGTTCCGGGGGCGAAACCGGATGAGAAGGTGCCGATAAAGCCCTGAGCCCATTCCTGTTTATAGTTTTTGCCGGACGTTGAGGGCGAGCGGTAGTCGTTACTCAGGTAGAAGTTGCGGCTGAACACTTCGCTTTTGGCATCGTCGAAGAAACCGCTGGCGTGGGCGGTGGTGCTCAGACCGCAGAGCAGCGCGAGCAGGGTTAGGCGCGAGGGGGCGCAGTCGATCATGGTCAGTGGCCAGCGGCAATGAAGGTGGCCGGGATGATCGAGTGTTTGCAGGGCTGGGGATTGAGTGGGTGTGCTGAATTGCTGTGGTTGTCAGGTCAATAGGTTGTGATAGTGCTGACGCCATCGCTGGCAAGCCAGCTCCCACAGGGGGCTATGGTGTACCCACCGATCTTGGCGTCACACAAAAAAATGTGGGAGCGAGCCTGCTCGCGAAGGCGGTACATCAGTCAACATTATTGCCGGCCGACACACCGCTTTCGCGAGCAGGCTCGCTCCCACAGGGTTTTGGGTTGAATGAGGATTTTGTGGCGGCAGTAGAACCTGTGGGAGCTGGCTTGCCAGCGATAGCGGTGTGTCAGGCAACATTTTTGTTGGCTGACACACCTTTTCACCGCGTTAAGACAGCGGCGGCGTGCGCGGCGGAATCTGGCGTTTGCTGCCGGTCGATTCATAGGCCGCCGCGAAACGCAGCAGATTCGAGTCGTCATAGGCGCGGCCAGCGAAAGTCAAACCGACCGGCATGCCGATGTCGGCCATCACGCCCATCGGTACGGTGACGGTCGGTACGCCGAGGTGGCGGATCGCGAGGTTGCCGTTGGCCACCCAGATGCCGTTGCTCCAGGCGATGTCTGCCGACTCCGGATTGACGTCCGCGTCCGCCGGGCCAACGTCTGCGACCGTCGGGAACAGCACGGCGTCGAGGCCCAGCTTATCCATCCAGTCTTCGAGGTCGATGCGCCGGGTCTGTTCGAGGCCGCGCAGGCCGTCGGGCACGGTGCTGATTTCATTCCACGGCGTGATGCCGCGCTCGGCCATGCGCACGTATTCATCCATGCCGGCAGCCAGATCGCCTTCACGGTTGGGCAGGGTGCCCGGATCGTGCGGGAAGATTTTCGGCCCGTCGACGTCGACCAGACGATTGAGTTTCGGATCGCCGTTGGCTTGCAGGAAGTCGTCGAACGCCCACGCGGTCAGATCCCACAGCTCATGGTGCAAGAACTCTTTCGAGACCAGACCACGGGTGAATACGGTTGGCGCGCCGGGGCGGTCGCCTTCGCAGTTGGAGACCAGCGGGAAATCGGTTTCGATGACTTCCGCACCGGCGGCTTCCAGAGCCTGACGCGCCTGCTTCCACAAGTCGATCACGGAGGCGCGGGTGTTGATGCGTTGGCCGGTCGGGCCACCGATGCCCGGGGCTTCGCTGGTGCCGGCTTCAGGATCGGCATTGATGAACATACGCGGCACGGCGAAACGCTTGCCGGCCAGCGCTTTGGCGTCGGCGGCCAGATCGGCGTAAGCGGCGGGGCGCACTTCGCTGACGCTCGGGATCGGCACCCACGGTTGCAGACGCCAGAGGTCGCCACGGGTGTCCGGGTCTTCGGCCACGACGATGTCGAGGACTTCGAGCAGATCGGCCATGGTCCGCGCGTAAGGCACGACCACGTCCATGGTCGGCGTCAACGGCCAGTTGCCGCGCACCGAGATCACCCCGCGCGACGGCGTGTAGGCGCACAAACCATTGTTCGACGCCGGGCCACGCCCGCTCGACCAGGTTTCTTCAGCCAGGCCGAACGCGGCGAAACTCGCTGCGGTGGCGGTGCCGGCACCGTTCGAAGAGCCGGAGGCAAACGGCGCGGTGAGGTAGTTGGCGTTGTAAGGACTTTCGGCGCGGCCGTAGACGCCGCGTTGCATGCCGCCATTGGCCATCGGCGGCATATTGGTTTTGCCCAGGCATATTGCCCCGGCGGCGCGTAGACGTTCGATGGTGAAGGCATCGCGATAAGCGATCAGATCGGCGAAAGCCGGGCTGCCGGAGGCGGCGGTCAGGCCCTTGACCAGATAGCTGTCTTTCGCGGTGTAAGGAATGCCGTCGAGCGGGCCGAGGGTTTCACCTTTGGCACGGCGGGCATCGGAGGCCCGGGCTTCGTTCAGCGCTTCAGGGTTGCGCACGACCACGGCATTCAGCGCGGTGGAGGTGTCGGCGCCGTCGTAGGCATCGATGCGGGCCAGATACGCCTGCACCAGTTCGACTGCGCTGGTCTGGCCGGACTCGAGCGCGGCGCGCAGTTGGGCAATGGAAACTTCGGTGACTTCGATCATGCGCTCACCGCTGTTTGAATTTGGGTGGTTTTCCTGGAGTGGGTGTTCATATCGGTTCTCGTTGCACAGCTATAAGCGACAAGGTTAAGACTGGCGCCTATTTAACACCAAGCGGCGCGCGGAGTAATCGGCGGGATTGATCTGCCGCCGATTTTCTACCTCACTGGCCCCCCCGGGGGATCTGCGACGAATGCAGAATTCGTGTCCGCTGAAGATCCATGTGGGAGCTGGCTTGCCAGCGATGAGGCCTGCACATTCGATAATGATGTTCCTGAACTATCGCCATCGCTGGCAAGCCAGCTCCCACAGGGATTTATGGAGTTCTCAGAAGGCAGGCATGACCTTGGCCGATCACAGCACCCCGTACTCCCGCGCCGTTCGATCCACTGCAATCCGCGTCTTGTCGATCAACTCATCCAGCTCCGTGCGCGTGGCAATCAACGCCGGGGCCATGATCATCCGACCCAATGTCGAGCGAATGATCAAGCCTTCCTCAAAGCCGATCGTGCGGCAACGCCAGGCAATGTCGTTTTCATTAATAAAGCGCTTGCGGCTGGCCTTGTCTTCAGCGAACTGCAGAGCCGCCACCAGGCCAATGCCCTGAATCTCACCCACCAACGGGTGATTGCCAAACACTTCGCGCAGGCAGTTCTGCAGATAAGGCCCAGTGTCGGTTTTCACCTGATTCACCACGCCCTCATCGCGCAGGGCCTTGAGGTTGGCAATCGCCACGGCGGCCGCGACCGGGTGGCCGGAATAGGTCAGGCCGTGGGCAAACACGCCACCTTTTTCCACCAGCGCCTCGGCCATGCGCCGCGACAGAATCAACCCGCCCATGGGGATGTAACCGGAGGTCAGGCCTTTGGCGATCGACAGCGTGTCGGGCTCAAAACCGAACGCCTGATGGGCGAACCATTCACCGGTACGGCCAAAACCGCCAATCACTTCGTCAGCACACAGCAGCACATCGTATTGACGGCAGATGCGCTGAATCTCTGGCCAGTAAGTCGCCGGCGGAATAATCATGCCGCCCGCACCCTGGAACGGCTCGGCGACGAACGCGGCAACCTTGTCGGCGCCCAGCTCGAGAATCTTGTCTTCCAGTTGTCGCGCGGCTTGCAGGCCGAATTCTTCCGGACTGAGGTTGCCTTCATGGGCAAACCAGTACGGCTCATCGATGTGCGCCACATCAGGAATGGTGCCACCCATCTCATGCATGAACTTCATCCCGCCCAACGCCGTCGCCGCCAGGGTCGAGCCGTGGTAGCCGTTCCAGCGGCCGATCATGATTTTCTTCTCGGGCTTGCCCATCACCTGCCAGAACTTGCGCACGGTGCGGATCAGCACTTCGTTGGCTTCGGAGCCAGAGTTGGTGTAGATCGCGTGGCTGTAGTGCTTGGGCAACAGGCTGAAGAGCAGTTCGGACAGTTTGATCACCGCCGGGTGAGTGGTGTGGAAGAACATGTTGTAGTAGGGCAGTTGTTCCAGCTGCGCGGTCGCGGCGGCGGCCAGATCCTTGCGCCCGTAACCGAGATTGGTGCACCACAGGCCGGACATGCCGTCCAGATAACGCTTGCCGTCGTTGTCCCACAATGCCAGACGATCGCCGCTGACCATCACTCGCGGGCCTTCCTCGTTGAGGGCCTTCTGATCAACGAACGCGTGGATGTGGTGAGCGGCGTCAGAGGCTTGGTAATCGCTGGTACTGCGGGTCGAATCGAGTTCGGCGGACATGGCGGATCTCCAGAGAAAAGGGCAAGTGAGTGCGTTCGTCGCGGCGCTGCACGGATAAAGTTTTGTCACCTAAAAATATTTTTGTAAAGAAAATATTTGTCGATGAAAAAAGATATCCGTAGGCTGAGGGCCATTGGCAAGGATCATCAGAGGCAACATGAGCGGACTCAGAGAGCGGCAGAAGGAACAGCGCCGGCAGGTGATTGCCGAGGCGGCGCTCGAGTTGTTCAAACGCAATGGCTTTGCGGCCACCACGCTGGATCAGATCGCCGTGCAGGCGGGGGTTTCTGCGCCCACCGTGGTCAACTATTTCGGCGGCAAGCAGGAGATTCTGCTGGCCTTGCTCAAGCAACCCGACGAGCAAGCCATGCGCGAGGCGCGGGCGAATCTGGACGATGACAGCGATCCGCTGGAGGCGTTGTGCGAGTTCGAAGGGCTGATGACCGATTACCAGCTACAGGCGATGCCGGCTTCGCTTTGGCGGGAACTGGCGCCGTTTCTGCTGACCGGTGAGTTGGCCGAGGCGATGAGCCCGTGGAATGCCGCCGTGATCGAAGAGACGAAAGCGCTGCTCCTGCATTTCCAGCAGGTCGGCAAAGTGCGCGAATCGATCGATCTCGACGTGGTGGCGACGCTGTTCAACCAGTACGCGAACATGGCGTTTATTCGCCTGGCCACGCAGGAATTGCCAGACCGCACCGCGCACGCCATGCACATGCGCGGGGTTCTGAATCTGTTGTGTCACGGCATGTTGGAGCGCTAAGGCAAAAGACGATGTGCCGGTTGTGAACTAGGCTCACAGCGGTTCATCGATGGCCCACCCAGGAGCGCCGACATGGAAGACAAACCGCTGATAGCGTTTCAGAGTTCCAGAGCGTTGCTTGACGTACTCATACGCGCGGGTCTGATCACCATTCTGGTGCTGTTCTGCTACGACATTTTCCATCCGTTTCTCAATGTCATGCTCTGGGCGCTGATCCTGGCTGTCACGCTGTATCCGCTGAATCAGCTGCTGGGTGCAAAACTCGGTAATCGCTACGGCTGGGCGGCAATCATTCTGGTGCTGGTGGGCCTGGTGATTCTGATGCTGCCGTTGAGCCTGCTGGGTGCTTCGATCGCCGATTCGATCAAGGGCAGCATGCACACGTTCGAAGCGGGGCAGTTCGAGATACCGCCGCCACCGGCCAGTGTCGAAGACTGGCCGCTGATTGGCGCGCCGCTTTACGGCATCTGGATGCACGCTTCGCAGGACCTGAGCTGGGCGTTTCAGGAACTGGCACCGCACCTCAAGGACTGGAGCAAAGTGGTGTTGCATCAAGCTGCCGGCGTCGGCGCAGGCATCGTGGTGTTTGTGATTGCCTTGATCGTCGCCGGGTTGATCATGCACCACGGCGAGCGCGGCCACCGGACAGCGGTGGCTATCACCACACGCATTTCCGGCCCCGTGCGTGGCCCGCAGATCGCCGAACTGTGCACGGCAACCATCCGCGCCGTGGCGCAGGGCGTGGTTGGCATCGCGTTTATTCAGATGTTGCTGGTGGGCGTGGCGTTGGTGGTCATGGGCGTACCGGCGGCCGGCATTCTCGCCTTGATGGTGTTGCTGCTGGGCATCACCCAATTGCCGGTGTTGCTGATCACGCTGCCCATCGTGATTTATGTCTTCGCCGTGGACGGGGTCAGCGCCAGCACAATTATCTTTGCGGTGTGGATGGCGATTGCCGGGCTTGCCGACAACGTGCTCAAACCGATGCTGCTGGGACGCGGCGTCGCGGTGCCGATGCCGGTTGTACTGATCGGCGCGCTCGGGGGTATGGTCACCAGCGGCATTATCGGTTTGTTCACCGGGCCGGTGATTCTGGCGGTTGGCTATGAATTGTTCATCGGCTGGGTGTATCAACCGGCCGATATCACCGAGCTTCTGGAGAGCCAGCGCAAAGAAAACCTGCCGTGACACTCATCCCTCTCGCTGACGCATTGGCGTACACCTGAGCGGACATCTAGGCTGGTCAGTCAGTCGCCCTTCAGGCGCAACGCCCACGCAGGGACAGGAGCGGAACCGATGAAAGCCCCAGCCAGTATCGTCTGCCTGATGTTCACACTGGTTCTCGCGCCGGGAGCCCGCGCAGAAGAGCCACCGGCCGCGCCCCCTCCCGAGGCCACCGACGATGCGCCGCTGATCAACCCGCACGTGGTCGACAAGCTCATCGATATGGGCAACTACCTGCGCAGCCTGCCGAAATTCCAGGTCGATGCCGAAGTCTCGCGCGACACGGTTCTGGAATCCGGGCAGAAGATCAAGACCGAGTCCGCCAATACCCTGAAAGTGGTCGGCCACGATCGTTTGTATGCGAAAAGCGAAGGCGATGTGCGCACCCGCGAGTTTTTCTATAACGGCAAAAAACTCACCCAGTATTCGCCGTACCTGAAGTACTACACCACTGTCGACGCCCCGGCCACCGTGGCGGAAACCCTGCACAAGGTCGAGAACTTCTACGGTGTGCAGGTACCGATGGAGGATCTGTTTCTGTTCGGCAGTGATCAGGCGCAGATCGACGCCTTGAAAGCGGCATTGTACGTGGGGCCGTCGGTCATCAAGGGCCAGCTCTGCGACCATTTGGCGTTTCGCCAGGAGGGCATCGACTGGCAATTGTGGCTGACCCGTTCCGATAAACCCTTGCCGTGCAAACTGGTGATCACCACCACGGACGAGAAGAGCTTTCCCGAGTACAGCGCGGTGTATCGGTGGAACCTCAAGCCGACCATCCCGGATACGCAGTTCACCTTCAAACCGGGCAAAGGCGATGTGGCAATTGCGTTTAAACAGGCCAGCGATCAGGGAGGGCAGTGACATGAGCAAGTCGATGACGTGGAGTCTGTTGTTGTCGCTGGCCGCCGCCACACTGCTGACCGCCGGTTATGTCGCCTAAGCCGATGCCCGGGGGCAACGCGCCCAAGGACATGCCCGCGCCAACGTCAACCGCGCCCCGGCGCCGAATGCGCAACGGGCGCAGCGGATCAATGCGCCGCAGCGCACCAACAATGTCAGTGCCGGCAATCGGGTCAATTCGGGCAATCGGGTCAATGCCGGCAACAACGTGGGTAACCGCACGAATGTCAATAACAGCAACCGCAACGTCATCATCGACAACAGTCGCGATGTCGATATTGATGTCGACGGCCATGGCCGTTATGGCTACGACGATCACTACCATCCGGTGGCGACCGCAGTGGCGGTAACGGCAACCGTCGCGGCCACTGCGGCGGTGGTAGGGGCGATCTTTACCCCGGCGCAAATGCCCAGCAGTTGCGTGCAGGTGATTCAGTACAACGTCGCCTATATGCAGTGCGGCTCGACCTGGTACCAGCCGCAGTATCAGGGCAGTGATGTGACGTATGTGGTAGTCAATGCGCCTTGAATGACGTGCGATCGGATTCAAGGCGAGCTGATAAAAATCTTGAGCCGGGTGGTGAAAGGGGGTCGAATGGCGCGCTACCGATATCCATCTACAGAACAACGAGCCTGAGACATGACAACAGCCCAGCCGCTGGTGCCCGATCAAGAGCAATGGCAACCCTGGACACCTGAGGAGTTGGCAACACTTCTGAACGCGGTAAATCGCCCGTGGTGCGTGGTCGGCGGTTGGGCGCTGGACCTGTGGCACGGGCGGCAAACACGGGCTCACAGCGATCTGGAGTTCACGGTGTTGCGGGCGGATTTCGCCTGTTTTCGCCAAGCGTTGAGCGATCTGGATTTCTACGCGGTGAAGGACGGCACATTCCGGTTTTTGTCAGCGACCTGCTTGCCCGCCGAAGACATTTTTCAGATCTGGGGATACGACAGCGCCGCACAGACCTGGCGTGTGGATGTCATGATCGAGCCGGGCACGCCGGATACCTGGATCTACAAGCGTGATCCGTCGATAACCTGCCCGCGCGCCGAAATGGTTCTGCGCAGCACGGCGGGCATCCCGTATCTGCGACCTGCCGCTGTTCTCTTGTTCAAGGCCAAACACACGCGCCCCAAAGACCGCAGCGATTTCGCCAGCGCCTTACCGAACTTGTCTGCGCAGGAGCGCGTGTGGTTGCTTCGACATTTGACGCGATTGCATCCGGAGCACGAGTGGCTGAGCTGCGTTTAAGCAGCACGCCACCCGGTCAGAGTCGGTCTGCGGTCAGTGTTCGCGCTCAGTTAATTCGCGGGTGCTGCTGCACCAGTTCCTTGCGCTTGGCTTCCAGCGCGGCGATTTCGGCGTCGATGTCTTCGATCTTCTGCTCGATGTTGTCGTGGTGCTCTTGCAGCAGTTCCTTGGCTTCTTCGAGGTCAGAGGCCGCTGGCGCTGCACCACGCAACGGCTTGTTGGCGGTTTCCTTCATCGTCACGCCGGTGGCCAGACCGACCACGGCAATCACCATCAGGTAATACGCCGGCATGTACAGATTGTTGGTGCTCTCGACCAGCCAGGCGACCACGGTCGGCGTCAGGCCGGCAATCAATACCGAGACGTTGAACGCCGCCGCCAGTGCGCTATAGCGAATGTGCGTGGGGAACATCGCTGGCAGGGTGGAGGCCATGACCCCGATAAAGAAGTTCAGCAGCACGGCCAGCATCAGCAGGCCGGCGAAGATCAAACCGATCTTGCCGCTGTTGATCAGCATGAACGCCGGGATCGCCAGAATGAACAAACCGATGCTGCCAACCACGATGAAAGGCTTGCGACCGATCTTGTCGCTGATAAAGCCAATCGCCGGCTGCACGAACAGCATGCCGACCATGATCGCGATGATGATCAGCACGCCACGGTTTTCGCTGTAATGCAGGTTGTGCGACAAGTAACTCGGCATGTAGGTGAGCAGCATGTAGTAGGTGACGTTGGTCACTGCCACCACGCCGATGCAGGTCATCAGGCTGCGCCAGTGTTTGGTCGCGACCTCCTTGAACGAGACTTTCGGGCCACCGGCCAAGCCTTCGCGGTCACCTTGCTCAAGCTTTTCGACGTGCTGCTGGAACGCCGGGGTTTCTTCCAGGGCGTGACGCAGATAGAGGCCGATCATGCCCAGCGGCAACGCAAGGAAGAACGGCAGACGCCAGCCCCATTCCTCGAACTTCGCTTCGCCCAGCGTGGTGGAAATCAGCACCACCACACCGGCACCGAGGACGAAACCGGCAATCGAACCGAAATCCAGCCAACTGCCGAGGAAGCCGCGCTTGCGGTCCGGCGCATATTCGGCGACGAAGATCGAGGCGCCGGTGTATTCACCGCCCACCGAGAAGCCTTGGGCCATTTTCGCCAACAACAGCAGGATCGGCGCCCAGATGCCGATCGAGGCATAGGACGGAATCAGGCCAATGGCGAAAGTGCTCAGCGACATGATCACGATGGTCGCGGCGAGGACTTTCTGTCGCCCGTATTTGTCGCCCAAGGCGCCGAAGAACAAGCCGCCCAGCGGTCGGATCAGGAAGGGCACCGAGAACGTCGCCAGCGCGGCGATCATCTGGGTGCCGGGGTCGGCGCCGGGGAAGAACACTTTGCCGAGCACATAGGCGACGAAGCCGTAGACACCAAAGTCGAACCATTCCATGGCATTGCCCAGCGCGGCAGCGGTGATCGCCTTGCGCATCTTGGCGTCGTCGACAATGGTGATGTCGTTCAGGCCGATCGGCTTGACGGTTTTCTTGCGTGATTTCATCCGGGTCTTCTCTTTGCTGATCCATCGTGCCGCGTAGATGCCATCTTTTTGATGGCGCGTACTCTTTGGCTCAGATACATGAGGACACGAAATAATTCACTGCCCGGCGCTTTTTTTCCTGACGCATCTGTGTAAGAGCTGCCGAAGGCTGCGAGTGATCGTTCCCACGCTGATCGTTCCCACGCTCAGCGTGGGAATGCAGCCGGGGACGCTCCGCGTCCTAACAAGATCGCAGCCTCCGGCAGCTCCTACAGGGGAATGTAGTTACCGGCGCAGGGTTGCGTAGGATTTGCCGAGGTCGCTGGCCCAGCCATCCAGCACCACCTTAACGTCATCGGCGGTCAACACCTGCTTGTCGTTCTCCAGCGGCACGCCGGTGCCTTTGCGCACCACTTCGGCAATCACTTCGCCGGTCGAACCGTCCTCGAACGACACCTCGGTGGCGACTTGGCTGTCCTGATCGCGAATACCGGTCGCCGTGCTCACGCCGGCAGCGACGAGGGTGACCGGCAGCCACTCATAAAAGCGCAAACCCTGAGTGCTGGTCGCCACTTGAGTGATGGCGGGGCGCACCACCAGGGTGTTCGGCCCGGGTTGGTTGACCAGATGCATCACCTTGCCCAGTTCCAGCCGCAATGCCGCGTCGTAGTAGTCGGTAACCCCGGACAGGGTGCTCAGCGGAATCCGCGGCGTCGGCTCGGCACTCGGGTAAAACTGACTCGGCGCCAGGTAAACCTGGGTGTAGCGACCTCTGGCCAGCGCCGGGCTGACCCACGCCAGCACAGACTCGCCGGACGGCGACTGGCGCTCGGTCAACACGCTGTAGTCATGCAGAAAACCGCTGTGCTCGACCTTGTTATTGGTGCAGGCCGCCAGGCTCAGGGTGGCGGCGAGGGCCAGCGACAGCGAACGCGTGCGGGTCATTAACGGGTTTCCTTGTGAGGTTGCGTGGCGATGCTGTCCGAGCACTCGATGTGCAACTGGCCGTGGGTCATGATCCATTGGATGAGGTCGGCAGCGGCAATGCTGTGGACGTACTCGACCCAGTGCGCATTGGTCGGGCTGAACTGCTCGAAATAGCGGCGCAGGACGATCCGGCTCTGATCGCTGGACACGCCCAGGCACGACTCCTGAAACACAATCGGCGTATCAGGGCCGAGTGCGGCGGTGCGCTGGCTGAGGATCAAGGGCCGGTTGCTGCTGTGCCCCTCGGCGCAGTGGTTGTCGTTCAATAGCTTCATGAGAACCCCCTGAATTGGAATGGCCGCAGAATGCCCGCGCGGTTTTGCCGGAGGATGTCCGCTTGATGTCTGGCGCGTAGAAATGTTGCTCGATTGAAATAAATGACCCGGGCGGCGAAATGGCTTTAGATTGGCGTTTTTTCGCCGCATGGATCTGTAACTGTGAGCAGACTGCTGTTCGTCGACGACGACGTGGAAATCCTCGCGCTGCTGAAGAAGTTCTTCGTGCAGCACGCCTATGAAGTCGACGTGGCGTCCCACGGCGAAGCCATGTGGGCGGCAATCGCGCAGAACCGTCCGGACACGATCATTCTTGATCTGATGATGCCCGGCGAAAGCGGCCTGAGCCTGTGCCAGAAGGTGCGCGCGCAATTGGGCATTCCGATCATCATGCTCACCGCCATGGCCGAACTGAGTGATCGCATTGTCGGGCTGGAACTGGGCGCCGACGATTACCTGACCAAACCATTTGCCCCGCAGGAACTGCTCGCTCGCGTACGTGCCTTGCAGCGTCGCGCCGCTGAACAGCGCAGCCCGGTGGAGCCGTCGCGCCCGGTGATTGCGTTCGCCGGTTGGCATCTGGACATCACCTGCCGCGAACTGCGCTCCCCGGAAAACGTGATGATTCCGCTGTCCGGCGGCGAGTTCGATTTGCTCGTGGTGTTCCTCGATCATCCGCAGCGTATCCTCACCCGCGAGCAGTTGATCGACCTGACTCACGGCCATGGCCATGACGCCTTTGATCGCAGCATCGATGTGCAAGTCAGCCGCTTGCGGCGCAAGATCGAGCCGGACAGCAAGCGCCCGGACCTGATTCGAACCGTGCGCAACGGTGGTTATCTGTTCACCGCCAAGGTCAGTCGCTCGTGATCCGCCGACTATGGCGTGGCGACACCCTGCGCCGACGCATCGCCCTGACCATCATTGCCGCGATGGTCGCCTCGCTGGCGTTGAATGCACTGTTCGTGCAAGTCGCCGGGATCTGGGCGCGGCCACCGATTGAGCGCACCGGCCTGCTGGAGCAGATCGCCGCGACCTCGCGGGTGATCGAAGCCGCCCCGGCCAGCCTGCGCCCGCAACTGGCCACGGCAGCGAGCAGCGCCATGCTGCAGGTGTCGTGGCAAGCACAACGCGCCGACTTCGACCTGCCCAGTGACGGGCTTCGCCTGCCAGCGAGCCGGGTGCCGGTGCTGCAGCAACTGCTGGGCAAAGATCGAAAAATCGAGGTGTTCAGCCCAGGCGACTGGCCGAACGGCAGTCCTCAGGCGCATTACGCCGCCGTCGTGCAATTGGTCGATGGCAGCTGGTTGTCATTTGTCCCGCCGGAGCGCAGTTGGGGCCTGGAGTTTGGCGCGCGTATCGCGATCGTCATCGCTTTGGGATTGATTGCCACGTTGCTGGTCGCCTGGGTTGCCACCCGCCAATTGGCCAACCCCTTGCAGCGCTTCGCCCGCGCTGCCAGACGATTCGGCACCGACCTGCGCGCACCGCCGATCAAGCTCGAAGGCCCTGACGAAATCCGTCAGGCGATTATCGCCTTCAACACCATGCAGGCGCAGATCCAGCACTTCATCGCCGAGCGCACGCACATGCTCGCGTCGATCTCCCACGATTTGCGCGCACCGCTGACGCGCATGCGCTTGCGCAGCGAGTTCATGGAAGACCTCGATCACCAGGGCAAACTGATTCGCGACGTTGAAGAGATGCAATCGATGATCAACGCCGCGCTGGCGTTCTTCCGCGAAGACACGCACCGCGAGCAGACCACTGCGTTTGATCTGTCGGAGTTGCTGCAGACCATCGTCGACGATTACCGCGATCAGCACATCAATGTCGACTTCGAAGGTCCAGCGCATCTGGTGTACGAAGGACGACCGCTGGGTATCAAGCGGGTGGTCGTCAATTTGCTGGAGAATGCGCTGAAATATGCAAAGTGTCCGGGCATTGCATTGAGACGTGATGAGCATGCGATCTGCATCGAGGTCAGCGACGAAGGCCCCGGTATTCCCGAGTCGGCGTTGGAGCAGGTGTTCGATCCGTTCTTTCGTCTGGAAGCTTCGCGCAATCGCGATACCGGCGGCGTGGGCCTGGGTCTTTCCGCCGCGCGAGCGATCGTCCGTGAGCAGGGCGGTGAATTGACGCTGAGCAATCGCAAGAGCGGAGGGCTGATCGCGAAGGTCGAGTTGCCTGTGTGAAATTTATTCTGTAGATTTTCATGAAATTATAAGAAACAAATTTCATGAGGCCGCGAATGTTTCAGCAATCCAGCCAGCACGTCGACAGCTATTACGCCCACAGTTGCGCCGATCTTCTGAGCCAGCGCGCTGTTCTAGAAGGTGAGCATGATGCCGACGTGGTGATCATCGGCGCTGGATTCAGTGGCCTGCACACGGCGTTGCGTCTGGCCTTGGCAGGCAAACGCGTGATCGTGCTGGAAGCCAGTCGCGTGGCCTGGGCGGCGTCGGGGCGTAATGGCGGGCAGGCGATTCTTGGCTGGTCGTGCGATATGCCACCGCTGGAAGCTGCGCTGGGCCATGAACGGGCCAGGCGGCTTTGGGACGGCATGCGTTGGGCTGCCGCCGAATTGCGCGAATTGCCCGGGCGCCATGGTTTCGATTGCGACTATCGGCCCGGGCATTTGTGGACCTCGGTGATGCCGCGCCGGGTCAGCCTGCTCAGCGAATGGCAACACGAGGCGAGCCACAAGTGGGGCCACGATGGGTTGCAGTTCATTGCTCGTGAACAACTGCCCGAATGGCTGGCCACTGATCGCTATCAGGCCGGGCTTTACGACCCTGAAGGCGCACACCTCAATCCGCTGAAACTGGCGCTAGGCCTGGCGGCCGCCATCGAGCGGGCCGGCGGGCGAATCCATGAACAAAGCAAGGCGCTGGGTTATCAGGCGCAGGGCGGCGGTTTTCGGGTCAACAGCGCTCGCGGTACGGTTCGCGCCGATGTGCTGGTGCTGGCGTGCAACGCTTATCTCGATGAACTCGACCCGCAACTGTCCAGCTGCATTCTGCCGGTGGGCACTTATCAGGTCGCCACTGCACCGCTTGCGCCTGAACAGGCCAATGCGCTGTTGCCGCGCAATGTGTGCGTGACCGACAACCAATTCGTCCTCGATTACTTTCGTCGCACGCCGGATAACCGCCTGTTGTTCGGCGGCGGCTGCACCTATCTCGGCGGTATGCCCAAGGACATTGCGGCGGCGACGCGGCCGTTTCTGGAACGGGTGTTCCCGCAGCTCAAAGGTGTCGGCATCGAGTTTGCCTGGGGCGGGCATATCGATTTGACGATCAATCGCACGCCGGACGTTGGCGGCGATGACCACCGATATTGGCTGCAAGGTTACTCGGGGCACGGCGTCCTGCCGACATTGGCTGCCGCGCGTGCGGTGTCCGATGCGATTCTCGGCGATGGCGATGAATTGGCGTTGTACCAAGGCCTGAGCAATGGCCGCTTTCCCGGCGGCAAGCACTTCGCGGCGCCGCTGGAGGCGATCGGCAAGGCCTGGTATCGACTGCGCGACAGTATTTGATGAAACATCTTTCGGAATTGCAGCCATGAACAAGCAAGAAGAAATCGCCGCGCTGGCGATCCTCATCCATGACCTGCGCAAGCACAAGAAATGGACCCTGAAGGAGCTGGCCGACAAGATCGGCCGTTCGGTCGGGTTTCTGTCGCAGGTCGAGCGCGGCTTGTCGCGGCCCACTGTGGCGGACTTGACCGCGATCAGCGAAACCTTCGGCGTGCCGACCACCTATTTCTACAGCCTGCCCAAACCCAAGGAATTGCCCTGGGTGACGCGCCCGGACGAGCGCCGCACGCTGTATTACGCCAACGGCATCACCGACATTCTGGTGTCGCCGCAGATGCGCGCCTCGTTCTCCATGCTCGAAAGCCATCTGGAAGCCGGTGCGAGCAGCGGTGATCGCCATCTGACTGACAGCTCGGAGCAGGGCGGCTACGTCCTCGAAGGCGAACTGACGCTGTGGCTGGGCGACAACGAAGAACCGACCACGTTGAAAGCCGGCGACAGCTTTCAGTTCGACAGTCATACCCGCTGCCGCTACGGCAACCTCACCGAGCAGTTGACTCGCGTGCTCTGGGTCTACACCTGATCACAACAAAGGATGAACACGATGGACGCTGTCTGCGCAGACCTGCTCGCCGAAGTGCGTGCGTTTCGCCAACGTTACCCCGAGGTGCGTTATGTCGACCTGATTTCCGTGGACATTCCCGGGCATTTTTACGGCAAGCGTTATCCGGTAGACATGCTCGAAAAAGTCGCCGCCGGCAGCGTGCTGAAACTGCCGCAGAACTGTGTGCTGCTCGGCGTGCAGGGCGGTTTGTTCCCGATTGGCGATTACTGCTTCAACGACGGCGACCCGGATGCCGTGCGCCGTCTCGTGCCGGGCACACTGAAACCGGTGACGTGGGAAGCGCAGCCGCTAGGGCAGATGCTGATCACCTCGGACGGCACGGAAAAACCGATCGAGTTCGAACCCCGTGAAGTCCTCGCACAAGTGCTCCAACGCCTGGCGGGCAAAGGCATTCACCCGGTGGTGGCGTTCGAGCTGGAGTTCTACCTGTTCGATAAAAAGCTGCGCGACGGTCTGCCGCAATTCCCCCGCGACGACCTGACCGACGATGCCGATGATCAACCGAACCTGCACATCGAACGTCTCTCACGCTTCGCGCCGGTGCTGGATGAAATGGTCGAAGCGACGCGGGCACAGGGCATCGACGCCACGGTGATTACCGCGGAACTTGGGCCCGGACAGTTTGAAATCAACTTCGGCCATCTCGACGACGGTTTGCGTGCGGCGGATTGGGCGGCGTTGTTCTGCCGCAGCACGCGCGGCGTCGCGCTTAAACACGGTTATCGCGCGAGTTTCATGGCCAAGCCGTACTTGCAGCATCCGGGCAGCGGCATGCATGTGCATGTCAGTTTGTACGACGCAACCGGCAATAATCTGTTGGCGGCCAATGAGCAGCAGCCGCTACGCCATGCAGTCGCCGGGTGCCTGGAATTGCTGCCGCACAGCATGCCGATCTTCGCGCCAAACCAGAACTCGATGCGCCGCTTGGGCGGCACGGTGAACACCGCGAGCAAAGCCAGTTGGGGCTTTGAGGATCGCGATGCGTGCCTGCGCATCCCCGAGTCGGACGCGAAGAACCTGCGGGTTGAATATCGCCTGGCGGGCGCGGATGCCAATCCGTATCTGGTGCTGGCGGCGATTCTGGTGGGACTGGAGCACGGGCTGGCGTCGGGCAAAGAACCGATCGCACCGCTGAACGAAGACCGCAGTAGCGGGATCGATTTCCCTAAAGAGATTGTCGAGGCCGTGCGTGCGATGCAGCATCAGCCGCAGTTGCGGGAAGGGTTGGGCGCGGAGTTTGTGGATGTGTATTGCGAGAATAAACGCCAGGATCATTTGGCGTTTATGCAGGAGATTGGGGCGCGGGAGTATCGGTGGTATTTGTGACACCTGCAAAGCAGTCAGCCTTGAACGGGGGCGCCGAGACTCCACTATACTGCCCCGCGACATCATGGAAGCTTCGTAACAGGGACGGCGATATCGATCATGAACTACAGACGACTTGGACGCTCGGGACTCAAGGTTTCCGCGATTGCGATGGGAACCGCGCAATGCAACTGGTGGGTCGACGAGCCTACCTCACGCCGCTTGTTCGATACCTATGTCGAAGCGGGCGGTAACCTGATCGACACGGCGGATGTCTACCCGGTTCTGGGTGACGGTGTCGGTGGCAAGGATTCGGAGGAGTTCGTCGGGCGCTGGTTGAAAACCACGGCCAGACGCAACCAGGTATTGCTGGCAACGAAGGTGTCCGGGCGCATGGGGCCCGGGCCCAATGACGAGGGGCTTTCCTGGCGGCACATCGTCAAGGCTGTGGAGGGTTCGCTGGAGCGTTTGCAAGTCGACTGCATCGATTTGTATCAGGCCCATGATGACTACGATGATGTTCCGGTCGAAGAAACCTTGCGCGCCTTCGAACATCTGGTGCAGCGGGGGATGGTGCGTTACGTCGGTTGCTCCAACTTCAAGGCCTGGCGCCTGATGAAATCACTGGCGATCAGCGAGCGCAATGCACTGGTCGGCTACGTCAGTGTTCAAGAACGCTACAACCTGCTCGAACGGCGTCGTGTCGAAACCGAACTGCAGCCATTGTGCGTGGAAGAGGGCGTCGGACTCTTGCCGTACAACCCGCTCGCCAAGGGCTTTTTGTCTGGCCTGTACCACCCGCAGGCAGGATTGCCGGGTTCTCCGCGCGCGCCGGGTGTACAGAGAGACTACTTCAACGAGCGCAACTGGCTGATCCTTGAATCACTGCGCCGGATTGCCCGGGACTGCGACAGTTCCTGTACGCAAGTCGCACTCGCCTGGTTGCTGGCCCAACCTGCGGTGGTGGCACCCGTGGTGGGGGCCAGTACTGTCGAGCAATTGCGCGAGATCATGGCGGCGCCACAACTGCACCTGCCGGCCGCCGATGTCAGTCATCTAAACCAGATCAGCCAGCCGCCGGTTCAATAGCCATCAAGCACTGCTTGCCGGCCGTCCGGTGCGCAAGCCCAGTCTGACTTGCCGCAGGTAATCCTGGCGATTGTAAGGGTTGGCCAGGGTGCGCTCCCGGCGAGGCGCAGTGCCCGCGACCGGCGTATACGTGGCCAGTTGGCTTTCCATAAAACCAAGGCCGCTGGTGACATCGGGTATCTGGTGCTGCAACTTGTAGATTCGCGTGGTGACGATCGAGCCTTCGATCCGCGCGGTCTCTGCATCTAGCGTGGTGCCATGGATTGTGGCCCCGGCCTTGGCCAGCAAACCATGAACCGCGCTGCTCAAGGCCGCCGGCACTTCGATGTTGAACTGGCTGCGCGGCTCGCAGACCGCGGTGCCGGCGCGGCTGATCGCTGCAGCCAGTACCAGCGGTGTGAGGTGTCGAAAATCAGCCGCAGTGCTTGAGGGCGATGCATAGTCGACGGTGGTCAATATCACCTCGCAATCGTGAACCATCCAGCCGCACGGGCCTTCCTTGAGACTCTCGAAGACCGATTCTTCGATCGCTTTGTAGAAGCTCGCCGGCATCAGCCCGGCATGGGCTTGACGAATGAACGTGAGTCCCGATCCTGCCGCCCCGGGACTGACACGAATACCGACGGTGGCGAGAAACGGATTGTCGGGCTCATCGATTGATTCCTGGGCCTGACCAGACGCTTGCAAGGTTTCAACGCAGATCGCCGAGCTTTCCTCGAAGACCGCCTCGATGGCGTACTCCTCTTGCAGCGTGGCCTGGATGATTTCCTTTTGCACCTCGCCGTACAGCGAAACGAACATTTGCCCCGCCGGGTTTCGGCGCAAATCGATCAGCGGATCCTGTTCGGCCAGCAGGCTCAATGCTTCCCAGAGGGCTTTTGTCTGCGCTGGCAAAGCGGCAGAAACATGGGTTTCGATCGCCGGCGGGGTAAAAGTGTGCGCGGCTGTGTTGCGTTCTCTGCACGCGCCGATCCGATCGCCGATGCGCACGCCTTCAAGCCCGGTGATGCAAGCGATCTGGCCTGCGCGGGCGAGGGTTGCCGGTTGCAGACCGCCGCTTTCGGAGACTTGAATGGCGGTGATCCGGCTGGTGCCTTGCGGCGTCTCGATCGATTGGCGGACGTGCAGCGTGCCAGCCTGGACACAGACATGAAAACGCCGGTGCCCGCCCCAGCCCCGGTCGATCTTGAATACCGAGGCGAGCACAGGCGCCTCGGCATCGTGACATCTGGCCGGGGCCAACCGTGTGAGCGTCTCGATCATCTGTGCGACGCCAACACCGGTAATGGCTGACCCGGCAAACACCGGATTGACCAGGCCTCTGCCCAGTTGCTCGCGCACCGCTTGCTCAAGGCGCGAACTGTCGATTGTTTGCGCCGCCGTCACGTAGTCGTGCAACAACGTCTCATCGTGTTCGCACAGCACGTCCAGCCACTGTGACGTGACCTCGGCTGACGCCTGATCAATGCGTTCGACCGTGGCCTGCGCCGTGCCGGCGTCTCGCACAGTGCACAAGGCCAACGGGCGACTCTTGAGCTGTAGCTGGAGAGCCTCCAGGGTGCGCAGGAAATCGGCGCCTTTACGATCAACCTTGTTGATGAAGAACACATGAGGTATTGCCATTCGTTGCAGGGCGTTGACCAGCACCCGGGTTTGCGCCTGAACCCCCTCGACGGCCGAAACCACGACGACGGCGAGGTCGAGCAAGGCGAGGGTACGCTCCACCTCGGCAATGAAATCCGGGTGTCCGGGGGTGTCCAGCAGATTGATCAGCAGGTGGTTGAGCTCGAACGAGGCCACGGCGGATTTGATCGTGATGCCGCGCTCGCGTTCCAGCAGCAGGCTGTCGGTGCAGGTGTTGCCCGAATCCACACTGCCCAGGCGCAAACGCGCACCGGCATCGAACAGGATCCGTTCGGTCAGGCTGGTCTTGCCGGCATCGACGTGCGCGAGGATTCCCAGATTAAGGGACTTCATGGTTGATCGCTCCTGATCATACGGCTGACGAGGCGGGTGTCGGCCGGTCGAACTCCATTCGAATGCGCTGTCCTACGGCGGATACATCCAGTTACCACCGGTGACGGTTGTTTAAACTAGTTGAGGTTTGTAGGGGCGTCAATTCACCACGGATTGTTGCAATTTGTTTCTACTAGCGCTTTCAACGCTGAAGGTGCCGAAATCGCGAGGCGCGACGGCGGGTAACTTTCCGTGCATCGTCGCGCATCGCAAAAAAACATGATCGGGTTATTTTTCATTTAAACCATTGATACACGTTGAAAAAACGCCGTCGGAACTAACTAGAAGGTTTGTTTGGCCTTGGCGCGTGCCTTTCACAAACTTCCTTGACGTATCTTCGGACGACAGCTAAATCTTACGTCGCTGCAATTTGCAGCAAACTTTAAATCACATGGAGACAGTGAAATGATCAAATATCAAAGCGTACAAAATCGGATGCTGTCAGCGCTGTTCATCCTCTGAGAAGCAGTAACTTCTATTTCGGCCGCATTGAAAGATTCGGCCGTGAATGAAGTAACGGAATCGCATGGATTCGCCATGCATACTTTAAAAAAGGAGCTTCAACATGATTAAGTTCAATAGCGTACAGAACCGAATCCTTTCGGCACTGTTCATCCTCTGATTGTCCGCTGTACACAAGATACCGGTGTCTTGTGAGGTACGGCCGAAGCATTGCTTCGGCCGTATTTAATCTCGACAGCGCAGTTTCTACATGTCATTAGGGAAAGTGATATGCACAGCAAATTGGACGATGCGTTTTCGCGCGCCGTGTTTTTCTATGATGACTCAGGCGCCCATCCGACGAATTGGTCGCGCTCCGTGTGTGCGGGGCTGGCGGAGCAGAACTTTGATGAGGTGCCTTACCGGGTGCCTCAACTGCTTGAGCCCTCAACGCTGATTGAAGTGGCGCAGCGCCACGCAATCGGTGTCGACGAACTGGAGTTTTTTTCTTACCCGATGGATGGCCCGGTGGCCAAGGTCAAGTGGTTGGCCGACATGCTGGAATGGGCCCCACCGGTGCAGAAATTGAGCCTCGCACAGTGTCTGGCCGCCAGTTGCAGGTACCGTTACGCCAATCAGGTATTGACCAGAATACCTTACGAGGCACTGTTTCCCGACCAGCGTGTGACATTTCATCTGACCCGGTTTGCCATTCAGAACCGTCTTGAAATGACCACTTCGCATCAGCAGGACTTCACTGCGCTCAAGGCATTGCTACAGGCTCAATGTATGCCACCGTCCAGGGTTCTGGACGTTTGCTCGCAGGCGATTGTCTGGAAACTGAAAGGCGATTCCATCGATGATGAGTTGAACAAATGGTTCATCGACGCTGGCGAAAAGGCCGCCCGGCAGATTGCCTCGAGCGACGCGCCGGTGGATCTGGTTTCGCTGTCATCGTTCTATCGCGGACTGGCCATGGTGCCGGCAGCCCGGGGCGATGTGGCAACCACGCGGCAATACATGCTGCTGGCCGAAGAATATGCCGATGCGGTCATCCGTGGAGAAAAAGGCGCGAGTATCCCGGCAAGGGAAGCGCGCAAGACTGTTTACGAATCCAAGCTCAAGGAAATGCTTTATGTCGCCCGCGACATCGAGAGCGCTCGCCAGGTGGCCGACGAGTTGATCGCCTACGATCCGCACTGGAGCATTTCCTACCACGAGGCTGCCGAGATCGAAGTCAAGGATCAGCAGTGGCAGCGTGCGTTGCAACGTTACCAGCAAGCTTACGATATCGGTTTTCCACGCGTGACGTATTCGCAGTACATGATCGGTGCCTGTCATCAGCAAATGGGTAACTTCGATCAGGCACTGGTGGCATTCAAAGACACCTTGTCGCTGGACACGACCAATATATCCGCAGGCGTCGCCGGTTATGAGGTCGCCTTACAGCACCTTCCAGAACAATTGCCTTTCTTCACGTCCTGCATCGACCGTTGGCAAGCTGACGGTATATTGCCAGACGAATATCGAGGGTTAGTCCAATGAGCGCTGCACTCGACAAGATCAAGATAGTGGCTGTGGATCATATTCAACTGGACGTCGCTGACATTGAAGAGAGTCGCGATTTCTATGCGCGCGTGTTTGGCTTCGAAGTCAAGGAAGTGGGCATTCGCGCATTTACCCGCTGGATGACGATCGGTGCCAATGAAACACTTTACTTATGCATGCATGAATATGCAGAAGGCCGTGGCGTAAAAAACGACGGACTGGAAATTACCCACTTTGGGATTTTAGTGGAAGACTTCGATCGGGTGCTGACGCAACTTCGCGATCACGGCGTCAAGTTGCTGCCGGACTATGAAGTTCAATACCATTCTTCACGTTCCGTTTATTTTATTGATCCTAACGGTTACAAGGTCGAAATCTCCGAGAAGTACGGCGGCGGTATCGAAAGTGCCAGGCACACCTCATGCTGAACGGACCCGGAACGGCGTATGCGCTGCACCTGCAAAGCACCTGGTACAAAAACAACCAGGCGCTGCGCAGCCACAGACCCTGGCGCGAAACCTCGCACAAGGACTGGCAGGCTCCTCCTGCTTTTCAACGCACGGTTTCCTGCGACGAGAGGGTATGGAGCATTCCCGGCAGGATCGCTGATGACCGGATTCTGTTCGGCTGCTGGGACAACAGCTTGCAGTGCGTACGTTTGAGTGACGGCGAGCCGCAGTGGCGGTTTGCGACTCAGGGACCGGTCTACAGCTCGCCTGCCGTGTCGGCGGACGGCAGTTTCGTCGTGGGCTGCGAGGACCATCTGCTACGTCGCATCACCTGTGACGGCGAATGCCTGTGGACGTTTCATGCGCAAGGGCCGTTTCACGCCAGCCCGACCATCGACTCCGCCAGACATATCGTCTACGCCGGCAGCTACGACCATACGCTCTACGCCGTCGACCACGCTTCGGGCACGTTGCTGTGGAAGCAATCCTTCGACGAGCGGGTTGAGGATGACCTCTATAGCTCGCCGGCACTGGACGGGAACGGCAATGTCATCGTCGGCACAGACAATGTGCTGATGTGCTTCAGTCCCGAAGGCGAGGAGCGCTGGAGAATTACCGAAACCAGCCGGTTTGAAGGCACTGCTGCGATCGATCATGCCTCGGGGCGCGGGATCATCGGCACCGAAGTCGACGGCAAGATCATTGTCTTCGATGCTGCCAACGGTAGCGTGCTGCAGCAATTTCACACCGACGGTTTCGTGGTGTCCTGTCCGAGTCTGTCACCGGAAGGTGTGGCGTACGTCGGCAGCAATGACGGTCACGTGTACGGCATCGATCTGCACAGCCTGAAAATGTTGTGGCGGGTCAATCTCGCCTGCGAATTCCGTTACACACCCTTTACCGTGCTGCCAAGCGGCGACGCGTTGTTCGTCGGCACCGACGAGCGTTTGCACTGCCTGGCGCAACATAGCGGACAAACCTTGTGGCAACTGGAGCACGACACGGGATTTCATTCCTCGCCGTTGCTCACTGATGATGGGCACCTGGTGATTGGCTCGCACCGTAACGCTGTACATTTTTATCAATGGATCCGCTAGCGTGGATCGAACCCCGGCAGTAAACAGGAGTGTTGGATGAGTCACGAACTGCAAGTCGAGACGCTCTTCGACGAATGGGCCATCGAGGATGGCGCGGTGGACATGGCGCGCGAGCATTGGGCGCGGGTCGAGCCGGTATTGTCCGCGCTTGAATCGTCTACAGGTCGCTACCTGGAGATCGGTCCGGGCAACGGATATGCCCTGGAGTACATGGCTCGCTCGAAGTTTGCCAACGGCTATTGCCGGGCTGTGGAGCTCAGTCAGGAAATGGCGCGCATGTGCAGAACCAGAGTCCAGGATTGCAACAATGTCGACATCGATGTCGAGAGTTTCATGAACTGGCGCCCACCGGCGGGCATGCAGTTTGAGCTGATTTTTTCCATGGAGGTGTTCTATTACTTCGAAGACGTCACCGCCGCTATCGAAAAAGCTGCCAGCCTGCTGGCGCCCGGTGGCGAGCTGATTGTCATGGTGGACTATTACGAAGAAAGCGAAGAGTCGCAGGGATGGGAGCAAGAACTGGAGGTCAATCTGACACGCTGGTCACGCAACCGATTCCTCGAAGCCTTCAAAGCAGCTGGCCTGCAAGCCGTCAGCCAGGAGGAAAAACGTGGTGGCGTGCGGGAGAATGGCGTAACGCTCTGCACCCGAGGCACAAAAGCCTCGACAGGCGTAGCCGCGTGACGCAGCGCAAAAAACCATTGCGACAGTCGCCAGGTGTAGCGGGTGAGCGATGCGCTTTGCAGGGAAGGCGTCGGTGATTTCCCATCTGGATCACGTCGTCTACCCCGTGTCGCAAGGCCTGTTCGATGAGGTCATCGGCCAGTTCACCCGTGCAGGCTTCACGGCGCATACGCGACAAGTGCGTCACGATGATGGCCGCGTCAGCGCATTTTTCCGGTTGAGCGGCGGGTATCTGGAGTTCTGCACGGGCAATGCGGCGGGGAGCGTTCGAGGCTGTTCAATCTGGCTGTCTTCAACGGATCTGGTGGCACATCTGGCGTGCCTTTTGCCGTCGCAGCGCGCAGCCCTGGCTCTGACGGCCAAGGCTCCGGCGGGGGAGGCGGCGCCGGCCTGGCTGATCGCCAACTTACCCGCCGGTGATACGGGCGATGTCAGTGTGTCGCTCATCGAGTACGTGCGCGGTATTGGTGGCGACCTTGCCACTCAAGTCTCGGATAACGGTTTGTTTGCGCTCGGCGGGGTGTCATTGCTCTGTGCCCGGCCGAAGCAGGAACAACACCATTACTTCACTCACCTGGATGACCGGGTCAGCATCGCAATGGAGCCGGGACGCTTGATGATTGGCCAGCAGCGTCTGGCCTTTCTTGAGCGTCAGGCGTTACCCGGCAACGCGTCGACCGCTCTGAAGGCGGTGCCGTGTCTGGTGCACCTGATCACGGTCGACGTCGATCGGACGAAGGCGTCGCTGCAGGCGGCCGGTTTCAAATTGCAAGAAGTACTCGGCCTCGGCCTGTTGGCCCAATCGAGTCTGGTGCCCGCGGTTTGCCTGGTGATCGACGACGGTTTGTCTGTGCAAGCCCATCACGATCAACTGCTGGCTCGCCGCGGCTGAGTACGCCAACATACAGGGATCGCCACCGTTGCATTCTGGCGTGTTGACTGAAGTGAAGGATGCGGGATTTCAAGGATAGGTATGTCAAAAGCAATCGAGCTGTGTGGTATCAGCAAGGTTTACGAGGTTTACCGGGCCCGTGACGACCAGTCGCGCAGCCTGCTGCGTTACTTTCGTCGCGAGAAGACGTACGTGCCGGCTGTTACGGATGTTTCTTTCTCCATAGACGCGGGTGAAGTGGTCGGCTTTCTCGGCGGTAATGGCGCGGGCAAGACCACCACGCTGAAAATGCTCTCGGGTATCGTGCGACCGAGCGGCGGGCATCTTTCGGTATTGGGCCATGACCCGTTCAAGCGGCGCGCGGAGTTCCTCAAGTCGATTGCCCTGGTGATGGGGCAAAAGCAGCAACTGACATGGGACCTGCCGGCGCTGGAATCCTTCCATCTTCATGGTGCGCTGTACGACATTACGCCTGTCGAATGCAGGCGCCGGATCGATGAGCTGTGCCAGTTGCTGTCGGCCGGTGACATCATTCGGCGTCCTGTCAGGAAGCTGTCGCTGGGCGAGCGGATGAAATGTGAGCTCATCCTGTCACTGCTGCATCGCCCGAGTATCCTGTTTCTCGACGAGCCGACCATCGGCCTCGACCTGGAGATGCAGGTCGCCATCCGCAAATTCCTCCTTGAGTACAATCGCGAGTCCGGCGCCACGATTATTCTCACCTCCCATTACATGGCGGACATCGAGGCATTGGCCAACCGCGTCATTGTGCTGGACCAGGGACGCGTGGTGTTCGATGGCGCACGTCAGGCACTGGTCAAGGCACACGTCAATGAACGCCAGGTCAGCTTGCGCTTTTCCTCGCAAGTGGGCAGCGACGAACTGAGCGTTTACGGCACTCTGCTCAGCCTGGACAGTGAAAGTGCCGAGTTGTTGGTGCCTGAAGAGCAATTCGCCGGCACCGTGGCGCAACTGCTGGCGAACTTTCCGGTGACAGACATCTCGATCCAGACGCCCTCCCTGGAGCAGGCGTTTCCGCGCCTGCTGCTGCCAAAGGAGCACGCGTAATGGTTGCTCTGGCTTCGTGGCCCGGCATTGCCGGACGCCTGCTGCGCACAAGCGTGCTGGTAACCGTGGTCTACCGGGCGCAGTTGTTTGTCTGGTTGATCAGCGGCGTCGCACCGTTGTTCATGATGATGATCTGGTGGGAGCTGTCACGAGACAAGGTCATCGGCGGTTATGCGCCCAGTGATTTCGTGGCGTATTTCCTCGGCATCTATCTGGTCAGACAGCTGACTGCCGTATGGGTCATCTTCGTTCTGAACGACGAAATCCGCCAAGGTACGCTGTCCGGCCGACTGCTGAAACCGGTCGCACCTTTCTGGTTTCACGTGGCAGAGCATTTGGGGCAGATGGTGGTGCGCGCACCGATCGTCATCACCGTGTTCTGTGTCGGGGCCTCGTTGTTTGCCATCGACCTGGCAGCTGTGGCCTGGCGATTACCGTTGTTCCTCGTCTCGCTGGTGCTGGCCTGGATCATTATTTTCCACATCTATTACTGCGTCGGCCTGCTTGCGTTCTGGATGGCTAATTCGCTGGCACTGGATGCAATGGTCTGGTCGATGTACACGGTGCTGGGCGGCATGCTGATTCCGGTTGACCTGTTTCCCGAAGCGACCCGTCATCTGGTGGCGCTGCTGCCGTTTTCCGCCTCACTGGATTTTCCGGTCAAGGTGCTGATCGGCAAGGCCGCCGACGGCGATCTGCTGCTGGGGTTTGCGGTGCAACTGTTCTGGGTGGTGCTGCTGGTGGGGCTGCGTCGGGGGCTGTGGCGCCAAGGGTTGAAGCGTTTTTCGGGGGCCGGCATATGAACCTGCGACCGTTGAAAGTGCTGCTGGCCCTGATCAGGCATTCGATGCTTGCGGAACTGGAGTTTCGTATCAATGCCGTCACCAATGCCCTGAACACGGTGGTCGGGATGCTCCTGGCGCTGTACTTCCTTGATGCCATGTTCAGCGAAGTCGGAAGTCTGGGCGGCTGGAACCTGCATCAGGTACTGGCGCTGTTCGGCGTGGCTCTGGTGCTGGAAGGTTTGCTTGAGGTCTGGCTGTTTCCGAGCCTGCATGCGTTGTCGGAGCAAGTGCGCACCGGGGATCTGGACTACATGCTGGTGCGCCCGGTCGACAGCCAGTTTCTGGTGTCATGCTCGAAAATCAGCCTTTGGGAACTGCCTCGCGTATTGATCGGGCTCGCGGTCGTTGTGTATGCGATGCACAGCGAAAGTGCGCTAGGGCTGGGCAATCTCGCGGCGTTTCTGGGGTTGATGGCGGCAGGGGTGGCGATCTTCTACTCGTTGTTCCTGATTACCTGCACCTTGTCGATCTGGTTTGTGAAGATTGGTGATGTCTGGATCATCAGTTACACGCTCATGGAGATCGCGCGGTTTCCGGTCACGGCGTTTCCGCAGACGGTCCGCATGGTCCTGACGTTTCTGGTCCCGGTGTATTTCGTTTCCAATGTCCCGGTAGCGGCGGCGATGGGCATGGTCGGCTGGCAGGAAGTCATGGGTGCGCTGCTTTTTGCCGTCGCGTTTGTTTGTCTGTCACGGGTGTTCTGGCTGTTTGCGCTGCGCTCTTACAGCAGTGCCAGCAGCTAGCACTTGAGAAACCGCGCAACTGGATGCGCGGCAATGAGGATCGTCTACACAGGGAAGTCTTCGATGAGTCGTTATTCCGGGCCTGTTTTCGACGCGCATGTGCATACCGAATTTGCGCGAACTGACAGTCTGCAAGCATTCAAGGCGCTGCAGGCACGCTTCGACATCCGCGCATCCGTAACGGATTCGCATAACCCCGGTTGCGATGCCGGGCAGTTGCAGGCGCTGGGCGTGGCCAGGTGCGCGGTCATCGCTCAACCTGAGTGGTCGCCAGAGTCGCTGGCGCAGGGACTGGCGCGCGGCATCTATGGGGCCATCAAAATCAATCTGGGATTTATGCATGTGCATGCTGACGATCCCAGGCTCATGCCGCTGTATGCTCTGGCGCGTGAGTTTGATGTTCCTGTGCTATTCCACAGTGGCGACACTGGCTGGCATCGCTCCAAGCTCAAGTATGCCCACCCACTCAGCCTGGACGAGGTCATCGTGGACCACCCGGACGTGAACTTCGTTCTGGTTCACAGCGGTAACCCGTGGTTTACCGATGCCGCTGTGCTGGCGGCGAAAAACCATAATGTCTGGCTCGAACTCAGCTCGATCATCGAAGGATCGCTAAACGACGTTTCGCAAGCCACGCTTGGCCGATTGATGGTCGAACCGATCCGCTGGATGCTCGATTACACCGGCAAACCGGAGCGGTTCCTCTTCGGTTCGGGCTGGCCCAGCGTCGACTACCCTGGCTACGTGGCCGCGTGCGCCAGTGCCATCGACGAGCAGTATCACCGGCAAGTGTTCTTTGACAACGCCGCACGACTTTTCAAGTGGCCGGGCGAAGGGGAGCCGACATGCGACGCGCGCTCCTGAAAAAAACCAGGCAAAAAAACTTTCGTGCTCCGGTGTTTCGCGGTTACCTGAAAAACAAGCTCCATGCGGCAGCGCTCGCCGACACGTGTCGAACCCTGGCCGGCGCCCGTTTTGCCGGGCGCGGGGCAGGGGAGCCCGGTGCGTGGCGAGCCTCCCTGTGGATAGCGCGAAAAGTACGGGCACTGGGGTTGACGCCCTGGCAGGGCCGCCGGCGCCTGTTCCAGTCCGTACCCCTCGGTTGCGCCACGGCGCGATCCGGTGCCGAAAGCTGCCGGACGATCATCCAGGGTGATACCCGCTACGACCTCGAACAGGACGATGAACTGCTGATTCGCTCACAGCAATCCAGGGTTTGGCTCGAGCACGCGCCTTTGGTCTTTGTCGGTTATGGCATTGTCGCAACACAGTTCGACTGGGACGATTACGCCGGACTGGACGTCGTTGGCAAAGTGGTCGTGGTGTTACCCAACGATCCCGGACGCAACAGCCCGGGAGGCGAACTGTTCCTCGGCCAGCGCATGAGTTACTACGGGCGCTGGGAATACAAGTACGAGGAAGCGGCCCACCAGGGTGCGGCGGGCGTCATTATCGTCCACACCGATGAACTGTTCGGCAGCGCGTTTCACCTTGTGCAGGACGAAATGCGCCGGCCGTTTCGCTTTCTTCCGCATGCTGTGCGCAGTCGGCTGAATTTCGAAGGGTTCTGCAGCGAACGGTTTGCCCGCCGATTGTTAGCCGACGGCGGTGTTGACCTTGATGCATTCATCGCTGCCCCCAGGCCAATGGCAGGACGCCCGTGCGGCCTCGATGCACACCTGCAACTGCGGCTTGATTGCGACATTGTCATTCGGCATTGCCGGAATGTGCTGGCGATGAAAAAGGGCCGACTGTTTCCCCGCCAGTATGTCCTGTTCTGCGCGCACCTGGATCACCTCGGAAAAACCGCCGACGGCGGAGGCTATTACCCCGGCGCTGTCGATAACGCGATCGGTGTGGCGGTCTTGCTTGAGCTGGCCAGGCGTCTGGCCGACACGCCGCCGCTGCGGCGCACGGTGCTCTTTGCCTGGACGTCTGCCGAGGAGGTCGGCATGCATGGTTCCGCACGGGTCGCACAGTTGATCCGCGAGACGGGGCTGGATGTGGTGGCGGCGCTCAATATCGATGGTTTCGTACCGATCGGCAAAACCCGTGACCTGTTTCTGGTGGACGGCGATCAGTCCGATTTGTCCGAGGTGCTTGTCAGCGCTGCCCACACCCTCGGGCGCAAAATCAGCCTCGATGAAGAGCCTTCGGCGGGATATTTTTTTCGCTCCGATCAAGCGAGTTTTGCCAAGATTGATATCCCCGCGGTGCAGGTGAGCACTGGCGACGATTTGCTCAAAGGAGGGGTCGAGGAAGGCATGAAGCGGCATGAGTTCTATGACTCGAACACCTACCACCGCACATCCGATACGTTCAACCGCTACTGGGATTTCGCCAGCCTCATCGCCGACGTCGACGTCCTTGACGAAGCCCTGCATCTGCTCGGCGACTCGTCACTGCGTCCGGCGCTGCGTGGGCGTTAACGGCCGGGCTATCGACCTTGTACGCAATGATGGCAATATGGCTCCTCTTGGAGAGGTAGCATTCGGCGCGAGGCGAAGCCGGATGTCATGCGTTTAGGGATGAGGAATATGGCTTCGATTCAGATGGATGGTGAGGACAAAACCACAAAGATCAGCGACTGGGCGATTCGCTGGAGCGACAAGGACGAATTTCTGGAGCTGACCTGTCACTACCCCTCCCAAAAAAAATACACCCGCCCGCTCAGTAATTGCCTGGTTTCGCCCACCCGCGAGTTGACCAATGTCTTGCTGCACACATGCGGCAGCACCAAGCCCATTGCCAGCGCTACGATTTACGGTGAGCGCTATGCCGTTGTGCGCTACCCGGGCAGCAAAAAGCCCTATGTCTACAAGATGGACGGCATCGGCTTTACCGCTCCGACACCGATGAAGGGCACGCCGGTCTTCAGCTATTTCACTACCGTGGCGAAAGCCCGACAGAATCACGCCAAGTCGCAAACTGATCGTGAAATTGCCGACAATGTGGTGCGTCAGCTCGAAACACTGCCCGCCATCGCTGGCACTGCCTTGCAAGCCTACTGTACGGGGCGCAACGGCACGCTGGCGCCGGGGCAGGGGCTCATCTATCCGTTCGGGCTCAACGAAAGTCAGCTTCAGGCCGTCGAGCGGGCGTTCAGCGCGCAAGTCAGCGTGATCGAAGGCCCGCCAGGGACCGGCAAGACCCAGACGATTCTCAACATCCTCGCCAATATTCTGTTACGTGGGCAGACCGTAGCGGTGTTGTCCAACAACAATGCTGCCGTGGAAAATGTCTACGAAAAGCTGGAGAAATACGGCCTGGGCCACGTGGTCGCCAAACTTGGCAACCAGGACAAACGCAAGGCCTTCTTCGCCGACCTGCCTGCGTGGCCTTCAAGCCCACCCGAGCCGGCGCCATCACTCGATGAGATCCAGGCGTTGCTGGCCCGCTTGAAGCAGCACCTGCAAGACCATAACAGTGCGGCGCAACTGCAAATCGAGCTGGACGAGTTGGTCATCGAGCGGCGCTACCTGCAGCAGTGGCAGGCAGAAAGCGCTGTGCAGGCCACCGGCTCGCTCGACAAGTATGGCCTGACACCGCGCAAGACTGCGGACCTCTTGGCCTACCTGGCTTACCTCGGCGAGCAGCGCATTCATCTCAGAGACCGTATCGAGCTACTGTTCAAATTCAGGATCTTTCGCACCACGCCATTCGCCGAAGGCGAGGCGCGCATGGCCGTTTTCCATGCGCTGCAAATGCATTATTACGACCAGTCGATACGGGACAAGGAAGCGCAGCTGCGGGCGTGCCGCGATTCGTTGGCACGCGCGAATTTCACGGCCCTGCTCAAAGAACTGACAACTGCATCGATGCAGCATCTCAAGCGCCATCTGCAACTTCAGGTACCGCCGTCGGACAGCTTTGATGTCAAAACTTACTGCCGGCATTTCGATGCCTTCCTGCAGCGCTTCCCGATCCTGGGCAGCGGCACGCACTCTATCGTCAATTCGATCGCGCCGGGAGCGGTCCTCGACTACGTAATCATCGACGAAGCCTCTTTGCAGGACATCGTGCCGGGCATCCTGCCACTGGGCTGCGCCAAGAACCTGATCGTCGTGGGTGACAACCGCCAGTTGCCGCATATCCCCGTGGTTCTGGGGCTTCAAGCGCCGGCCGAGGCCTACGATTGCGAGCGCTACAGCTTGCTGGACTCGTGCATTGCCGTGTTTCAGGACGTGCTGCCCCGAACCCTGCTCAAAGAGCATTACCGCTGCCACCCCAGGATCATCCAGTTCTGCAACCAGCAGTTCTACGACAACGCACTGGTGCCGATGACCGAGGATAACGGCGAAGCCCCTCTGCGTCTGGTGGTGACCGCCAAGGGCAACCACGCCAGGAAGAACACCAATCTTCGGGAACTGGACTCCCTGCTGAAAGTGCTTGAGGAGGAGGGGCAACCCGTCGGAGTGGACGGCGAAGGCCGCGGTTACATTGCCCCGTTCAGAGCACAAGTCAACCTGTCCGGCACGCACTTGCCGACGGATTTCGTCAAGGACACCGTGCACAAGTTTCAGGGGCGCGAATGCGACGAGATCGTGTTCTCCACCGTGCTGGACAAGAAGCGCTACAACCAGGCGCGGACACGCCTGGATTTCGTCGACGACCCACGCATGATCAACGTGGCCGTTTCGCGGGCTAAACACCGTTTCACCCTGGTGACCGGCGACGAGGTGTTCACGGACAACAATGGCCACATCGCCGCGCTGATCCGCTACATCAGCTATTACGCGCAGGACGAGCAGATCATACGCGCGCCAGTGGTGTCGGCATTCGACTTGCTCTACCGCGAGTTCGACCAGTCTCTGGCGCGTCTGGATGCCCGGCTGCGGCCCGAGGATTCACGCTACAAGTCCGAACAGATCGTGGCCCAGTTGCTGCGCGAAGCGCTGTCTGCCCCGGCGTGCCAGGCATTGAAGTACCACACGCAGATCCAGCTGGATAAGCTTGCATCACCGACCGGCCTCGACTGGACGGAGCCGCAGCGGGCGTTCATGCGGCGCGCCAGTTGCGATTTCGTGATCTATTTCAAAGTGGGCAAGCAACCGATCGGGGTGATCGAGGTCGATGGCGGGTACCACGACCGACCCGTGCAGGCCGCTCGGGACGCCATGAAAAATGAGATTCTGGCTAAAAGTGGCATTCCCATTCTGCGGCTGCGGACAGTTGAGAGTGACATTGAGCGCAAAATTGGCAACTTTATCGGGCAGTGGGCCAGTCCTGCGCAGGACGCTTAAGCACAGGGGCAGAGGCCGTCAGTCGCTGAGGCGCTGTCCTCATGTGTTCGTGAGGTGGTCTGTCCCTGAAATACGTCTCTCACTCCAATGAAGTTTTGAAAAAAATATTCAAGCTATTTACATGGCAGAGCATACATAGATGAAACTCGGCGCACCTGAGGAAAAACCAAAAACAATAGTTGTCAGGGTGATCGTGCTTTTGCTTTTTGGTGCGTGGATTACTTATGCATTTTGGACTGTTGGAATTTCAGCGCGAACAGTTTTAATGCCTGGAGTCCCCGAATGGCAGACGTATCTGCTGATCAGCGCTATTGCCGGACTTGTTGCGGCGGGTCGAAAATTTTTCGGACATCCTGACGGTAAGACTGCCAGAAAAGTGTTAAACGCTTTTGTTGGTTGGTTTTGCGTAGGGATTATTTTTTCCATAAATAGTTATGATGCCGCCGCCTACCTTCTGCCAGGCGAGATCATTGAATATGAATCCGGTTATGAAATAACTTATCCTGGGCCTTCCTCTTCAAGGTTTGGTCATTGTGAGGCAGGTCTATGGATCGTAGATTCACACACGCACCGCAAGATTGAGCTTTGCACGAATAAAGCAGACTTGAATGAAAAGCTAAAGCAAGGCACGAATGCCGTGTGGGTGAGGGCCCGAGCAAGCAGAATAGGTAGCTACATCGTCGGCTATACATTTTTCCACAAGTAAAATCACTATCGTTGATTGAGTGAAGCCGATGTGCGCGACGTCTGGGATAATGGCGGCCACAAAGGCATGATTGCAGTTCGATTGCTCGTGTCGGCATTCGACATTCGGTTCTGGAGGATTCCATGCGTGACATCATTGACGGCTTTCTGCGCTTTCAGCGCGAGGTTTATCCGCAACGCGTCGAGCTTTTCAAGCAGCTCGCGACGGAACAAAATCCCAAGGCGTTGTTCGTCACCTGCTCGGACAGTCGTGTGGTGCCCGAACTCCTTACGCAGCGCGAACCGGGCGAATTATTCGTGATTCGCAACGCCGGCAACATTGTGCCGTCGTATGGTCCGGAACCGGGCGGTGTCTCGGCCACCGTTGAATACGCGGTCGCAGTGCTCGGGGTCCAGGACATCGTGATTTGCGGCCACTCGGACTGCGGAGCGATGGGCGCGATTTCGCGTTGCACGTGTCTGGATCATCTTCCGGCGGTCGCTAACTGGTTACGTCATGCCGACGCGGCGAAAGCGATTAACGCTGCACACGAGTTCGATACGCCACGGGACAAGCTCGATGGCCTCGTGCGCGAGAACGTGATCGCACAACTGGCGAACCTGCGGACGCACCCATCGGTAGCCCTTGCACTCGAGCAGGGGCGCATGAATCTACACGGCTGGGTCTACGACATCGAGGCAGGGTGCATCGATGCGCTCGATGGCGCAACGCGACGCTTCGTTTCACTTGCTGATTCGCCGACCACCGTGGCGATCGCTGCGCGTAACGGCAGACAGATGTGAGGACGTCACTCGGTCTGGCGTATGCGCGGGGCAGTGTTGCCCCCGGTTGGACCGACATTGAGATCAACTGAGCGGGCCAGATGATGCGGTTCGCCGCGATTGTCCTTTTGTCATCCTGACCTTGGCTGTTCTTGACCATCAATAACAGCCACTCAACCATTCTTTGGCCTGTTTCGACGCCTGAAAATAATCTGAACGGCCTCGGAACCTGCTCGCCTAATGATTAGCTTGTGGTCAATCGCACAGGCGATGTGTCAATAACGGCATACTCCCGAGAGGTGGTCAACGTGGCTAAAGACGAAAAGAAAAGCAAAGACAAAGGTGACGCTTCGAAAGCCAGCAAGGATTTGAAAGACAAAAAGTCATCCCCTGAGAAGAAATCAGCGGCAGCCTCGGCGCTTTCCAAGTCTTCCGACAAGAAAGACAAGAAAAAAGACGCCGAGCCGAAGAAATCTGCGAAAAAAGCCGATAGCAAGCCTGAGAAGGCCAAGGATTCAAAGAAGGCTGATAAGCCGGCTAAAAAGAAAAAGTGAGCTTGAAGGCAATAAAAAACCCGGCAATTGGAGCCGGGTTTTTTATTGCCTGCCATTCGGGGCCTCAGAGCGCTGCTTTGACCTGCAAACCAAACACCAGCGCATTGTCGATGTCCTGCCCGGAAAACGCGCCCGGCTCGATGATGTACTGCACATTCGGGCGCAGGCTCAGCCAAGGCGTGGCCTGATAACCGTAGCCAAGTTCGATCAATTGCTCGGCGCTGTCCAGGTTCGGGAACGCCGTGCCGTTGTTCAATGCGGCGTCCTGCAAAACGTCACGGCTACGCGGGTTCGGCACGGCGCGGCCATAACCCAGCGCGATGGTGTCACGCGGGCGACCTTCGAACGGTTTGTACAACACCACACCGGTGCCATACCACTTGCTGAATGGCGAAGCTGCTTCGCTGGCCGCGGAGTATTGGCCAAAGGCATGCAGGCTGCGGCCTTCGGACGTCGGCGAGCGCCACACGGCCTGGTCGACCAGCAGGTAATGACCGCCACGACCGGAGACTTCGTCGTCGCTGCCGATGCGTTTTACGTCAGAGCTGTCGTAGTAGTAGCCGAGCTTGTATTCGCCGGGCAGCTCACCCGCGTGCTTGTACACCAGCTCGATCGGTACCACGGTGCCGGTGGTGTGTTTAGGGCCAAGGTGCCAGGCACGGCTGGAGTTGCCGTTGCTTTCCGGATCGACGTTGAACGCGGCCACGCGCAGTTGCCACGAGGACGACAGGTCGTATTTCACCCGTACACCCAAATGGGCGTTGGGGTAGTTGGTCCAGCCGCTGCCGCCGGACATGTTCAGCGGATGGCCACAGAACCCGGCGTTCATGAAGTTGCACAGAATGCCGCTGTCGAGGCCGCCGAGGTCGTTGCCCATGGCCATGTAGCCGAGTTTCACATTGAGCGCCGGAGTGAACAGGCTGCGCTCGTAACTCAGTTCGGTCAGGCGCGTGTACAGGCCGCCGTAGTTTTCCTGGATCGGCAGACGGTTGCCGACAAGGTCTTGCGAAGCGCTGTTGCCGCGGCGGTCGTTGATGGTCAACTGGACTTTGCCGGCATTGTCGACGCCATACAGTTTGCTCAGGTCGAACTGCACGCCGAGCTTGATGTTCTGCGAGTAGCGCGCCGAACGATGCAAACCACCATCGGCGTTGTATGCCATTTCACCGCTGTAGTCGCCGGTGAATTTGATGCCTTGTTCATCCATCTGGTGACGCAAGCCACCCCAGTCACCGGTGAGGGTGCTGCGGGTCAACAGATCGGAATCGTTGTCGGCCAGCGCGGGGAGGGCGGTGGTGCAGGTCAGGCCCAGCAACAGGCCTTTGAACAGGTCGGAACGGGAAAAACGAACAGCCGATAGCATGTAAATCTTCCTGCTGAAAACTTGAGCAATAGGGGAAAGCAGCGCGGCACCCGAAGGTGCCGCGCTTTACGTGAACAGCGTGGTTTACGGCAGGGCGTAAGCCATCACGTAGTCGCCGCGATCGGTCGACTGACGCGCGCCACCGGCGGTGATGACGATGTATTGCTTGCCGGTTTTCGGCGAAACATAGGTCATCGGGCCGCCCTGACTGCCGACTGGCAGACGTGCTTTCCAGACTTCTTCACCGTTGCCGCTGTTGAAGGCGCGCAGGTAGAAGTCCTGGGTGCCGGCGATGAAGATCAAACCACCTTGGGTCGACAGCGTGCCGCCGAGGGTTGGCAGACCGATCTTGATCGGCAGGTGCATGCGGATGCCCAGCGGACCGGTGTCTTCAACGGTGCCGACCGGAACCTGCCAGGCGACTTTCTGCGTCTTCATGTCGATTGCGGTCAGCGTGCCGAACGGTGGCGCCTGGCACGGAATGCCGGCCACCGACAGGAAGCGGTTTTTGTTTACGGCGTACGGCGTGCCTTTCAGCGGCACGGCGCCCATGCCGGTGTTCAACGCTTCGCCACCGCCAGCAGCCTGGCCTTTGTTCTGCGACGGGATCATCTGAATCCACAGGCCCAGGCGCATGTCGTTGACGAAGATGAAGCCGTGCACCGGGTCAGTGGAGATGCTGCCCCAGTTCATGCCGCCCAGCGAGCCCGGGAAGCTTAGCGATTTATCGGTGCCCGGCGCGGTGTACAGACCGTCGTAGCGCATGCCTTTGAAGTCGATGCGGCAGAGGAGCTGATCGTACGGAGTTGCGCCCCACATGTCCGATTCAGTCAGGTGCTGCGCGCCGATTTGCGGCATGCCCAGCGATTTCGGTTGGGTTGGCGAGTACGGTTCGTTCGGGATATTCGCCGCTTTGACCGGAACTTCTTTAACGTCGGTCAGCGGTTTGCCGGTGGCACGGTCGAGCACGTAGATCTGCCCGGCCTTGGTGCCGATAACCACGGCCGGTACGGTTTTGCCGTCCTTGGTGAAGTCGATCAGGCTTGGCTGCATCGGCAGGTCGAAGTCCCACAGATCGTTGTGCACGGTCTGGAACACCCAACGCTCTTCACCGCTGGTGGCGTCCAGCGCGAGGATCGAAGCGCCGTAGGTGTGATCGAGTTTGCTGCGCTCGACACCATAGATGTCGGTAGACGAGCTGCCCATCGGCAGGAACACGGTGTTGGTCGCCGGGTCGTAGGACATCGGTGCCCAGCTGTTCGGCGTGCTGCGCACATAGGTGCTGCCGTCTGCCGGTGCCTTTTTGTCCTGCGGGTTGCCCGGGTCGAAGGCCCAACGCATGGCGCCGGTGATCACGTCGAAACCACGGATGACGCCGCCGGGCATGTCGGTCTGCACGTTGTCAGCCACACGACCGCCAACCACCACAGTGGTGCCGGCCATCAGCGGCGCCGAGGACAACTGATAGTAGCTGTCCGGGACATCACCCAGACCGGCCTTCAGATCAACCTGGCCATTGTTGCCGAAACCCTGGCAGAACTCGCCGGTGTCCGCATCGACCGCGATCAGGCGGGCATCAATGGTGTTGGTGAGCAAGCGACGTTGGCAATTGGCGGCCGGCGCCGGTTTGGCTTCGATGATTGTCGAATTGGCCGGCTGAGCAATGGCAGTGCTGGCGTCGAAGTAGGCCATGCCACGGCAACGCTGCCAGACTTTCGACTGGGCGTTGATTGCGTTCTTCCACAGTTCCTTGCCGGTGTCGGCATCCAGCGCGATCAGGTTGTTGTGCGGGGTGCAGATGAACACCTTGTTGCCGATTTGCAGCGGGGTGAGCTGGTCTTCGGCGCCGTTGCCATCGCTCTCGGCGACGTCGCCGGTGTGATAGGTCCACGCCACTTTCAATTTGTCGACGTTGGTGCGATTGATCTGGTCCAGCGCGGCGAAGCGGCTGCCACCTTCGGTGTTACCGTAGTGCGCCCAGTCTTTTTGCGCCTTGTCCGGCTCGACCGGGGTCAGGCCCGGGCCATTGCCGGTTGCCGCCACGGTTGGATGGGCGACAAACATATTGCCGGCCGCCACAACAACGCCGACCGCCAGCACAGCAGCCACAGCGTAAGCGCCGCGACCCGCAACGCCACCGTTGGCACGCTTGAGTAGCGGATAAACCAGCGCCACGACCAGGCCGATCACACTGAACATGAACAGGCGCGAGAACACCGGCCAGAACACCAGTCCGGCATCGCTCACGGCCCAGATGGCGGTCCCGACGAGGAACGCCGCAAACAGCCAGGCGCCGGCGGTTTTGAATCGGGCGATCAGCAGACCGGAGAGGGCCATCACCAGACCACCCACCAGGAAGTACCAAGACCCTCCCAGGCTGACCAACTTCACGCCGCCAGCAGCGAGCGCCAAGCCGAGCAGGGCGATGATCACCCCGAGCCCGACCAGAATGAATTTTGATATGCCCGAGAGGCGTTGACTCTGCTTCACGTTGAATGTCCCGTTGAAATGAGGAGGGCATTATATAGTTAGGTAACTACCTAGTTAAATCACTAATTCAGTAATAAAGCGTTGTTGGTTCTTTGATAACGCGCCTGAGCCGTAACAGGCACTCTCATGGGGTTCAGCGGAGCTTTTGAATGGCTGCAAAAAACGAATTTGTGTCAGAAAAAATGCCGGTTATGACAGCTCTTCCGTTGTGCTGTGTTCAGCCTGGCCTTAAAGATCAGCCGACACACGGAAGTAAAACCAGCTTAGCCCACATATTGCTCAAGCCCTGCGAGCAGGGCTTCGAAGGTCACTCTGCAGCGCGGGCTGCTGCGTAAATCTTCGTGCATGGTCAGCCAGGTGGTCAGTCCGGGTTTGAAGGCTTGGGCGAGTACGCGCACCAGTTCGGGATTACGTTGTGCCACTCGCACCTGGCACACGCCGATGCCCACACCAGCGCGGATCATCGCCAGTTGGGCTAGATCGCTGTCAGTGCGCAAGGTGAAGTGTTCGCGGCGCCATTGCGGCAACCAGTGCCTGGCGCTGCGCAGAAAGGGCGTTTCCTGGTCGAACCCGATCAGTGCGTGATCGGTGAGTGCTTCCAGTGACTGCGGTGTGCCGCACGCATCGAGGTAGCGGCGGTGGGCATGCAGGCCCAGTTCGATGTCGCCGATCCGTCGGGCAATGAGCGAACCCTGTTCCGGGGCGACCATGCGCACGGCGATATCGGCCTCACGATGCAACAGGTCTTGCACGCGATTGGTCAGCACCAGCTCCACCCTCAGTTCCGGGTAGCGGCTTTGCAGTCCGGCAATCATCGGGGGCAGCACTTCCGCGCCGACCACCTCGCTGGTGCTGATGCGCACCGTTCCTCTGACCGCGCTCCCTTGCGCCTCGGCGGCGCGCAACAGTGCAGCGGCATTGGCGCGCATGGCTTCGGCGAAAGGCTTGAGTGCCAGCGCGGCTTCTGTCGCCAACAGGCCTTGTTGTGAGCGAGTAAACAGGCTCACGCCCAGTTGCTGCTCAAGCGTATCGATGTGGCGCCCGACCGTGGGCTGGGCAACACCCAGTGCCCGCGCGGCGGCCGACAATGATCCTTCCTGCAGCACGCTCAGGTAGGAGCGGTACAGTTCCCAGCTAATGTTATTGTCCATGCATAAATGTATAGCGGGTCGCCGAAATCAGGCAATTTCATTGAGTGACGAGCGCCTTCAGACTTCTCTCATTCCATCGAGAGGGCGGTAACATGATCACAAGTCGGCGCGTTTTGGTTCTGGGTGCAACCGGTGGCATTGGCGGTGAGGTGGCGCGCCAGTTGCGCGAATCCGGTTGGGAAGTATGTGCATTGCGTCGCGGTGGCCGCCCGCAAAATCAAGGGGCGGAAGGCATCACTTGGTTCGACGGTGACGCGATGAATCGTCAGCAGGTCATGGCCGCTGCGCAGGGATGCTCGGCCATCGTCCATGCGGTCAATCCGCCGGGGTATCGTGGCTGGGACCAGCAGGTGTTGCCCATGCTCGACAACACCATCGCCGCCGCCATTGCCCAAGGCGCGACGATTGTCCTGCCGGGCACCGTTTACAACTACGGGCCGGATGCCTTTCCACTGCTGCACGAGGATTCGCCCCAACAACCTTTGACCCGCAAAGGCGCCTTGCGAGTGGAACTTGAGCGACGACTGCGCGACGCCAGCACTCAAGGCTGCCGCGTGATCATTGTGCGCGCCGGCAATTTTTTCGGGCCGGTACCGGGCAATAACTGGTTTTCCCAAGGCTTGATCAAACCGGGCAGGGCGGTGGCCCGCGTGCTCCTGCCAAGCGCCAAGGGCATCGGCAACCAGTGGGCCTATTTACCCGATGTCGCCAACACCATGGTGCAACTGCTGGAGCGTCGCCAGACCCTTGATCCCTTTGCAACCTTTCATATGGCGGGTCATTGGGATGAGGACGGTCGGCAAATGGCCGAAGCCATCCGCCGCGTTGTCGCAAAACACAGCGGCAAGGCACCGAAGATCAAAGCCTTCCCGTGGTGGTTGATCAGCGTGCTGTCACCGGTTGTCGAAACCTTTCGCGAAATGCAGGAGATGCGCTACCTGTGGAACGAGCCGGTGCGTTTGAGCGGCGCGCGCTTGCAGGCGACATTGGGACGTGAGCCGCACACGCCGCTGGATGAGGCTGTCGAAGTAACGCTGGCAGGTCTGGGTTGCCTGGATTGAATGAAGCCGGGCCTGGTCCGACTCATGCAGGCGTGGTGAGCGAAAACGGAATGCGCAGCTCTTCGACCGGGCCTGTGTCGCGGCCGCACATTTCATCGTGAACGCATTGCTGCACCAGCACGCACGGAAACGCCGGTACGGTCTGCAGCAAGTCACGCAGGTGGGTGATCGAGCGCAGGTGCATCGGCTTGGCCGCATCATCCAGCAGGGTGAACTGGCCGTGATCCAGGCGGATCCGCGCCAGATAAAAACCACCTTCGAGCGACAGCAGTTCCAGTTCGCGTATTTCGCTGTTGGCCGCACGTTCGGTAAGGGTTTGCAGGTTCATGCTTCACTCCTTGCCTACCAGGGTAGGCGTTCTCCATCGTAGGCAAAGAAATGGCCGCTGTCGGCCGGCGTCAACTGGTCAATCAAGGTCAGTAACTGGTCGGCGGCAACGTCTGCCGGACGGGCCCTGGAGGCGCCGCGAAAAGGTTGCGACAAGCCCGACACCACCGTGCCCGGGTGCAGACTGAGCAAGCGGCTCTGCGGGCGCGTGCGTGCCAGTTCGATGGCGGCGGTCTTGATCAGCATGTTCAGCGCAGCCTTGGAGGCGCGATAGGTGTACCAGCCACCCAAACGGTTGTCGCCGATGCTCCCGACCTTGGCCGACAGCATTGCCATCGCCCCCCGAGGGTCGAGCAGCGGCAGAAAATGACGCAACACCAATGCCGGCCCCATCGTGTTTACTTGAAACACGGCTTGCAGCGCTTCCGGTTCGATCGCGTTGAAGCTTTTTTCCGGCTTGATCCCCTCACGATGGAGCAGCCCGGCCGCGTGGATGATCAGTTGATACGGCGTTTCGCTCGCCAGTTCGGCGGCGGCGCTGGCTATGGTTTCTGGCCGCTCAAGATCCAGCTCGGGGAGGGTACGGCGCCCCAGCGCGCGCACCCCGGCACAGCGCGGATCCTGTTTCAACAGTTCGCAAAAGGCTGTGCCGAGGGCGCCACTGGCGCCGATCACCAGCGCGCGATAACCGTCGCCGAGCGAGGCCAGGGTCAATGCGCGGTTCATTCGTTGACTCCGGCAGCCTGGCGACGGAAGAACAACGTCACCTGGCCAACCTCTACCCCGAATTTGGACATGCTGGTGCGGTTGATCAGCGTGTCCTCGTCCATCAAGTACATCCAGTCGTCCATGCTCATTTCGTAGGTCGAGTCGTCGACCGGCAGGTTCAGGCGATAACGCCAGTGCAATGCGTTGCCAGCGACCTGACCCTCGGCGACACCCACCACGTCAGCCGCGCGACCGCTCCAGCGGCCCTGGCCTTCGGGCGTGAGGGTCCAGACGCGGCGCTGGCGGGTGCCATCGCTGTACAGGAAGCGCTCGTCGAGAATCAGATTGTTGCCCTCACGCCGGCTGACGATGTCGACCTCGAAACGCTTGACCACCTCACCGCTGCGCTTCTGAAACATCCCCCAGGCTTTGACGGGCTGGCTGAAAAAGCGCTGCAGGTCGAGGGCCGGTTGCTGATCGGCATAACGAGCGACATCGACACTGCCGCAGCTTGCGATGCTGAGTACCAGTGCCAGTAACAGCAGAAATCGGGTCATGGCCTTACTCCCTGAAGCACACAGGTGATGTGAAATGTCCAGTTATTGGCTTGTACAGTGAATAGGTGCTGTATAGCTTTATCGGCGTCCGATCAGTTGCAGAAACTCTTGCCGCGTCGTCGAGCTGTCACGGAAGGCGCCCAGCATCACGGAGGAGGTCATGACCGAATTCTGCTTCTCTACGCCGCGCATCATCATGCACATGTGCCTGGCTTCAATGACCACCGCCACTCCGGCGGCATCGGTGATCTGCTGGATGGCCTCGGCAATCTGCCGGGTGAGGTTTTCCTGGATCTGCAGGCGACGGGCGAACATGTCCACCACCCGCGCGACCTTCGACAGCCCCAGCACCCTGCCGGTGGGGATGTACGCCACATGCGCCTTGCCGATAAAGGGCAGCATGTGGTGCTCGCAGAGGGAATACAGCTCAATGTCGCTGACGATCACCATTTCATCGCTCTGCGATTCGAACAGGGCACCGTTGGTGACGTCTTCCAGGCTCATCGTGTAGCCATTGCACAGATACTGCATCGCTTTGGCGGCGCGCTTGGGCGTGTCCAACAGACCCTCGCGCTCGGGGTTTTCACCGACGCCGACGAGAATTTCACGGTAATGACTGGCTAATAATGGGTTCATTCAAGGTGCTCGCGGTGATGCTGTGCGTGAAGCCAATCCATAGCGAAAGAGTTGTACGCAATGAAGTGCTTTGTATAGGTTTTATTGAAGATAGGCTGAAAAAAATCACCTGACAATGAGTCGGCAATCTTTTTTATGCAGATGCGAAAACCTCACATCGCAAAATGTGAGGTCGCGCGACGGGTGGAGGACAGAGAGGGGACCGCGAGCGCTCCGGGACAAGCGCAAGCGCGGTGGGAAACTACGACGATGGTGGGCAAGCGTCCTGATCGATTCCGGAGCCGTCAGATTGCCGATTCCGGCATCTCAAGCGTTCTCTTCAAGCCTGCGCACGTCACCCAAGGAATCACGCTGCATCGACTGCAGGTTCTTCTCGATGGTTTCGCACAGCGCTTCCATTTGAATCTGGTGTTCGCTGTGGCGAAACGGACTTTGCAGATCCGTGCCGATGCGTTCGATGGCCAGCAGCATAAAACCGACGACGGTCGAGGCCAGCGGCGTGAACCAGCCCAAGGACTCCACCAGACCGACCGGCACAATCAGGCAGAACAGCGAAATAAACAGCCGCGGAAAATACACATAAGGGTAAGGCAGCGGCGTATTTGCAATCCGCTCCATGCCGCCCTGGCTGTTGGACAAGTCCACCAGAGTCGATTCCAGCCGCGCCAGGCGAATGCTGTCCAGGCGCCCGGCCTTGTATTCCCGTGCGAGCAACGTCGCCGAGCCGGTGAGGATATCGTTGGCAAAGTTATTGGTGGTGCCACTGCGGGCGAACTCATCGGCGGGAATGAACGCTCGCACTTCCTCGGGACAAGGCTGGCCTTGCAGATGGGCCGCCAGACAGTTCACATAGGCGACGTGACGACGCAGAAGGGTCGACTTCACCGGATTGACGTCGCTGTCGGCGTCATCCAGCAGCGTCAGCACCTGCCGGGCGAAGCTGCGTGAGTTGTTGATCATCGAACCCCACAGCGTCCGCGCTTCCCACCAGCGGTTGTAAGCGCTGCTGTTGCGGAAACTGATCAGCACGATCAACGCCGAACCCAACAAAGTCAGGGGCATCAATGGCAGATTCAGCTTAGCGTTGAGGAACAGCATGAAGTCGACGGTGACGGCGATGTCCCAGAGCAGCAGCCAGAACAACGCCCAGCCGACATAGCCCAGAGTCTTGATGATCAAACGGTATTTTCTGACGATGGCAGCTTTCAAACGGAAAACCTTGAGGTGAGCGGTAAGCGATAACGCTTTAGCTCGGACGGTGTTTTCGCTGCAAAGGTTCGGGCCGTCGTACTTGACCCCGTCATTTACACCCTACGTTCTCGCCACGCCCGGCACATCCATGTTGATCTTGCGCCAGAAAGCTAACGACAGACTGTAGACCGAGAAGGCAATCAGTCCCAACGCCATCACCATCAAAATCAGCCAGCCGGCTGGCAGATTCTGCAGCGCATCGAGTGCTTCCTTCATACCGGGAGGATCCATGGCCTGATAGGTGGAACCGCTGATTGCCAGCAGCAATGCAATCTCGATAAACACCACGCCACGCGCGATCAGACCAAACCGCGAGACCGGGCGGACGTAGCGCATGACCTCTTCGTCAGCCTCGAAATACTTCTCGAACGAGGCTTTCCAGCCCTTGATGAGGTGAGCAATCCCTACACCGAGCGGAACGAGGGCAATCAGGTACACCAGCCAGTTCGAGTGTTCCCAGGACAAAAGATACGCCAGCCAGTCTTTGGTTTGTCCTGCGGAATTGCCCGAGCTTTTAATCCCGCTGATGAGCAGGCCCAATGCAAAGAACGCCAGTGCACCGTTGACCAGACCTCCCACAAACAGCCCTGTGCGGATCACCAGACCTTTGAGTTTTGTGCCGTGATGATCAACATCACGCGCGGCCTGCAGGACACGCCACGCGGCAAATGCGAGCAGCCCCGCTACGACAAGTCCAACCAGAAAATAGCCGAAAGGCTGGCCCAGCAAGGCTTCCAGACTCTTGTGGCTGTCCTTCGGTTTAGTCGAATCCTGGGCTGCCAGCAACGCAAAGATACCGATGATCAGATACAGCATTCCTCGGGCGGCGTAGCCTCCCCGAGCGAGGAGGACGAGGTTGCGTTGCGCGGACATGGGGGTATTCCTGAGAGGTTATAAGAGAGCAGACCCTTCTTGCCGGGAGGGGTTCTATGACCTGTCGAAGAACGCCGTGTCTTCTCCAGGACATCGGCGCCGAGGCTGTTCAACACCACGTCGCTTCGTTGCCGGCCGATAACGCCGACGCAGAGTAGAAGCACAGCTCACTCCACGAGCGCCTTGCCCCTGGCAATTGAAAACGCTTTCGGCAGATTGGCGCCATTCTTCACCGCAAGTATCTCCGCCATCACGCTAACGGCGATTTCCGCAGGCGTCTTGCTGCCAATGTACAGGCCGATCGGCCCGTGCAGGCGCTCAAGCGACGCCTCGGTTTCACCAAAATGTTCGATCAGGCGTTCGCGGCGCAGCTGGCTGTTGCGCCGCGAGCCGATGGCGCCGATGTAGAACGCCGGGCTGTGCAGCGCTTGGAGCAAGGCCAGATCGTCAAGTTTGGGGTCATGGCTCAAAGCGACGATGCAGGTGCGCAGATCCACCGCGAAGTCGCGGACCACGTCGTCCGGCATGCCGACGATGCGCTCCACGCCATCCACCGCCCAGGTCTCGATGTACTCGGGACGCGGATCGCACACCGCCACCCTGAAACCGTTGAACAAGGCCATGGTCGCCAGATACTCGGCCAGCGCACCGGCACCGATCATCAGCATTCGATAGCCCGGCCCCAAGGTGTTGAGCATCTGCGCGCCGTCGAAGTTGAACTGTTCCGGCGTCGCGGTCGGTTCAAGCATGACCCGACCGGACTCCAGCGTCAGGCGACGACGAACCAGTTGCCCGGCGTCCAGTTGCGTCAGCAGTTCATCAAGTGACTGCCACGCCGGGTTGAACTCAAGGATCAGCTCAAGCGTGCCACCGCACGGCAAGCCGAAGCGATGCGCCTCATCGGCGCTGACGCCATAGCGCACCACTTGCGGTGCGCCGTCGCTAAAAGCGGGGCCGCCATGGGCCGTGGTGTAGCGATGGATCAGATCGTCTTCGATGCAGCCGCCGGACACGCTGCCCACCACGCGACCGTCGTCACGCAAAGCCATCATCGAACCCGTCGGCCGTGGTGATGAACCCCAGGTGCGCGCCACCGTGGCGAGCAACACACGCTCGCCAGCGGCAAGCCAGTCCCGCGCCGTGCGCAGGACCAGCAAGTCGATGCTTTCCATCAAAATATCCTCTTAGCGCATCTGCAAAATGATCGGGCTGCTGCTGGCCGGATCAGTGTGTTCACGCAACTTGCCCACCGTCTGCGCATCCACCGCACCGCCCTGATTGCCCCAAGTGCTGCGCATGAAGGTCAGCACGTCGGCGATCTGCTGATCCGACAACTGCTCACGGAAGGCCGGCATGCGATAGGCATCCGGCACACCGGCCGCCACCACACGTTGCGAACCGTTGAGGGTGATGTTGATCGCCGAGGCGCTTTCCTTGGCCAATGCCGAGGTCGCGCCGGCCAGCGGCGGCATCCATTCGGACTGGCCCTTGCCGTCCAGACCGTGGCACGAAGCACAGCGCGTGACGTAGGTATGAGCACCGGGCGAGTCCAGACGTTCCGCTGCGGATACCGCTTGATACTGCCAAGGCGCGCCATCCCGTTCGCGATCCCCGGGAAGCGACTTCAGATAGTGGGCAATCGCGGTCAGATCCTCATCGCTCATGAACTGCGTGGAGTTGTTGAACGCCTCGGTCATCGAGCCATAGACCACCGCGTGTTGATTGCGACCGGTCTTGAGGAACTGCACGATCTGCGCCTCGCTCCAGCGGCCCAGCCCGGTGTTGTGATCATCACGCAGGCTCGGTGCGTACCAGCCATCGAGCAACGCGCCGGCGAGGTACGGCTTACCGGCCTCATCCAGTGCCTTCTCGTTGAACGCCAGGCCGCGCGGCGTGTGGCAACTGCCACAATGCCCGGCGCCCTGAACGAGGTACGCGCCACGGTTCCACTGTTCATCCTGCGACGGTTTGGCGGCATAGGGCTCGGCGTCGACAAACAAGCCATTCCACAGTGCAATCGGCCAGCGCAGGTTCAGCGGAAACGGAATCGAACCCGGAATATTCGCCTGCTTGACCGGCGCCACGCCTTTCATGAAGAACGCATACAGCGCCCGCACATCGTCATCACTGAGCTTGGCGTAGGACGGGTAGGGCATCGCCGGATACAGACGGCGACTGTCGGGCGCCACGCCGTGACGCACCGCTCGGTCGAAGTCCGCGAGGCTGTAGCGGCCGATGCCGGTTTCCGTGTCCGGGGTGATATTGGTCGCGTGGATCGTGCCCAGCGGTGTGGCCATTTCCAGGCCGCCAGCGAACGGCGCGCCGCCTGGCACGCTGTGGCAGGCGACGCAATCGCTGAGCCGGGCGACGTATTCGCCACGGGTGACCAGCGCCGGGTTGATGTCGGCCACGGCGATCTGATGGTTTTCCAGGCGCGAGACGGGCTCGCGGGTGACATACCAGGCCAGCAGGCCTGCCGCGACCAGGCACGGCACTGCCAGCCAGCCAGCGGTTCTTGCGAATCGGCTGTTATTCATGGACGCTCCGGCGCTGATCAAGTGAAGGTGTGTCGGCTCATGGGCAGGCTGCGCACCCGCTGACCGGTTAGCGTCGCCACCGCGTTAGCGATGGCGGGCGCGACCGCAGGCAATGGCGGTTCACCGATGCCACCCATTTTTTCCCCGCTCTCGACCACACGCACATGCACCCGTGCCATCCGCGCAGGCGGCAGGATCGGGTACAAGTCGTAGTTGCGCGCCCGGGGTTTGCCATCCACCCACACGGCTTCTTCGACCAAGGTTTGCGACAGTCCCAGCGCCACGGCGCCGTTGACCTGCGCTTCGACAATCGCCGGGTTGACGATGCTGCCCGGGTCAATCGCTTGCCAGATGTCGTGCACCTTGACCTGACCGTTCTCGATGGACACTTCGGCGATCACCGCTGTCTCCGTACCGAACGGCGAAGCCATGGCCACGCCGCGCGCACGTTTGCTGCCGTCCTCGGCGGTAAAAGGGCCGCGCTTCCAGCCACCCGACAGTTCACCTACCGCTTGCAGCAATGTCGTCAGCCGTTTGTTGTCACGCAGCAAATGCAGACGCAGGTCGAACGGGTCTTTGCCGCCCTTGTCGGCCAGCTCATCAAGGAACGATTCATAGAAGAAGTCGTTGAGCGAGTTGCCCACCGAACGCCAGTAACCGAGCATCGCCGGGCCTTTGACGTAGATCTGCGCGATGCGTTTGTTGGCGATTGCGTAGGACTTGCCCGACAACCCTTCAAGCGCCGTCGGATCGAGCTTCTCACCCTGCTTGCCGGCGAGGGCTTCGGTCGGGCCTTCGGTGGCACTGATCGCCTCGATTGCCAGCGGCCAGCCGTCGCTGTCCAGCGCAGCGCGGAAATTCACCGCAGCAACCGGACGGAGCACGTCACGCAGGAACTCTTCTTCGCGACTCCAGATCAGCTTGACCGGACGGCCCACCGCTTTCGCCAGCGCGATCGCCTGCGGATAGGGACTGGCCGAGTCGTAGAGAAAATGCCGGCCGAAGAAGCCACCCAGCAGCGGCGAATGCAAGGTGATGCGCGACGGATCCAGCCCAGTGCGCTTGGCGATGTCGGCGCGGAACATGTCCGGTGCCTGATTCGGCAGCCAGACCTCCAGCGAACCGTCCGGATTGAATCGGGCCAATGCTGACGGCGGCTCCAGTTGGCCGTGGTTCAGGTATTGGTTGTGGTAAGTGGCGTCGATCCGCGTCTTGGAATCCTTGAGGATCGAAGCCACGTCACCTTCATGTTCATCATCCTTGGCCGGGCCTTTATCTTCAGCGAGGCGTTTGAACCAGGCATCGCTGGAAAAATCGGCGGGCATCGGCCGCACTTTGCTCTCGGCCGTGGGTTCTTGCCAGTCGACCTGGATCGCCTCGACCGCACGTTTGGCGTGCCACCAGCGCTCGGCGACCACCGCCACGGCGCCCGGCAGACGATGCACGGAGTGCACGCCTTTCATGGCCTTGACCTGGTCTTCGTTGCGCAGGTTGCCCACGGTCATGCCCAGGCGCGGCGCATGTTGCACGGCGGCATGGAGCATGTCGTCGACCTTCAGATCAATGCTGTACAGCGCTTTACCCGTGGACTTGTCGTAGGCATCAAGGCGCTTCACCGGTTTGCCGATCCAGCGGAACTGGCTCGGATCCCGCAGTTTCACGGAGGCCGGATCGGGAACCGGCAGATCCATCGCACGCTCGGCCAGTTCACCGTAGGCCAGCGAGCGGCCCGACTTGGCATGCACGACTTTGCCAGGCTCAGTGCTCAACTCGCTCACCGGCACGCCAAGTTGCTGCGCGCCCGCCTGCAACAGCATGGCGCGGGCAAGGGCGCCGAGGCGGCGCATCACCGGGTAACTCATACGCACCGACATGCTGCCGCCGGTGATGCGCATGCCGTTTTCCAACACCACATAGGCTTCGCCGGGCGGGGCGGCCTCGACCAGAAAGGTCGACGGATCAGCATCTAGCTCTTCGCCGACAATCTGCGCCATCGCCGTAAACGTACCTTGTCCGCCCTCCATGAACGGGCAGAGCAGACGCACGCGGTTGTCCGGACGGATTTCGAGAAACGCCGGCACCTGCGTGCCGCGCTCGGCGGTCGTTGCCGCCGCTGCCGCTTGCACGCGCGTCGCACCGAGCGGCAGGCCGAAGCCGAGGACCAGTGCGCCGACGGCAGTGCCGGTCAGAAAACGCCTGCGCGAAACATTGATCGGTTCGTGCAGATTCAGTGCCGAGGCTTGCAGTGAAGGGTCGATTCGAACGTTCATCACGCGTCTCCCTTGCCGGCCAGTTCATGCACGGCGGCATGAATGGCGTTGTAAGTCCCGCAGCGGCACAGGTTGACCATCGCCGCCTCGATTTGCGCATCACTCGGTTTAGGGTTCTGTTTGAGCAGCGCGGTGGCGGCCATCACTTGCCCGGACTGGCAGTAGCCACACTGAGCGACCTGCAGGTCGACCCAGGTCGCGACCACCTGTTTGCCCACGTCATCGTTTTCGATGGCCTCAATCGTGGTCACCTCGCGGCCGACCACACCTGCCACCGGCGTGACGCACGAGCGCACGACATTGCCGTCCACCAGCACCGAACAGGCGCCGCATTGCGCCAGTCCGCAGCCGTACTTGGTCCCGGTCATGCCCAGATCATCGCGGATCACCCACAACAAGGGTGTATCGGCGTCGGCATCGACCTGATAGGTCTTCTGGTTGATTCGTAGTTCCATGATTCACCCGCTGATCATCGGTTGACGTGCATTGTTATCAGCGGTGACGCGCGGCGAGGCGCATCACCGGGTTTCGTTTAGTTCGCGACTGTGCCGAGCGCTTCTGCCTCGTATGGCTGCCCGCGCAGGAGGGCGATGTCACGACTCGGCGCAGTGCCGAACAGCCGGCCGTATTCGCGGCTGAACTGCGAAGGGCTTTCATAGCCGACCGCAAACGCCGCCCGCGAAACGTCCAGGCGTTCTACCAGCATCAGTCGGCGTGCCTCGTTGAGCCGCAGCCATTTCTGGTACTGCAGCGGGCTCATGCCAGTGAGTTGGCGGAAATGATGGTGAAAGGTTGGCGCGCTCATCTGTACCCGGGCGGCCAGATCGTCGATGCGCAGGGCATCGCTGTAGTTGACCTTGAGCCAGTCAATGGCCTTGGCGATGCGATAACCCTGACCATCGACGGCCGTGATCTGTCGCAGCCGTGCGCCTTGGTCGGTATGCAGCAACCGATAGTGGATTTCGCGCAAAATCAGCGGCGCCAGCACCGGGATTGCCTCGGGTTCATCGAGCAATGCCAGCAGGCGATCGAGCGCGCCCTCCAGCGCAGACGACAGGCTGCCAATCGCGGCGCCCGTGCCCGTTGCTGGCTGGCGCTTGGCCGGCAGGCCGCTCTTGGTGATGACTTCGGCGAGCATGCTGACATCCAGTTTCAGCACCAGCCCGACACAGGGCTGTTCGGGGCTGGCGAGCATCACTTCGGAGTTGGCGGGCAAGTCCAGCGACGTCACCAGAAACCGTGACGGGTCGTAGCTGTAGCCTTCACCACCGACCCACAAGCGCTTTTCGCCGCGGCCCACGAGAATCAGGCTCGGTTCGATCATGCACACCACGGGCGGTGCTGGTTGGTCGCGACGAAACAGCGACAAGCCGGGTATGGCCGTGGCGAAGTCGCCCGGTGCGCTCACGCGCGGGTCGATGTTCAACGCCAAAGGCGATGCCTGGGGCAGGGGGGTAGGGATCATGTCGGGTCACTCCTGTTGACCGAACTCTAATCCGCGCACGAGACGTTTCCTATCCATCACCCTGCATCGCCAGAGGATCAGGCAAGCATTCAAGAGGAATGCACTAGGGAAGGGCCGGATTGACCGGGAGAATGTGTCTATCTGTTACAGGGGCAGCGCCCGAATGGGCTTCAAGCTGCGTGCCCCTGCGCATCACATCCACAGGTTTTTCGCACCACAGGTAGTTCCCATGACGTTTCCTTCTACAGATCCTTCTACAAGAACAGGTGGCTGGAGCGCCGTGCTGGCGATGTCGCTGGCCGCATTCGCCCTGGTCGCTTCAGAATTCATGCCCGTCAGTCTGCTGACGCCGATTGCGGCCGACCTGCACATCACCGAAGGCCAGGCCGGGCAGGGGATTTCCGTGTCCGGTGCCTTTGCCTTGATCACCAGCCTGCTGATTGCCTCGGTCGCCGCGCGCATCGAACGCAAGACGTTGCTGCTGAGCCTGACCTTGCTAATGATCGTCTCCGGTACGATCGTCGCGGTCGCGCCGGGTTACCCGTCATTCATGTTCGGACGTGCGTTGATCGGGATAGCGATCGGCGGTTTCTGGTCACTCTCGGCGGCGACCGCCATGCGTCTGGTGAAGCCAGAACAGGTTTCGCGAGCGCTGGCCATCGTCAATGGCGGTAATGCGCTGGCGACGGTCATCGCCGCTCCGGCGGGCAGCTTTCTCGGCTCGCTGATCGGCTGGCGTGGAGCATTCTTCTGTGTGGTTCCGGTGGCGGTGCTGGCTGCCGTGTGGCTGCTGATAAGCCTTCCTTCTTTCAAGGGCGAGCGCCAGGCTAGTAGCGGCAACGTGCTGCGGCTGATGAAGCAATTGCCAGTGGCCTTGGGCATGGTCGCCGTCAGCGTGTTTTTCATGGGCCAGTTCATGCTGTTCACTTACCTGCGTCCCTTTCTTGAGGGCGTGACCGGCGTCAGCGTCTCAACGTTGTCCTTGATGCTGCTGGGGCTGGGACTGGCCGGTTTTATCGGCACCTTTTTGATCGAACGGTTTATGGGGCGCGGCCTCTATCGAACCTTGACCGTCATCCCGCTGATCATGGCGGCCATCGCGCTGGCGTTGGTCAGCATCGGCCATTCACCGGTGCTGACCGCCGTGTTGCTCGGCCTCTGGGGACTGGTGGCCACCGCTGCGCCGGTCGGCTGGTGGACATGGCTGGCGCAAACGCTGCCGGATGATGCGGAAGCCGGAGGCGGCTTGCTCGTGGCCATTGTCCAACTGGCGATCGCCGGCGGCGCAATCGTTGGCGGTCTGGCTTTTGATCTGAGCGGTTACAAAGCTACGTTCGAGCTTAGCGCCGCAGTGTTGGTCGCCGCTTCTGTGCTTGCCTGGTTGGCGGGGCGCAATGCCACGGAAGTTCATATTGTCGAACCGGCAGCCCATTCGGACGCTGTTTCCGGCGAAGCTGAGTCCCGATTTGTCTGATCAAGCAGGAGGCTGCTCAATGCGCCAATGATGGTTGGGTCGCGACCGAGACAGTGAAGATCACAACAAACAGCACGACGACTGCCCAGAACATCACCATAACTGTCCGCATGACGACCTTAAGGCCTTGATAAAGCCTGCGCAGCCAATGGCCTTCGGGTTTTGCTTCTGCGCGGGTTCTGAGTACGCCTTTCAAATAAAAGCCGAGCAGCGCAAGCAGTGCGCCAACTATCGCCAGCGCAGGCAGGCCGGCCAGGGGGAAAATGCTTTCCCACCGATAGAAAGAAGACCGGCTCAGGAAGACCACATAACAAGTCAGGCTGCCGTAGGGCAGCGCTCTCCACCATTTGCCGGCCAGCGCTCCGACCATCAGGCACATGATCACCATGAACGGGCTGAGGAGAATATAGAGCATCCATTCCAGTACGTTGGGCAGGTAGTCCGGGGAATGGATGCTGCGCCAGAGGTGTTCCAACATTGTTCGGGTTCCTGCCTTCTAGGGAGTCATGCTGCTGCGGTGCTTCCGTGCTGCTGCACGGTATCGGCGTGTTTTTGGGTTACATGAGGGCTGTTGTGTGAATCAGGGGCTTTATGGGGGGGGCTACGCCGGAGCATGTCCGGGCGGTGGAGGGATTCGGTAAAACGTCCAAAAAAGCCATGGCCACTTCAACATCACCAGTATCCGCAAATATCAGCTTACGTCTCAGCTGACATCCGATGATTCTCCACCAAGAAGTCGACGAACAACCGCACCCGCGCCGGCATTGCCGCGCCGCCGACGAACACCGCATGAATCGGTTCCTGGTCACCGGGGTTCCAGTCTTGCAAAAGCGCAATCAGATCGCCGCGCTGCAGATCCTCGCTCACGCTGAATTCGCCGATGCGTGCAATCCCGGCACCCACTCGCGCGAGTTGTGCCAGCGCTTCACCGCTGCTGCATTCGATGTTGCCGCTGACCTTCAGGGAAAACGCTTTGTCATCGCGGATAAATGGCCAGTTGGGTTCGGCACGCTTGAAATTGAAGCGCAGGCAGTTGTGTTGTAGCAGGTCTTCCGGTTCCTGCGGGATGCCGTGGCGCTGCAGATACTCGGGCGATGCCACCACGACCTGGCCGGTGGTGCCGATCCTGCGTGCGGTCAGCGGGCTGTCGGGCAGATGGCCGAAGCGCACCGCGACGTCGGCTTGCCCGCCAAGAATGTCGACCACTTCGTCGCCGAGGGTGAGGTCGACGACGATGTTCGGGTAACGGGCGCTGAAGGCTGCGACCAACGGAACGATGGCCAGGCGTCCATGGACAAGGGCGGCACTGACGCGCAATCGACCCTTGGGTACGCCTTGGTCGGCGATGGCTTCTTCGACCTCGTCCATGTCGGCGAGGATCCGCCGGGCACCGCGCAAAAACGCTTCGCCCTCGGCTGTGAAGGTGATCGCTCGGGTGGTGCGCAACAGCAGGCGGGTGCCCAGCCGTTGTTCGGTGCGCGCGATGATCCGACTGACCGCCGAGGGCGTCAGGCCCAGTGCACGCGCGGCGGCCGACAGGCTGCCTTCCTGCGCCACGGTGGTGAACACGCTCATTTCACCTGACCTGCCGTTGAAATCCACTTGTGCCTCCTGCGCAAAGGTGATTGCCGAAAATGCTATCTACCGCCTGAAAAGACGGGATCGTAGCATTGGCGGCATAGATAAGGAGCTTTCCATGCGTATCAATCCACCACTTGTCGCACTCGCCATTGGTGCCTTCGGCATCGGCGTTACAGAATTTGCCCCCATGGGCATGTTGCCGGGTATCGCCGCGGATCTGGGCGTTTCCATTCCCGCTGCCGGTTTGCTGGTCAGCGCTTATGCGCTGGGCGTTTTGCTCGGCGCACCACTGATGACCCTGACCACCGGCAAGATTCCCCGGCGTTATCTGCTGATCGGGCTTATGGCGATTTTTACCCTGGGTAATCTGATGTCAGCCTTGGCCACCGATTACTACAGCCTCATGGTCGCCAGGGTGGTGACCTCACTGAACCACGGTGCCTTTTTTGGCGTTGGCTCGATCGTCGCCGCCAGCGTGGTCGCTCCGGAGAAACGTGCCGGGGCGGTTGCGGCAATGTTCATGGGCCTGACCCTGGCGACCATTGGCGGTGTGCCGCTGGCCGCCTGGTTTGGCGAACTGTTCGGCTGGCGCACGGCTTTCTGGGGGATTACCGGCCTGGGCGTGGTGACGATGGCCGCGTTGTGGTTCGCCTTGCCCAACGTGCGAGCACCGCAAAGCGTCGGTGTCATGGCGGAAATCCGCGTATTGGGCCGCGGCCCGGTGCTAGCCGCGCTGGCCCTGACTGTCGTCGGCTCAAGCGCCATGTTTACCGTGTTCACCTACATCGCACCGATCCTCAGCAGCGAGACCCATGCGTCCACCGCTTACATCACCGCCATGCTGATGCTTTACGGTGTCGGGTTGACGCTGGGTAACATGTGGGGCGGCAAGGCTGCTGACCGCTCGATCGATCGCACCCTGATCGTCTCGCTGAGCGTGCTGATTTTGGTCTTGTTGGCGTTCACCGTACTGATGCGTTGGCCGCTGCCGGCCGCGGTGGCCATCCTGATCTGGGGTATCGCCAGTTTTGCCTTGGTGCCGCCGCTACAGATGCGCGTCATGGAAGCGGCGAAGGACGCGCCCAATCTGGCTTCGGCAGTGAATATCGGCGCCTTCAACTTCGGCAACGCGATTGGCGCGGCGCTGGGCGGCGCGGTGATCAGCAGCGGGCTCGGTTATCCGGCGATCTCCCTGGCCGGCGCGGCAATGGCGGGCCTGGGGCTGCTGATGGTGTTGGCGTTTGCGTGGCGTTCCAGAACGGTTGAAGCGGCAACGGTGTGACAAGCTCCGGTCAGCCTGAAACAGCCGAGCTGGCGTAGTTACAAAAGCCCTTGATCGAGGCCCGTTTTGGCGGGCCTCTTTTTCACCGCCGTGAACAGCCTAATCAAAGCGTCGTGATCTGCCCATTGCGATCCAGCTCATACACCTTGTAGCCCTGCAATTTCTCCTTCAGCCAACGCTCCGCCTTGCCCAACGGCCGCTGCCGCGCCCAGAGCAAATCGACACCAATCTGCCAGTCGGTATGCGGATACGCCGAGAGCTGCAGTTCCACCAGCTCACCTTTGGCCAGTTCTCGCTGAACCAGCTGCCGGGGCAGGGTGGCCCAGCCAAGCCCGGCGCGGACCATTTCCAATAACGCCAGATAACTTTCCGCTTGCCACAACTGGGTCGAGCGCAGGTATTCGCTGCTCGGCAGTTTGCTCGCGTGAGCGCTGAAGGCCAGGCGCCGATGAACGTGCAGGTCGTCGAAGGTGACGTTGTCGAGTTGCGCCAATGGATGCTCCGGGTGGCAGACGTGCAGCATGATCAGTTTGCCCAGTTGCTGGAACGCCAGTTCCTTGGGGTAACCGGGCTGCGAGAACGCCACGCCGAGTACCGCTTCGCCGCTGCTGACCAGTTCGCTGACGTCGCCGTACACCGGATGGCGGATGATCAGGTCGACGAAAGGGAATGCGGCTTCGAAGGCTTTGAGCACGGGCATGATCGGGCCGTACGGCGTTTCAATCGCCAGTGTCAGGCTGGGTTCGACCTGTTCCGACAGACAATCGGCGTGGGCTTCAAAAGTCATGCAGCGTTCGAGCACGGCTTCGGCCTGTACCAGCAATTTGTGGCCACTGGCGGTGAGGGCAGGGCTGCGGTTACTGCGGTCGAACAGGTCGACGCCCAGGTCGGTTTCGAGGTTGGCAATCGCCGCGCTGATGGTCGATTGGGTCTTGCCCAGTTTGCGCCCGGCGGCAGAAAACGATCCGCTTTTGACCACTTGGACAAACATCAACAGTTGATCGAGTGAGAAGCGCAAAAGGTGGACTCCCGGGTCGAGGATAAGGGTTGGAAGCAGATCACGAATGCCTGATTTTGCCATCGAAAAAAGCGATGGTTGCTAATTTGTTTCATCGTAATAAACGTTCAAATATGACCCCGCGTCAAACGATCTCCGGGGCGGATCTGACTTTCAAACGCCCCTGAGCATGCCCGCGATCTCAACAGATGCCGCACCTTCAGGAGCGTGTGAAATGACCCCACAACGCATTCATCCGGTGGACGAGGTTTTGCCACTGCGACAGTTGTTCACGTTTGGCTTGCAGCATGTTCTGGTGATGTACGCGGGGGCAGTGGCGGTACCGCTGATTCTTGGCAGTGCGATGGGGCTGACCTCGGCGCAGGTGGTGTTGCTGATCAACGCCAACCTGTTGACCTCGGGTGTGGCGACGTTGATTCAAACCCTCGGTTTCTGGAAATTCGGCGCACGGCTGCCGCTGATTCAGGGCTGCTCATTCATTGCCCTGGCGCCGATGATCATGATCGGCAAGGAATTCGGTCTCAGTCAGATTTTCGGCGCGGTGATCGCCGCAGGCTTTATCACCATTGCCCTGGCGCCGGTGTTCAGCCACTTGCTGCGGTTTTTTCTGCCGGTGGTGATTGGCAGTCTGATCACCATTATCGGCATCTCGCTGATGCCGGCAGCGGCGATCTGGCTGGGCGGTGGCAATCCCGACTCGGCGGATTTTGGCAATCCCGCGAACCTGTTACTCGGTTTGGCCACCGTCAGCGTGACACTGGTGATCTACGCCAAATGCAAGGGCTTCCTCGGCAACCTCAGCGTACTGATCGGCCTGTTCGTCGGCAGCCTGATCGCCGCGGCCTGCGGCATGACTCACTTCAATCGGGTCAGCGAAGCGGCGTGGTTCGAACTAAGCGCACCGATGGCATTCGGCGCCCCTGAATTCGCGCCGGTGCCGATTCTGATCATGACCCTGGCGATGCTGGTGATCATGGCCGAAACCACCGGTAACTGCCTGGCGATCGGCAAATTGACCGGCAAACCGACCACGCAACAAACCCTCGGCAACGCGTTTCGCGCCGACGGCTTGTCGACCATGCTCGGAGGCTTGTTCAACAGTTTTCCTTACAACGCCTTCACCCAAAATACCGGTTTGATTGCGCTTTCGAACGTGAAAAGCCGCTTCGTCGTGGCCGCTGCCGGGGCAATCATGGTGCTGATGGGCCTGTTCCCGAAACTCGGCGCGTTGATCGCCGCAGTGCCAACGCCGGTGCTCGGTGGCTGCGCGATCGTGATGTTCGGCATGACCACCGTGGCGGGGATTCAGGAACTGTCACGGGTGCAATTCGAGGGGACGCGCAACGGCATCATCGTCGCCGTGTCGGTGAGTGTCGGGGTGCTGCCGATGTCTTTCCCGGCGCTGTTCGAACACGTCGGCCCGACCCTGAAACTGGTGCTCGACAGCGGGATTTTCCTCGGAGCGATCACCGCCATCGTCCTCAACATCCTGCTCAACAACGACAAAAAACCCACTGAAACCATCGGCGCTGAACTGGCCGACTGACTGTTTGTTTTCCACTGCCCAGGAGTCACCCATGAATCAATTCACTCAGCTCATCCCGGCCGGCGTCAGCGAACTTGATCTGACGTTGCTGCGCCAGACCATCGCCCTGTCCGAGGCATCGAAGCAACGCGGTCGCCATCCGTTCGCGGCATTGGTGGCCGACCGCAACGGCAAGGTGATTGTCGAAGCGGGGAACAACTCGATGCCGCCGGAAGGCGATCCGACTCAGCACGCCGAGTTGGTGGCGGCCGCAGCGGCGGCAAAACTGCTGTCACCGCAAGAGCTGGAACAGTGCACGTTGTACACCAGCGCCGAACCTTGCTGCATGTGCGCCGGCGCGGTGTATTGGACCGGGATCGGGCGGGTGGTTTACGCCTTGTCGGAACATGCCTTGCTGGGCTTGACGGGTGACCATCCGGAGAACCCGACGTTCTCGCTGCCATGCCGCGAAGTATTCGCCAAAGGCCAGCGCAAGGTCAGTGTGTTGGGGCCGATGCTGGAGGGGGAGGCGGCTGAGCCGCACAAGGGTTTTTGGTCGTAACAGGTTAGAAACCACGCTCGATTGGCGTGGTGCTGCCCCTCTAGAGACGCAGGAAGGGGCATTGAACCCGCCAATTCACAAATGAGAGCGGGCAATTCCAATGCCGAAATTGCCTTTGTCGTTGAGTATCTATGAGGCCAACAGCTTCTTTACTTCAGCCACAATCACCGCAATGTCGAACGGCTTGGGCAGCACCACGTCAAACAGATCCGAACGCTGTATGCCGATGTGCGCCTGCGCTCCACTCATGAGAATGATCGGCAAGTGTTTGACGGAAGGCTGAGCACGCACGGCTTCGGCGAATTCGAGGCCGTCCATGACCGGCATCATGAAATCAGTGATGATCAGTGCTGGCCGTTCTCTCTCCAGCACTTCGAGGGCTTTCTTGCCATTGCTGGCCGTCACCGTCATGAAACCCTCATCCTCCAGCGCAAAGCCAAGAATGTCAGCAATCAGATACTCGTCGTCGACTACCAGGATGGTGGTCATGTTATTTCAACCCGCTCGAAGACTTACGATATTGAACCAGGCAATGACTCAGATGAGACGGAAGGTTCATTTCTCAAAGCCTTTTCCAGGAACACATCTTGATCACGGATAACCACCTCGAACCGCGAAGGGTTATAAGAGCTATCACGTATCTTGAGAATGGAAAGCGTCCTGCGAAGTTCAGCGTGATTTTCAAAGAAACGCATGAGAATCAGGTTGTCGACAATACTCGACAGGTCGGAGTTCGGTGCGCTGACCTCGGAGCCGAACAGATCGCGCATTTCCCAGGAGGCGAAGACCGTAACGCCTCGCGACCGCAGCTCGTTCATCAGCGCACTGAAAAAGTCGGTGATGCGTCCCGGTGTGGTTGAAACCCGAGTCATGCCGCTGAGGCTGTCGATGAACAGGCGCTTGATACCTTTTTCATCGACCAGGCTCAGCAGGCGCGCACCGAGGCCGTCCAGCAAGCCCTCGGTGGTAGGCTGCCAGGCAATGCTCAGCGCACCGCTGTGTTCCATTTGTTCAATGTTGATGCCCAGCGAGCGGCCTTTGAGTCGCAGCCGTTGCGGGCTCTCATAGAAACCGAAATGCAGGCCCGGCGCCTCGGCCGTCGACTGCGCGAGAAACTTCAGACCCAGCGTGGTTTTGCCGATCCCGGAAGGCCCCATGACGAGCGTGACGCTGGAGCTGTGCAAGCCGCCACCGAGGATGTCATCCAGCGAAACGATGCCGCTGGGAATCCGTGTCATGTCTGCGCTGTCGGGGGCGGAAGGGCGTTTGTACAGACTTTCCAGGCGCGGATAGACCACCAGGCCGTGATCGGTGATCTCGCATTCGTGAACACCGGTCAACGCGCCGCTGCCACGGGTCTTGCGCAGGTGAATGCGTCGCACCGATCGCGTGCCGAACAGCTCTTCGCCCATTTCGATGACGCCGTCGACCATTGTGTGTTCCGGGCTGCCGTCGTCCAGGCGCGAGCTGGTGAGAAACAGCACGGTGCAACCGGCGAATGCCGCGTGGCCTTGCAGTTCGGAGATGAATTTTTTGGTGTCGATCGGTGAGTCGGCCTTGGAGCGCGCGTTGAGCAAACCGTCGACGACCATGACCGTCGCTTTCTGCCGGCTGATTTCGCGCCGCAGCAGTTTCACTACTTCATCGAGGCCTTCGTTTTCCAGCGTATCGAAAGCGCTGACAAACTGTATTTCGGCGCCCACTCGCGAGGCGTCGAAAAAACTCATGGTCGACAGAAACTGAAACAGCCGGTCGTGGGACTCGGCCAGCAACGTGGCAACCAGGACGCGACCGCCATTGCGGGCATGATGGAAGCCGAGCTGATTGGCGAGGATGGTCTTGCCGGAACCGGGGCGGCCTTGAATGATGTACGAAGCACCCGCGACCAGGCCTCCCTGCAGCAGCGCGTCGAGCCCTTCGATTCCGCTTTGAAGGCGTTTTAGCTTTTCCACTATGCGACCCTGATCTGAAAAAACAGGCTTGTTAAGCCGGATGGATGAAATGCTAACGCCATTTCCTTTTTTGGGCCATGGCGGTGGAGGCAAAGTAGCGTTGGAAAGTGATGCTTGGCGAGTGACGGCATGCAATCCGGGAATAAGGACAACCTGCGCGCAAGAAGATTCGATTGCCAAATCCGGCGAACGACAAAGCCGGCATAGTCAGGGCTTTGCCGAACCTGAGATAACGCAGGTGATGGGATTCGAACTCATGACTACCCTTTGACTCACGCAGCCTGACTGATTGCAGGTACAAATTTTACGGAGAATTTACGGAGTCTTCAGGATGGGCATCCGATACTGCGCGGTGCTAATTTGGAACGCTATTGTGATGTCCCACGCAGCAATTCGGCTTATAGGCTTCATCCTGGGTATATTTTTGATTACCCTGGCGGTAAGCATGGCTATCCCCATGATCACGCTGGTGTTTTATGAGCGTAGCGACGATCTGTCGGCCTTCCTCGGGTCGAGCCTGATTACCTTCATCTGTGGTCTGCTGTTGATCGTGCGAGGGCGTCCGGACACGGGCAATCTCCGCCCGAGGGACATGTACTTGCTGACTACCGCGAGCTGGGTCGTTGTGTGTGCCTTCGCAGCTTTACCCATGGTTTTCATCAGCGATATCAGCTACACCGATGCATTCTTCGAAACGATGTCGGGCATCACAACCACTGGCTCGACTGTACTCACCGGTTTGGATAGTTCATCTCCTGGTTTGCTGATATGGCGTTCCATGCTCCATTGGTTGGGCGGCATCGGTTTTATCGGCATGGCGGTGGCAATTCTTCCACTCTTGCGAGTCGGTGGCATGCGTCTTTTCCAGACAGAGTCCTCGGATTGGTCGGAGAAAGTGACACCGCGTTCTCATATGGCAGCCAAGTACATTCTTTTGCTCTATCTGGGCCTGACGGGTATCGGCACTTTGTTGCTCTGGCTCGCAGGAATGACGCCATTTGAAGCGGTCAACCACGCAATGTCGTTGATCTCAACCGGCGGGTTCTCAACTTCGGACTCCTCTCTTGGGCATTGGAAGCAACCAGCAATTCACTGGGTGGCAGTAGTCATCATGATTCTGGGCAGCCTGCCATTCACCTTGTACGTTGCAACATGTCGGGGTAATCGGCGTGCGCTGATCAAGGATCACCAGGTCCGCGGGTTTATTGGATTCCTGCTCGTCACATCGTTGGCTGTAGGTACCTGGCTGTATTTTCACAGCGACTACGGATGGTGGGAGGCGTTTCGTATCGTGGCGGTTAATGTCACCTCGGTCGTCACGACCACTGGTATTGCGGTTGGCGACTACACCTTGTGGGGCAGCTTCGCTGTTTTGCTGTTTTTCTATCTGACCTTCGTCGGTGGCTGTTCCGGATCAACGGCAGGCGGGCTCAAAATCTTCCGTTTTCAGGTGGCTGCCGCGCTTCTGGTCAGCAGTTTGAAGCAGTTGATCCATCCTCGAGCCGTGATTCAGAAAAAATACAACGGCCATCCCATCGATGAAGAGATCGTACGCTCGCTGTTGACCTTCTCGTTTTTTTTCACCATCACGATTGCCGCCATCGCTTTGGGCCTGGCTTTGATTGGGCTTGATTGGATAACCGCATTAAGCGGTGCCGCTACGGCGGTGTGTAACGTCGGACCCGGCTTGGGCACAATCATTGGGCCGGCAGGTAATTTCTCATCACTGCCGGATGCGGCGAAATGGCTACTCACCGTCGGCATGCTGCTGGGAAGGTTGGAAATTCTGACTGTGTTGGTGCTCGTAACCCCGGTTTTCTGGAGATATTGACCCAGCGAGTCGTGCCCTGAATTTCAGTACATACAAAAACGCCGCTCAATGAGCGGCGTTTTTTGTAGCGGGCAGTGACGCGTCGCAGGTTATTGCGAGCCTCAGGCTACGCCGTTCCAGGGACGATCTCCGTTTTCGTCCTTGATGCGGGTCGGCAGACCCATTACGTCCAGCGCTTTGAGGAACGGCTCAGCCGGCAGTTCCTCGACGTTGGCCATGCGCTGCACATCCCACTCGCCGCGGGCGACCAGCAGGGCAGCGGCAACAGGCGGTACGCCGGCGGTGTAGGAAATGCCCTGGCTGTCGGTTTCGGCAAAGGCTTCCTCGTGGTCGGCCACGTTGTAGATGAACACTTCGCGCGACTGGCCATCCTTGGTGCCCTTGACCAGATCACCGATGCAGGTCTTGCCGGTGTAGCCGGGCGCCAGCGAGCTCGGATCAGGCAGCACGGCCTTGACCACTTTCAGTGGCACGACTTCCAGGCCTTCGGCGGTCTTGACCGGTTGTTCGGACAGCAGGCCGAGGTTCCTGAGGACCGTGAACACGTTGATGTAGTGCTCGCCGAAACTCATCCAGAAACGTACGTTGGGCACGTCCAGATTCTTCGACAGCGAGTGCACTTCATCGTGGCCGGTCAGGTACAGGTTCTGCGAGCCCACGACCGGCAGGTCGTCGGTGCGTTTGACTTCGAACATGGTGTTGCTGGTCCACTGACTGTTCTGCCAGCTCCACACCTGCCCGGTGAATTCACGGAAATTGATTTCCGGGTCGAAATTGGTGGCGAAATATTTGCCGTGGGAACCGGCATTGACGTCGAGAATGTCGATCGAATCAATGCGGTCGAAATACTGTTGTTGCGCCAGTGCTGCATAGGCATTGACCACACCCGGGTCGAAGCCCACGCCGAGAATGGCGGTGATGTTCTTCTCTTGGCACTCTGCGAGGTGCTTCCACTCATAGTTGCCATACCACGGCGGGGTTTCGCAGATCTTGCCCGGTTCTTCGTGAATGGCGGTGTCGAGATAAGCGACGCCGGTATCGATGCAGGCACGCAGCACCGACATGTTGAGGAACGCGGAGCCGACGTTGATGACGATCTCGGATCCGGTTTCGCGGATCAGCGCTTTGGTCGCTTCGACATCCAGCGCATTGAGCGAGAAGGCTTTGATATCGGCGGGTTGTTTGAGGCTACCCTTGGCCTTGACGCTGTCGATGATGGCCTGGCATTTGGAGATGTTGCGCGACGCGATAGCGATACGACCGAGTTCATCGTTATGCTGCGCGCACTTGTGGGCCACCACCTTAGCGACACCTCCTGCACCAATGATAAGAACGTTCTTTTTCAATTGCTTTTTCTCTCCTTTATCTGTCCGTTTCAAGAAAGGCTGGACAGGTAGTCTTCGTAACCGAATTGGCGAACCACTTCGACGGTACCATCGAGTTGTTTCACTACGATGGATGGCATTTTCAGGCCGTTGAACCAGTTCTTCTTGACCATGGTGTAGCCGGCGGTATCGATGAAGGACAGTCGATCACCGATGGCCAGCGGACGGTCAAACTGGTACTCGCCGAAGATGTCTCCGGCCAGGCACGATTTGCCGCACACCATGTAGGTATGCTCACCCTCGCTCGGCGCCAGCTTGGCGTTCAGGCGATAGATCAACAGGTCGAGCAAGTGGGCTTCAATGGAGCTGTCCACGACGGCCAGGTGCTTGCCGTTGTAGAGGGTGTCGAGCACGGTGACTTCCAGCGAGGCACTGTTAGTGATCGCCGCTTCGCCAGGCTCCAGATAGACCTGCACGCCGTACTTTTGCGAGAACGCCTTGAGACGAGCGCAGAACGCATCCAGCGCATAGCCTTCACCGGTGAAGTGAATGCCGCCGCCGAGGCTGACCCAGCTCACTTTGTGCAGCAGCTCACCGAAGCGTTCTTCGATGGTGCAGAGCATTTGGTCGAACAGGCCGAAGTCGCCGTTCTCACAGTTATTGTGGAACATGAAGCCGGAGATCTGGCTGATAACGCCTTCGATCTTCACCGGGTCCCATTCGCCAAGACGACTGAACGGACGCGCCGGGTCGGCCAGCAGATAATCGGAACTGCTGACTTGCGGGTTGACGCGCAGGCCACGGACTTTACCCTCAGAGCGCTCGGCAAAGCGTTGCAGCTGGCTGATGGAGTTGAAGATGATCTTGTCGCAATTGGCGAGCATCTCCTCGATCTCATCGTCGGCCCAGGCCACGCTGTAGGCATGGGTTTCGCCTTCGAATTTCTGGCGGCCGAGCTTGAGTTCGTAAAGCGACGACGACGTGGTGCCATCCATGTATTGCTGCATCAAGTCGAACACCGACCAGGTCGCGAAGCACTTGAGCGCGAGCAGGGCTTTGGCCCCGGACTGTTCGCGCACATAGGCGATCTTCTGCATGTTGGTCAGCAGTTTCTGTTTGTCGATGAGGTAGTACGGTGTCTTGATCATTTCGAGGCCTCCGGCAAGGCCAGCCAAAAAAGGATGCGCATTGTGCCCGGACTGACCACATATCGAAAGAGCAGAGCGTACGACTGGTTCAGCAAATACCCCAAAAGGTTGAACGCTCGGGACGTCGGGACGTGCAACACCGCGACATCAACCACCAGTTGACGGTTATGTCGTGAAGCCTGTGCCCGACGGCCGGGTAGCTAAATAACCTCATCCAGTGCCTGTTCCAGCATGCTCACCGTGCGCTCGATATTCTGCAGTTTCTCGAGTCCGAACAGCCCGAGGCGGAAGGTCTGGAAGTCGGCCGGTTCGTCGCATTGCAACGGCACGCCGGCGGCGATCTGCAGGCCGTGCTCGGCAAACTTCCTGCCGTTCTTGATGTCGGCATCATCGGTGTAGCTCACCACAACGCCAGGGGCCTGAAAGCCGACTGCGGCCACGCTCTTGATGCCTTTGCCGGTCAACAGGGCGCGCACCCGATCACCCAGCGCCTGTTGTTGGTCGCGGATCTTGTCGAAGCCGTAAGCCTGGGTCTCTTTCATCACGTCGTTGAAGCGCGCGAGGGAATCGCTGGGCATGGTCGCGTGGTAGGCATGTCCGCCCTGTTCGTAGGCCTGCATGATCTGCAGCCACTTTTTCAGGTCGCAGGCGAAGCTGCTGCTTTGCGTCTGTTCGATGCGCTTGAGCGCCGCAGCACTGAACATCACCAGGGCGCAGCAAGGGGAGGCGCTCCAGCCTTTCTGCGGTGCGCTGATCAGCAGGTCGACTGCGCATCTGTGCATATCCACCCAAATCGTGCCGGAGGCGATGCAGTCCAGCACAAACAAGCCACCCACCGCATGCACGGCGTCGCCGACCGCCCGCAGGTAGTCGTCGGGCAGGATGATTCCGGATGACGTTTCAACGTGGGGTGCGAAGACCACCTGCGGCTTGTGCTTGGCAATGGCTGCCAGCACTTCGTCCAGCGGCGGCGGGGCGTAGGCTGCCTGGCGACCCGGCTCGACCGGCCGGGCCTTGAGCACCGTGGTCGCCGCCGGGATATTGCCCATCTCAAGAATCTGGCTCCAGCGATAACTGAACCAGCCATTGCGGATCACCAGGCATTGCTGACCGGTGGCGAACTGTCGCGCCACCGCTTCCATGCCGAATGTGCCGCTGCCCGGAACCACCGCAACCGCCTCGGCGTTGTAGACCTGTTTGAGGGTCTTGGAAATGTTCTTCATCACGCCTTGGAAGGACTGCGACATGTGGTTGAGCGAGCGGTCGGTGTAGACAACCGAGTACTCGATCAGCCCCTCGGGATCGACACTGGGATAGAGCTTGGACATGGGTGACTCCTTCGGCAGAGAGGAAACATCATTGGCAAGCAAGTGTAGGCAAAGGGCAGGGATGAGCTGATTGAATTGTGCAAGTGAATCAGCGTGATTCACATTGCGTCGCAGGCTCGCCGCTCAGCGCATCCACCATCGGCGGATGCTCCTGCACCGCCTGACGCAAATCTTCGGTCACCCGCAGCTCAGCACCCGTCGGCGAGAACGTTGCTGCCGCCGCAAAAGGTGCGGGATTGGCCGGAACCGGGCGTTTGCCCCGGCGCCACAGGAAGAAGCTGACCATGCACAGATTGACCAGCGCAAAGACCCAGAACAGACCATTGGCGCCGAACGAATTCATCACCGGCGAGATCATCATCGGACTGAGCGCCGAGCCCAGTGAGTTGATCAGCAGCAAGCCCTGAATCATCGGCACCAAGGCTTCGGCAGGGGCGCGGTCGGCGGCGTGGCTGACGGCAACCGGGTAAAGTGCGAACACACCGCCGCCGAGCAGAAACAACATCACTGCGAGCAGCGTCGAGGACAACGGCAGCAGGACGATCACCAGCGACAACACCGTGCACGCCACCGTCAGAATCGTCAGCACCTGCAAGCGATCCTTACGGTCGGACCAGCGTCCGACCGGGTACTGCAGGAGCATGGCGCCGAGGATCGTCCAGGCCATCATGCTGCCGACTTCTCCGACATTCAGACCGCTGCGCTGCAGATACAGCGGCAGCAAGGTGTAAATCGCCGCGATGCTGACACCCGAGCCGAAACAGCCGACCAGCCCGGTCGGCGTCACGCCCAACAATTGCCGTGGCTTGAGCGGCTCGACCTGATCGAGCAGCGGCGACACGCGCGGCAGGATCACGATCGGCAACACCGACAACGAGGCGAGCATGCCGGCGACCATGAACGGTGCGCTGTCGCTCAACCCGGTGATTTTCCCCAGCGTTGCCTGGCCCAGCACACCAGCGCCGTACAAGACGATCATGTACAGCGCGAGCAAGCGCCCGCGAATCTTCGCGTCGCCCGCCAGCAGCAGCCAGCTTTCGATCACCAGAAACACGCCGACCGTGGCCCAGCCGTTGATCAGGCGCAGGGCGAACCAGCCCCACGTGTCATAGAACAGACCCTGCAGCAGAATGGTCACGGCAATCAGCGAGGCAAAGCTGCCGTAGGCGCGGATATGGCCGATGCGCAGAATCAAACGGTCATTGAACACCGCCCCCAAAGTCAGGCCGATGAAGTAGGCGGATGAAACGATGCCGATCATCGTGGTCGAGGCACCGGCAGCGTCGAGGCGAAGGGTGGTCAGGGACGACAGGAAACCGTTGCCCAGCGCAACAATGAACAGCCCGAGCAGGGGCGCCAGCGCCATGGCCAGCAAACGCGGAGACATAAAAACCTCTGAAGATCGAACAGCGCAACGTGCGCCTCTGCGCAGGCGATTGCCAAGCCGAAAAAGTGTGTGGTGCGAGTGCCCGCCGAGCGGGCAGGGCTGTAGGGTCGGACACCCATCAGCGAGGTGTGACTAGTCCGTCAGTTACGCCGCGGTCGCCGTCTCTGGCGACAGCAAGAGCGCGCGGGATTCTAAGGCTTGTGCAGGATTTGCCAATGGTTGTTTGCTGCGACGCTTGGACGCAGGCATAAAAAGGCTGAGACCTAACGACAAGCTTTCAGCTGGGACGAGTGGCGCGATCTGCAGTTTCATTGAGAGGCTCGATACTGCCTTGGGTTGATTACCCGCCTTTCACCCTTCACGCACCGGCTTTGACCTCTGCCTTGACGACTGCTTTACGGTAGGTCAGCAAAACGATGCCCGTGACCACAATCACCCCACCGACAATCTGTCCATTACTGAGCATCTGGTCCAGCACAATCCAGCCCATCAGCAGCGTTGCCAATGGCTCGATGTTCATCACCGGGGCATTGCGCGGCATGTCCAGCCGAGGCACTGAAATGAACAGGACAATAAAACCCGTGCCGTACAGCACCATCAGGGTGGCAAGGGCCAGCCATCCGGTCGAGGTGGCGGGCAGGTTCAATCCGCCGGGAAGGGCGCCCGTCAGCCCTGCCAGGTTGACGCTGCTGAACACGATGAAAATGGTCAGCAGACTGCGTACCGAGCCACGTACCTGAGACAGTTTGTGGTCGGTGATCCACAGCGCGCAGGCGAACACGCTGGCAGCGCAGAACGCGAGTGCGACGCCCGTCAGCCATTGCGTACTGACCTGTGTCGTGGCTGAGAGACGCCCGGGGACATCCAGTACAAACACCAGCCCCATCAGAATCAAACCCATCAAGGTCGCGGTGCGTGCGCTCGGTCGCTGGCCACCCAGCACCCAGGTGAGCAATGCCAGCAGAATAGGGAACACGTTCGCCACCAGCAGGGCCAGCGCCACCGGAACCCGCGCGACAGCGGAGTACAGACACAGACTCTGCGCAGCAATCAGCAGGCCCAGCAATAGTTGCCAGCGCCAGGCACCCGCCGACAAGCGCAGGCTTTGTCTTTGCCACAGCACCAGAATGCCGAGCACCAGCAGGGTCCCGCCGGAACGCATCAGAATCGCCAGCAGCACACCCGCACCATCATCAAATGCGACTCGCGCCGCCACATGATTGCCGGCAAACGCACAGCCCATGCACAACAGAATGATCACAGCCAGATAACGGGGGTAGGGCGGCGGGACGGTTTGCGTAGCGGTAGGGCGAGGCATGGCAGATCTCAGGATTGTTAGCCGTTCGAACGACTTGGTTTTTATTGTGTTGTCGTACAACCAGCTCGTTTTATCGCATTCGGCGACGTCGGGCAATAGACCTGAAAGCGCACAACCACGCATATGTTTGGCTTTATGCTGGATTTTTCACGCCTTTGATTGAGCAAAGAGATCGTATGACTTGATAGGGCAGGGGCCCATCGGCCCCTGCTTCCAGCGATTTACACATTCATGAGAGGCGGGTCGCCTGCTTCTGCTCAGGCATGAAACGGATAATCAACGTACCCACGCTGATCCCCGCCGAAAAAGCTGCTCGGGTCCGGCGTGTTAAGCGCCAGGCCATCGTGCAGTCGACGCGGCAAGTCAGGGTTGGCCAGGAACGGGCGGCCAAACGCAATGACGTCGGCCCGATCGGCGATCAGCGCCTGTTCGGCGGATTGCGCATCGTAGCCGCCCGCCAGGATCAGCACGCCGTTCCAGGTCTTGCGCAACTGGGCAATGATCGCGTCCCAGCGCGGGTCGAAGTTCTCATCTTTGACGGTGCCGACCATCGCTGGCTCGACCAGATGCAGGTAGGCCAGATTCCATTGGTTGAGCGCTTCGACGAGGTGGCCGAAGGTGGCCTCCGGGGTGTCATCGCCCATGCCCATGAAGCGCCCCATCGGCGTCAGGCGTACGCCGACCCGTTCGGCACCGACTTCTTCAGCCACGGCCGCGACCACCTCCAGCAGAAACCGCGCGCGATTCTCCACGCTGCCACCATAGGCATCGTCACGCTGATTGCTGTTGCTGTTAAGAAACTGGTCGAGCAGGTAACCGTTGCCGGCATGAATCTCTACACCGTCCATGCCCGCCTGCAGCGCGTTGCGCGCGGCCACGCGGTAGTCCTCGACGATCCCGGCGATTTCCGCCGTTTCCAGCGCTCGCGGCACCGGCACATCACTCCAGACGCCGTTACCGTTGTCGTCGACGATAAACGTCTTGCCAGGCACCGGCAGCGCGCTGGGAGCAACCGGCAGGCCAGCATCGGGTTGAAAACTGGGGTGGGACACCCGGCCGACGTGCCACAGTTGCATGAAGATCAACCCGCCGGCCTCATGCACCGCTGCGCTGACATCACACCATGCGCGGACCTGCTCAGGGCTGTAGATGCCCGGCGTCCAGGCGTAACCCTGAGCCTGCCGGGAGATTTGCGTGGCCTCAGTGATGATCAGCGCGGCACTGGCCCGTTGGCGGTAGTACTCGGCGTTCATTGGCGTCGGCACATCGCCCGGTTGGCCGGCGCGTGAGCGCGTCAACGGCGCCATCGCCACGCGATGGGCGAGGGTATAAGGACCAAGTGCGAGGGGTTGGAACAGGCGACGGGTCATGGGTAGCTCCAGAGATCAATAGAAGGCAATCAAGCGCGGCAGCGGGGCCGCGAACCAGTGCCGCTAACTTAACCGGGTGTAGCGGGGGTGATAATCGGTGACCGGCGCTACGCTGTTTTGCGTAGCGCGCAACGGCGCCCGTGCTCATCAGCGATGAACACGGGTATGGCTCAGACGGGTTGGTTTGAGCGCGTCAGCGGCAGGTTCAGCCAGCGCCGGCCGGTGGCGTTGGCGACGGCGTTGCCAAGGGCGGCAGCCATCGGCCCCTGAACGATTTCAGCGGCACCGAGGAAGGGTTCTCCCGGCTGGTCGAGCAAATGCACATCGACTTTTTTCGGCAGTTGCGTGAAACGCAGAATCGGATAACCGCTCCAGTCGTAACTGCGGATGCCGCCCGCGTCGTAGGCGACTTTTTCGTAGAGGGTCCAGCTCGCGGACTGCACGATGCCGCCCTCGACCTGATTGCGCAGGCCATCGGGGCTGACGATCTGGCCGACGTCCACCGCCGTCACCACGTGATCGATGCGAATCTCGCCGGTCTGCGGATGCACCCGCAGTTTCACCGCGATGGCGCAGTAACCCATGATGTTTTTGTAGCGGGCAAAGGCGAAACCGATACCGGCGCCGGGCTCGCTGCTTTTCTGCGGCCAGCCGATCTCATCACGCACACGTTCTACGACCGCACGGGCACGCGGGTCGCTGAGATGGGCCAGACGCAAGGCGACCGCGTCGATGCCGGCCCTGATCGCCAGTTCGTCGATACTCGCCTCGATGGCGAAGATGTTGATGTGCGCACCCAGCGAACGCATGGCCGAGGTGCGAAAGGGCATCTGGGTGACGAAGGTCATGTTGATGCGCGTCGAGTTGACGTCATACAGCGGCACCGCGTTGCGATCACCATCGCCTTCGGGCTGGGCGATCGGCACGGAGGGCGCCGAGGCGAAGGGCCGCGCGAGCAAGCGTGCCGGCAACAGGCGCCCGGCGTTGACGATGCGTTCGTTGTGCGGCGTGGTCCAGAGTTCGTAGGCCCAATCCTGCAGGTGGCCTTGGCTGAGGCCGGCGTCGACCTCGGTGACCATCGCCGAGCTATACGGCTCCCAAAGATTTTCCTGCTCGCGCATCCACTGCACACGCACCGGCGTACCGGACACACGCACAGCAATCAATGCTGCATCGGCGGCGGCATCATCGGCGCCGTTGTGCCCGTAACACCCTGAACCTTCGGTATGAATACAGCGCACCCGCTCAGGTGGCAGACCGAGCATTTCGGCAATGCCGGCGCGCAGCGGGTAAACACCTTGGGTGTGGGTCCAGACGGTAAGCGTGCCGTCCTTGAACCAGGCCACCGCGCAAGACGGACCGATCGAGCCGTGCATCAGATATTGCTTGGTGACCCGCGCCTGAAAACGCGTGTCGGCCGCGCCGCTCGGCGTGCCGTTGTTGCTGATCGGATAGCGCCGGGAGGGCAGGCGTTTGAGCAAGCCATGAATCTCGGCTGCGTCGGCAATCGCCTCGCCCTCGCTCCATTGCGTCACCTCGCTGGCACGGCGCATGGCTTTTATCGCTTGCCACTCATCACGGGCGAGCACCGCCAGATAGTTGCCGTCGCGGATCACCTTGACCACGCCAGCCAGCGCTTCGATGGATGCCGCATCGAATGCTTGCAGCGTGCAGCCCGGACGGGGCGGGCGGATCACCCGCGCATGCAACATGCCCGGCAGGCGCATGTCCTGGACGAATGCTGCGCCACCGCTGACCTTCGCCGGGATGTCGAGGCGCGGCAACGAATGCCCGATGAGTTTGAAGTCAGCGGCGGCCATCGCCGGTGACTGAGCCTTGGCATATTGATGCACATCGACATGTTTGACCGCATCGGCGTAACTCATCCGCTGACCGGTCGGGCCTTCGATCACGCCGCTGTGAGTGCCGAGCCGTGCAGCATCAAGCTGCCAATGGCGGGCGGCGGCATCGACGAGCATTTCGCGCACCTGCGCGGCGGCGTTATACAACGCGGTACCGCTGTCGAAAATGCTGTGGCTGCCGGCGGTGTAGCCTTCGTTGGGCGTCAGCGCGGTGTCGGCGGTGAGCAGGTTGATGGAGGTTGCCGGCACCTGCAAACGCTCGGCGGCGATTTGCAGCAGCGCGGTTTTCACTCCAGTGCCCAATTCGACTTTGCCGGTGTAGACGGTGATGCCGTCGGCGCCGATGCGGATCCAGGCATCGAGAAACGGGTTGGTGCGCAGGCTTCCGGGGAGGTCGGGCGCGAGGACCACGGTGCCGAGCGTATCGACTTCCGTATCTGCCAACACACGTCGCGCCACCGGCAGCAGGGTGAATGCCATCAGCAACGCACCACCGCGCAGGAAGGCGCGTCGACTTGGGTTCAATTCATTCGACTCACTCATGTCAGGCTCCCGTTGTGCCCGGCCACCTGTTTGATCGCCTCAATGATCCGCAAGTGCGTACCGCAGCGGCACAGGTTGCCGGCCATGTGCTCGCGAATGGTCGCCTCATCCGGGTGTCGATTACGCTCAAGCAACGCCTGCGCGCGCATGAGCATGCCGGCAATGCAATAGCCGCATTGCGCGGCCTGTTTTTCGATGAATGCCGCTTGCAGAGGGCCCGGCTCTTGCGCGCTGCCGAGGCTTTCCACGGTGCGGATTTTTTTGCCTTCGAGGCCGGCGCAGGGCGTCAGGCAGGCGAACACCGGTTGATCGTCGACGATCACCGTGCAGGCGCCGCACTGACCGAGACCGCAGCCGTATTTGGCGCCGTTGAGGTTCAAGTGATTGCGCAGCGCATACAGCAGCGGCATGTCCGGCTCCAGCTCAAGCGGTTGTGCGGCTCCGTTGACGTTGAGGGTGATCTGGCTCATTTCGTCTCCTGACGTAACGCTTCAATAGTGGAAGAGAGGTCGGCCCACGGTTGATCGGGGCTGGCTTGCTGACGCAGATACGCGGCCAGTGCGCCGAGTTGCGCGTTGTCCAGGCTGGCGGCGAACGCAGGCATCACCGGGCCGGGCGATCCGGGTGTGGCGGGCAGGCCTTCAAGCACGGTTTTGAGGAAGTTGCGCGAACTGGCCGCTTGCAGCGCCGAGGTTTTTTGCAGCCCCGGGCGACCATCGATGGCGCGCATCGGCGCTGCCGGGCCATGGCAACCGGCGCAGGCGCTGCTGAAGAGCAGGGCGCCAGTCGAGTGGTCTGCCGGTTCACTGGCCGGCGTCTTCGGCGTTGTCTCTGTCACCGAAGGCGGGTTTTCCAGGCTGAGCAAATACTCGGCAATCGCCTCGGCTTCACTGGCGGGCAAGCGGGCCAGACTCAAGCTGACCGGACGCATCGGCCCGGCGGGTGTGCCGTGGCCATCGACGATCCCGGCGCGCAGATAGCCCACCAGTTGCGCGCGACTCCACGGGTTGCTGCGTTGGCCCATACCGACCAGCGCCGGCGCGAGCCAGCCGTCAACGCTGCCGCCCTGTAGATATTCCGAGGATTTTTCCGCGCCGATCAGGTTCAGCGGCGAATGGCAGCCGGCGCAATGGCCTGGGCCGTCGACCAGATAACGCCCGCGATTCCACGCTTCGCTGCGCCCCGCCAGCGGCGTCAGTGGTTCACCGTGCAGGAACAGCAGGTTCCAGAACGACACCAACGGGCGAATGTTCATCGGGAAATTCATCTGGTTCTGCTCGGCCGGCGCGTGCACGGCGGGGCCGCTCATCAAGTAGGCGTAGGCGTCGGCGATGTCGGCTGCGCTCATGCGCCGATAGTGCACGTAGGGGAACGCCGGATAGAGGAAATGACCGTCGCGAGCGATGCCCTGACGCATCGCCCGCTCGAAGGCCGGCAGTGACCATTGGCCGATACCGGTCTCTGCGTCTGGGGTGATGTTAGTGCTGTACAGCGTGCCGAACGGCGTCACCAGCGGCAGCCCACCGGCCAGGTACTCACCGCCGGGGCGGGTATGGCAGACCGCACAATCGCCGGCCTCGACCACCCGCGCCCCGCGTTGCAACTGTGCAGTATCGAAGGTCGTCGGGCGTTCGATCGGTGCAATTGCCGGGCGCCACATCAGCCAAACGGCGCCGATCAGGCCGAGCACGGCGACGACTGCCACGCTGATCCAAAGCGTTCTGGACTTCAGAAAGTGGCGGTTCATGGGACAGAGAACAACGTGGCAGGCAATGGCAGAACGGATGGGATAAGGGTCATGACAACGCTCCTTGTGACAGCCGGGGAAGGGCGCCGCGGGGGACGACAGCGCCAGGGCCAAAGCGTAGAGAAACCGCCAGCGCGGGAGAATCACCGGAGCACGCAACAGCGCGTTGCGCGACAAGCAACGCCAGCGCCGTTGCGCCGGACGCATCACTGCGTTGCCCGCCGCGTGGATTCTGTGCGTCGCCACAGAGCCGTAGCCTTGGCAGCACTTTCCTGAACTCAATGAGGTGTCATCATGCACACGGGCAACCCGGGCGTTGCGGCCAGCGCCGAACAGCCAGCTTCACTTTCCGGCCTGATGGTCGCGTTCCTGGCATTTTGCTGTGGCGCGGTCGTGGCCAATCTTTATTACGCGCAGCCGATCGTCGAACTGATTGCACCGCAGATCGGTCTGTCCAGCGCCAATGCCAGCCTGATCGTTTCGCTGACGCAGTTTGGCTACGCCCTGGGCCTGTTGCTGCTGGTGCCGCTCGCCGACCTGATGGAAAACCGCCGGCTGGTGGTCGGCTTCACTCTTGCGGCGAGCGTTACGCTGTTGTGCGCCGGACTGACCCATTCACCGTCGATGTTCCTCGTGTTGTCCTTGCTGATCGGCCTGACCTCGGTGGCGGTGCAGATCCTTGTGCCGCTGGCGGCGCACCTGGCGCCCGAGGCCAGCCGTGGCCGCGTTGTCGGCAATATCATGAGCGGTCTGCTGCTGGGCATTCTGTTGTCACGACCACTGTCGAGTCTGTTGGTTGAAGTGTTTGGTTGGCGCGGAGTGTTTTACAGCGCGGCGGCCCTGATGGCCGTCATCGCGCTGATCACTGCGGTGGCACTGCCGCGTCGGCTGCCGACGCATAAAGCCACGTATGCCGCGCTGATCGGTTCGGTGTTTGCCTTGGCCCGGCGCTATTCAGTGTTGCGACAGCGCTCGCTGTATCAAGGGCTGCTGTTTGCCAGTTTCAGCCTGTTCTGGACCCTCGCACCGATTGAACTGATGCGTCACCACGGCTTCACTCAAGCACAGGTGGCGATCTTCGCCCTGGTCGGTGCGGTGGGTGCCATTGCAGCGCCGATTGCCGGGCGTCTGGCCGATGCCGGGTATGCTCGGCGCGGCACACTGGTCGCGTTGTTGCTGGCGCCGGTTTCGCTGTTGATCGCCGCGCTACCCGGCAGCGGCTATGTCTGGCTGGTGGTGTGCGCGGTGCTGCTGGATTTCGCCGTGCAATTGAACATGGTGCTCGGCCAGCGTGAGGTGTACGCCCTCGATCCCCACAGTCGTGCGCGCCTGAACGCCGTGTACATGACCAGTATTTTCGTCGGCGGCGCGCTGGGGTCGCTGGTCGCGAGTCCGCTGTACGAGCATTTCGGCTGGAACCTGTCCGCCGTCGCGGTGGCGCTGTTGCCAGCGCTTGCGCTCGGCTTGTTCCTGAGTCGCCAGGCCGATGTCTGAACAACCGGCGAGCGTGTTCAAGCACGGCGGTACAAGACGACGCGGGAACAGTGATGCACAATCATCCGCGTTCCCTATCGACCGGACCCCGCTTATGGACAAGTTGCTGGCACTGAAGATGTTTGTGGAAACCGTGCGCTGCGGGGGCTATTCCTCGGCAGCGCGCAAACTCGGGATATCAACGTCGTCAGTGACACGGCAAGTGGCCGGGCTGGAACACGAGCTGGGCGCGAGCCTGCTCAATCGCACTACGCGCAACACCAGCGTGACCGTTGCCGGCCAGACCTATTTCGAAAAAGCCGTGGCGATTCTCGACGCAGTCGACGAAGCCGATGCTGTCGTCGCCGATCGTGGCGCCGAAGCGCAGGGCCGTCTGCGTGTCAGCGTACCGGTGGAGTTCGGGCGGCGCCTGATCGCGCCGCACCTGAGCCGCTTGCTCGAGCGGCATCCGGGGCTGGAGATCAGTCTGTCGCTGAGCGATCAGGTCAGCGACCTGCTCAGCGAGCAGATCGATGTTTCGGTGCGGCTGGGGTCGTCGGTGGTCAGTGAAGACATCGTCAGCAAACGGGTGGGGCATTTCGAGCGCTGGGTGGTGGCCAGTCCGGCGTATCTGGCGCGTAACGCGGCGCTCAGTCATCCACGGGATTTGCTGGAGCACCAATGCCTGCGTTTCGATTACGGCGGCACCCACCAGCACTGGACCTTTCAGAATGAAGACGCGCCCATTCAGCTCAACGTCCATGGGCGCCTGCAAAGCAATAACGCCGACATTCTGCGCGAAGCCGCCATCGGCGGCGGCGGGGTGACGCTGCTGGCTGACTGGCTGGTACGCGACGACGTCGCAGCCGGCCGGCTGACCCGCTTGCTTGAGCAGTACGAGGTCAATCCCGGCAGTGCCAGCACCTGCATCAACGCGTTGTATTTACCCAATCACCGTGGCTCCAGCCGGATCAATGTGTTTATCGATTTCCTCATGGAAATTCTCGGCCCGGCGCCCGCGACCACGCCCGCCGCGTGATCCCTGGGGCTCAACGGCGCCCGGTTCGTGTACTCACATCCACCCAAACCGCCAACACCAGAATGCTGCCCTTGACGATCATCTGCCAATAGCTGTCGACGTCGAGCATCGACATGCCGTTGTCGAGGCTGGTGATGACCAGCGCGCCGAGGAGGGCGCCGTACACCGTACCGGAACCGCCGCGCATGGAGGTGCCGCCGATAAAGCACGCGGCGATGGCATCGAGTTCGCCCATGCTCCCGGCCGAAGGCGAACCGGCGGCCAGGCGCGCGGTGTTGACCACGCCGGCGAGGGCGCACATCACGCCCATGATCCCGAAAATCCACAACTTCACGGCCTGCACATTGATCCCGGACAAGCGCGTCGCTTCCATGTTGCTGCCCACGGCGTACACGCGTCGGCCGAACACGGTCTGACTGGTCACGTAGCTGAACACGCCCAGCAGAATCAGCAGCAACAGGACCGGCACGGGAATGCCGTCGTAACTGTTGAGCGTCTGCACGAAACCGGCCAGCACGGCGCCGATCACCAACACGCGGATGACGTCACGCACCAATGAATGCGCCGCGAGGCCGTGCAGGGCGCGATTGCGCCGTTGTTTCCAGGTCAGAAACACGGTCAACGCGAACAACAGAACGCCCAGGCCGGTGCCGATGGAGTGGGGCAGGTAACCCTGGCCAATGTAGACGAGTTCCGGTGATACCGGCGCGATGGTCGTGCCGCCGGTAATCCCCAGCAGAATCCCGCGAAACGCCAGCATGCCGCCCAGACCGACAATGAACGAGGGTATGCGCAGGTAAGCCGCCATGTAGCCATTGGCGAGACCGATCATCAGCCCACAGAGGGCGACCAGGCTCAGGTTGGCCAGCAGGGGAATGTGGTAGACCACATCGAGAATCGCCGCGAGGCCACCGAGCAGACCGAGCAATGAGCCGACCGATAAATCGATCTCGCCGCTGATGATCACCAGCACCATGCCGCAGGCGAGAATGCCGGTGATCGACATCTGCCGCAGCAGGTTGGAAAGGTTGCGCGGGGTCAGGAATCCGCCCTCGGTCTGCCAGCTGAAGAACAGCCAGATCAGCACCACGGCAAACACCAGCGCGAGCATTTTGTAGCGGGTGAACAGTTGTTTGACCTGATTCATTTACGCGGTTTTCCGATCATTATTGTTATGGCTGCCAGGCTGGCTGAGGGCGGCGGCGAGCACCTGTTCCTGGGTGAGTTCATGGTTGACGAAGTCGCCACGCAACTGGCCCTCGCCGATCACCAGCACGCGGTCGGACACGCCGAGCACTTCGGCCAGCTCCGACGACACCATGATGATCGACACGCCTGCGGCGGCCAGCGCGCCCATCAATTTGTAGATCTCGTATTTGGCGCCGACGTCCACGCCTCGGGTCGGCTCGTCGAGAATCAACACCCGGGGTTTAGCCAGCAGCATCTTGGCCAGCACGGCTTTTTGTTGATTGCCACCCGACAGGCTGGTGATCGGCAGGAACGGGCTGGCGGTCTTGAGGTGCAGACGCGAGATTTCCTGATCGATGCAGCCCAGTTCGGCTTCGGCATCGATACGGGTCAGTTTCGAGTAGTTGTCCAGCACGGCGAGGGTGATGTTCTGGCCGACGCCCAAGTCCGGAATGATGCCTTGGCGCTTGCGGTCTTCCGGCACCAGACACAGGCCGGCGCGGATTGATTTGAGCGGCGTGCGGGTGTCGATGGGTTGGCCATCAAGCCAGACTTCGCCCTCGTTGCGGCCGGGATAGGCGCCGAACAGCGCGGTCACCAGTTCGGTACGGCCGGCACCGACCAGACCGGCGATGCCAAGGATCTCGCCGCGTTTGAGGACGAAGGAAATATCGTCGACCCGTTTGCGCTTGGGGTTATCGACGTCGTAGCAAGTGATGTGACGAGCCTCGAAAATCACTTCGCCAATGTCGTGTGGCTCGCTGGGGTAGAGGTTGCTCATTTCCCGCCCGACCATCTGCGTGATGATCTGCGCAATGTCCATGTCGGCCATGGCGGTGGTGGCGATGTGTTTGCCGTCGCGGATCACCGAAATGGTGTCGCACACGGCGGCCACTTCATCGAGTTTGTGCGAGATGTAGACGCAGGCAACGCCTTTGGCTTTGAGGTCGCGGATGATGTCCAGCAACACTTCGATTTCCGAACGGCTCAACGCCGATGAAGGCTCGTCGAGGATCAGCAAGCGGGCCTTTTTGTTCAGGGCCTTGGCGATTTCCACCAGTTGCTGATAGCCGCCGCCGTACTGCGAAACCGGCAGCGACACGTTCATGTCCGGCACTTTCATTTCACGCATCAGCGCTTCGGCCCGGTGGATCATTGCCGGGTAATTCATGCGCCCGCCGGGCAGGGTCAATTCATGGCCCATGAAAATGTTTTCGGCCACCGACAGGTCGGGCACCAGCGTCAGTTCCTGGTGAATGATGACGATGCCGGCAGCTTCCGTTTCACTGATCGATTGCGCTCGGAGCGGTTGCCCGTCCCAGAGGATTTCACCGTCCCAGGTGCCGTGCGGGTAGACCGCCGAAAGGATCTTCATCAGCGTGGACTTGCCGGCGCCATTCTCGCCGCACAGGCCAACGCATTCACCAGGCCTGACCTTGATGTCGATGCCGTTGAGCGCTTTGACACCGCCGAAGGTTTTGACGATGCCGTTCATTTGCAGCAGATAGTCGGACATGGAGAGGGCTCGTATAACAAGGACTCAGACATCACCAAACCTGTGTGGGAGCGAGCCTGCTCGCGAAAGCGGTGGTTCAGCCAGCATCGATTCCGAATGTGCTGCCGTCTTCGCGAGCAGGCTCGCTCCCACAGGGTTGACCAGAGATTTACGATCCGGTCACTTCCCGGCAATTTGCGCCTTGGTGTAGAAGCCGTCCTGTTCGAGCAGGTCGATGTTGTCCTTGGTCAACGGGGTTGGCGTGAGCAGGATGGTGTCGACTTTTTTGCTGCCGTTGTCGTACTGCGAGCTGAAGGCGGGTTTTTCGTTGCGCGCCAGTTGCACCGAGAGCTTGGCTGCTTCGGAGGCGATGAGTTTCAACGGCTTGTACACGGTCATGGTTTGCGTGCCGGCGATCACGCGCTTGACCGCTGCGAGGTCAGCGTCCTGCCCGGAAATCGGCACCTTGCCGGCCAATTGCTGCGCCGCCAATGCCTGAATGGCGCCACCGGCCGTGGCGTCGTTGGAGGCGACGATGCCGTCGATTTTGTTGTCGTTGCGGGTCAGGGCGTTTTCAACAATGCTCAGGGCTTCGGTCGGGTTCCATTCCTTCACCCACTGCTGGCCGACGATTTTGATATCACCCTTGTCGATGGCCGGTTGCAGGACTTTCATCTGGCCCTCGCGCAGGATCTTGGCGTTGTTGTCGGTGGGCGCACCACCGAGCAAAAAGTAATTGCCCTTGGGCGCCGCTTTCAGCACGCCGCTGGCCTGCATCTCGCCGACTTTTTCGTTATCGAAGGAAATATAGGCGTCGACATCGGCGTTGAGAATGAGCCGGTCATAGGACACGACCTTGATCCCGGCCTTCTTCGCTTCGGCCACCGCGTTGGTCAACACCGTGGCGTTGAACGGCACGATGACGATGACGTCGACGCCTCGGGAAATCAGGTTTTCGATCTGGGAAATCTGCTTTTGCTCGTTGGCATCGGCCGACTGCACGAAGACTTTCGCGTCCATTTTTTCTGCCGCCGCGACGAAATAGTCACGGTCACGCGACCAGCGTTCCAGACGCAGGTCGTCAATGGAGAAACCGATTTTCGGGTGGGCTGCGTCAGCCAGCACCGGCAGAGACAGCACGGCCAGAGCAGTGGCCAATAGCGTACGTTTTACGTTCTTCATGTGGGGCGTCCTTTTATTGTTGTTGGAAAGACACGGCCTGACGATGAGTATCGGGCTGGTAAAACTGTAGAGAATCCGCCGGCGCCGCAGGCACAGAATTGTCGTGCAATTGTCACAGCGTCGTTGCGCCGGCAGATTCTCGTAGCGATCAGCGATCAGCGATCAGCGATAGAGGTAGCGGTTGACGATGTTCTCGAGCATTTCCTGGCGGCCGCTGACAGCTTGCGGGTTCAATTCGTTGGTGAATGCGTGCTCGGCCAACGACTCAAGGTTGAAGTCACCGGCCATCACCGCCTGCCCGAAGGGCTGCTGCCAACCGACATAGCGTTGATCCTTGAGCCGTTGCAGTTCGTCGTTCTGCACCATGGCCGCTGCGCGTTCCAGAGACAGGGCGAGAACATCCATGGCACCGACGTGGCCATGGAACAGATCGATCTGATCAAGGCTCTGCCGGCGAACCTTGGAATCGAAGTTGAAACCGCCGTTCTTGAACCCGCCGGCCTTGAGGATTTCATAGGTGGCCAGGGTCATCTCTTCAACGCTGTTGGGGAATTGGTCGGTGTCCCAACCGTTTTGCGGATCGCCACGGTTGGCGTCGATGCTGCCGAAAATCCCCAGCGATACGGCTGTCGCAATCTCATGATGGAAGCTATGCCCGGCCAGGGTCGCGTGGTTGGCCTCGATGTTGACCTTGATTTCGTGCTCCAGCCCGTACTGCTGAAGAAAGCCGAACACGGTGGCGCTGTCGTAGTCGTATTGGTGCTTGGTCGGCTCCTGCGGCTTCGGTTCGATCAGCAGGTCGCCGGTGAAACCGATTTTGTGTTTGTGCTCAACCACCATGCGCATGAAGCGGCCCAGTTGTTCGCGTTCACGCTTCAAGTCCGTGTTCAGCAGGGTTTCGTAGCCTTCGCGGCCGCCCCACAACACGTAGTTGGCGCCTTTCAGGCGATGGGTCGCGTTCATGGCGCTGAACACTTGGGCGGCGGCGCAGGCGAACACTTCGGGATCCGGATTGCTCGCGGCGCCGGCAGCGAAACGCGGGTTGCTGAAGCAATTGGCGGTGCCCCACAACAGCTTGATTCCGCTTTGTTCCTGATGTCGCTCGAGGTGATCGACCATTTGCGCGAAGTGGTTGCGGTACTCCTTCAGTGACAGGCCTTCCGGGGCGACATCCGTGTCATGGAAGCAGTAATAGTCGATACCCAGTTTGGAGAAAAATTCGAAGGCCGCAGCGGCTTTGCCTATGGCCAGCTCCATCGGGTCGCCGGCGTGTTGCCATGGGCGCTTGAACGTCCCCGCGCCGAACACATCGGAACCCGGCCAGACGAACGTGTGCCAGTAACAGGCGGCCATGCGCAGGTGTTCGCGCATGGGCTTGCCGAGGATCAGTTTGTCGGCGTCGTAGTGGCGAAAGGAGAGGGGAGAATCGCTGTCCGGACCTTCGAAGCGAATCGGCTCGACATCAGGGAAATACTGCATGGACCTTGTCCTTGTTGTTCTTGGCGGTGTCTCGATACTAGCAACGGCCCCGTGCCTGCTGATTATGAAAAACACCAACACCGGGTGCGATTTTGCGTATTGAGCTTCTTCGGCCAGGCGCCTAGTCTGTGCCAATCGCCTCTGTGACAAGGGGCTCGGGACAAGCATAAAAACAATGAAAACCGTACCGCCTGTTCACCGCATCGCCCTGTTGTTCAACGGCAGCAAGATCTATGACCGTGGGATCATCAGCGGCATCGGCAACTACCTCAGCAGCACCCGTGCTTCCTGGGACCTGTTTCTGGAAGAGGATTTTCTCTGTCGTTTGAAAGGCATCGAGCGCTGGCAGGGTGACGGGATCATCGCCGACTTCGACGATCCGCTGATTGGCGAGGCGCTGGCCGACATTCAGTTGCCAGTGGTAGCGGTAGGGGGCTCGTACGAAGATACGCGCGCCTATCCAAAGGCGATTCCGTATGTCGCCACCGATAACAATGCGCTGATCACCTTGGCTTACACGCATTTGATCGAGGCAGGACTGCAGCGTTTTGCCTGCTTCAGCTTGCCTGAAGCGCAAGCCAATCGTTGGGCGCAAGAGCGGGAAAAAGCTTTTCGCAAACTGATGGAGCGCGATAGCCTGCACGGCGAAATCTACCGTGGTATGGGCACCAGCGCACCGCTGTGGGACAGCGCCGTTGAACAACTGATCGCCTGGCTGCAAAGCCTGCCCAAACCCATCGGCATCATCGCCGTCAGCGACGCCCGCGCGCGTCAGTTGCTGCAAGCCTGCCTGACCGCCGGCATTGCCGTGCCGGAGCAAGTGGCCTTGATCGGCATCGACAACGACCCGCTGACCCGCAGCCTGACCCGAGTCCCCCTGAGTTCTGTTATTCAGGGCACCGAAACCATGGGCCGTACCGCCGCGCAATTGCTCCATCAGATGCTCCACGGCATGCCATCCACCGGCACGCAAATCCTGATTCCGCCCGATGCAGTCAACGTGCAGGTATCAAGCTTGCACCAGCCGTTGGGCAATCCCTACGTCATGCAAGCCCTGCTGTTCATTCGCCAATACGCTTGCCAGGGCATCAAAACGGCGCAGGTGGCGGCGTATGTTGGCGTATCGCGCTCGTCACTCGAAGCGCATTTCCGCGCCGAGCGAGGCTGCAGCGTGCACGACGAGATCCTGCGTTTCAAACTGGCAGCGGCCACCAGCGGCCTGAAAAATACCGACTCAGTGATTGCCGACGTGGCGCGCAGTTGTGGCTTCAAATCTGCGCAGTATCTGCACACGGTGTTTCGGCGGGAGTTTGGCTGTACGCCGCGCGAGTATCAGCAAGGGGCAGGGATGCGCTGATGGAATACCGGAAATGAGGTTAGAGTGGCCATCAATGTCTTGATTGTTGCGTGAACAATGAATCGTCCGCTGTTCGTTTCTCTGGATGGGCCCAAGGGCACCGGCAAAACCACACTGTTGGAAGCTGTTACGCAGGTGCTGAGGGCAGGCAACAAGAAAGTCATCCGGCTTTGCGAGAGGAAAAGCGATCCTTTCAGGGGGGAAACCATGGCCCTGGTGAACACGCTGGCCAGAAATCCTTCTGTGGATCTGGAGTGGGCTGTGTGTCAGCGCCTGGCGGACAGCCGTCGCTGGATTTCCCAGAACGTTCTGACGAAGCAGCCGCTGGACAGCATTATCCTGATCGACCGCTGGTATCCCTCGGACGCCGCGTTCCGCCAAACCATCCCGTTTGCCGAGATTCTTCAGTTGAATATGGAGCGAGAAGTGCGGGTGCCAGATCTGCATGTTGGCGTCGTCACCGATCCGGATATTTCGTGGGCGAGGGCGGCGACACGCTCGCGGGGACTGGGCGGCACTGTGATTCAGAAGTACGCCGCGCATGTGGCGTGTACCGAGATGTTCGAGCAGGCGGTCAAGGATCACGGCTGGATGTTGTGCCGCAATGAAGGAACGGTTGAGGAGGCGACGATGCTGGTGGTTTCTCAGATCTATGAGGTGCTTGGGTTGAACGTCGAAGTGGATGCCAGGCTTGGCGCTTAGGGTATCGCGTAGACCTTGAACAGTTTTTTCGCCGTGTCGCTGGCACCCTCCAGGTATTTGTCGAATGCCTGTTCTATCTCGCCGGAGCGATACATTTCACTCAGCGCAGTGTCGACCAGCAGGCGGAAATCTTCATCCTCTCGATCCACTGCCATTGCAGTCGGTGCGTACTCAAAAATCCGCTCCAGCAGCAACAGGTTTTCTGTGGGGTAATTTTTGCTCAGGAGATGTTTGAGCATCATGCGTTCAGCGAAGAACGCGTCGGCTTTACCTTCGGCAACCAACTTGAGACCAGCATCTGCGTTCTCTACGGTGACCAGCGTCGCCACAACACCGAGCAATCGCATTTGCTGGAGTATCCACGTCTCGGTGACACCGCCAGCGGTGACGGCATACGTCTGATTGGACAGACCGCGATTCACGGTGGCTCGCCATGTCGGCCCGGTATGAGCCACCTTGCCGTCCAGCACATTGAGCAACGCTTGGGATGCATCCCGGCGCACTACTGCCGACAGCCCGGCGGTGTAGACCGGCACCGAGTAGCTGACCTGCTTGCGCCGTGCCAGCGTGGGTGGGGTTGGGGTACAGAGAATGTCGACTTTGCCCGTACTGACGGCACTCATCGGGTCGCCAACAGAGACAGGCTGGTAGTGAATGTTCAACTCGGGCAGGCCCAGGTCGGCCTTGACCTTTTCGGCTATTTTCAGACAGAGATCGATGGCATAACCGCTGGCTTTATCGGCTGCCTGATCACTGAAGGGCGCGAAGTCAGGCAAATAGCCGAGAGTGAAAGCATGACTCGCGCGTATGCGCTCAAGCGTATTGCCGTGGGCCATTAGCGGGAGCAGCGCAAGCATGCAGACGAGCAGCAGGTGGTTGGCTTTGGTCAGTTTCATGTTCATGCGCGAGCGTCCTCGAATTCAGATCTCTGTGCTGTTCTGAAGCCTGCGATCAAGGGCTGTCGGGCTTGGGATGAGCGGGCGCAGAGACGGCGACAAAACGTTTAGCGAGGAAACCGTAAAGCAGGTAGCCGAACACCAGAACAAGGATGCCGCCGAACACGGCGTCTTTGCCGCAGGCATACAGCGCGTACAGGGAGTAGGCCACGGCAACCACTAACAACAAGGTGTTGCGCGTGTATACGCCTGCGCTGACTTTGGCCTTGTACATCATGACCAGCAGCCCGGTGGCGGCTGTCACATAGGGGATCAGGTTGGTCACTGCTGCAAGGCTGACGAGTTTCCCGAACTGCTCACTCGCATTCGGCGAAATGGTCGACAGTGCCATCAAGGTCTGCAGTACTCCACAGACCAGCATCCCGACGATGGGGGCATCGCTCGCGCTGACCTTGCTGAACAGTTTCGGGAACATGCCCTGATCAGCAGTCATTTTCGCGGTTTGCGCCAAAGTGAACTGCCAGCCCAGCAGCGAGCCGACACAGGCCATCACCGCGAGCGCCATGATGATGTTACCGACGGCAGGGTTGAACATATGCGCATAAACGAGCGCGAAGGGCGCTGATGAGTTGGCCAGTTCGGCATTGGGAATGATGCCCTGAATGACCGTCGTCGATAGCACATAGACTGCTGCCGCCCCCAATGTACCGAACAGGCAGGCCAGCGGCACGGTCCGCTTGGGGTCTTCCACCGCATCAGAGGCTTGGGCTGCCGACTCCATGCCGAGAAAGGCCCAGAGGGTCAGGGGAATCGCTTTGCTGATCGCTTCGGATATTGGCAGGTCGTTCGGGTTCCAGGCGGCGATTATCAGATCGGGTTTGAACCAGAACCAGCCGATGATGCTCAAGCCCGCGACCGGAATGATCACCCCCCAGACAGTCACTGCACCAATCCTGCCCGTGATGCCAGGGCCTCCAAAATTAGCCGCGGTGGTCAACCAGAGCAAGCCGACCGTTCCGATGAACAATGGAATGGCGCCGCTTCCCAGCCATGGCAGGAACGAAGTCATGTAGCCCACAGCGGAGATGGCCACCGCCACGTTGGCGATCGCCAGCGAGAGAAAATACAAATACGAGCACAGGAAAAAACCGGATTTTGCGTGCGCCTCTTCGGTGTAGGCGGATAACCCGCCTGAGCGCAGGCAGTAGATGCCACACTGGGAAAAACAATACGCAATGGCCATGGAGCCGACAGCCGTGACGATCCATGACATTAATGAAACAGCTCCGAGTTGGGCCATGCTCGTCGGCAACATGATGATGCCTGAGCCCATCATGTTCACCGTCACCAGCGTGGTGAGCCCCATGAGGCTCATTTTCTTGCTTGAGTCGGCCATCGGGATCCCCTTGATCTGCGAAACGCATCGCCGCTCAGCCATCGGGCGCAGTGCCCTGTGTTCATGGTCGGTTTTCGCTGACGGTTGATGCCAGCCGTGCGACCCATGGATTGGCACTCAAACCATGTAGCAGCACGCTGAGCAAAACGGTACAGGCCGCTACAGCCACCAACGTACGGCCGGCTTGCAGAGGGTAGTTCAATATCATGACGGCGAAGACTATGCTCGCCAGCCCCCGCGGCCCGAACCAGCCAATGAACAGGCGAGTTTCGAAATCAAACCCGGTTCCTGTCAGGCTAATGAGTACCGGTAGCATGCGAATCACGGTCAGGCTGAGGACTGCATACAGCCAGATATTCAGAGTGAAACTGCCCCAGGCCCAAGGGATCACCAGCGCGCCGAATACAATCCAGGTTATGACGGATAGCAAGCTGGCGAACTCTTCGCTGGCCTTGAGCAGATCGTGCTTTTGTTCAGTAAACAGGTAGCTGGCGAGCAGCCCGCCAACAAACGCGGCGATAAACCCACTACCGCCTAGTGTTTGCGCGGTAGCAAAGCAAAGCACCGCTAACCCTGGCAGCGTCAACTGCGACCACGTGGGTGTTTGCCAATGATGTTTTGCAGCGTAGCGCTGCAGCAGCCAGGCAATGAACGTAAGCGTGGAGCCGATGAGCGCGCCGATGCCAAGCTCTTCGAAAAGCAACTCTAGCGCCAGCGAGACGGGAGACCGCGTCTGCTCTTCGATCAACAGAGCGAGGAACATCAACAGCACCGGCACGCAGATGCCGTCATTGAGTCCGCTCTCCACGTTCAATCCTTCACGTACGGAAGCCGCAACCTTTGGATTGCTAACCACCGCCTTACCCAGTGCTGCGTCGGTGGGGGCCAGAAGGGTTGCAAGTATTGCCAACTCTATCGAGGGTATCTGCGGGAACAGCCACATACCGGCCAGCCAGCCACTCAGCATGGTCAGCGGCAGCCCGATCAGCAACAAGCGCAGCGGTAATCCTTCGTGCACTTTGAGAACCTTGAGGTCGGCTCTGGCTGCATCGCTGAAAAGAACAATCGCCAATGTCAGTTCTGCGAGGATCTTGAGTCCATCCCGGTCAATCCGCAGTTGCAGAAAACCCAGAAACGCAGGGCCGAGAATCAGCCCGGCGAGCATGAACATCAGAGGCCCATTCAGCAAGCGTGACTCGAAACGCCCCGCAAACAGGCTGTAGGTCAGAAGGAAAGCGGCAAGCAGCGCCAAGTTCTGATACATCGAAGACCTGCCTGTCCGGATTGATGCGCCGATAAAGGCGCATTTAAAGGAAAAGCGACCAGGCAGGTTTAATTCATTGCGCGTTGAGTCTTCTGATTTAAGTCAATTGAGGACCAGATTGGATGACGCCTGTGTCTCGGCGAGTAATCAGGTCGTGCGTAGACGTTCAAGTAAAGAGAACAAGTACATACCGGCCAACATCGCCAATACGAATATGATGATCCGCCCGTGCCCCGTAAGCAGAATAGCGACGGCGGGGCCAGGGCAGATCCCCGCGATGCCCCAACCGATACCGAACACCAGGCTGCCGCCAATCAAGCGGGCATCCAACTCCCTTTTCATTGGTAACTGCATGGGGGCACCTAGCAAGGACTGCTTGTTCTTGCGCGCCCAATTCAGGGGGACAACCGCCACTGCGATGGCTCCTCCCATCACCAGTGCGAGTGACGGATCCCAGGCCCCGGCCACATCAAGAAAAGCCAATACTTTGGCGGGGTTCGTCATGCCTGCCAAGAGAAGACCCAGACCGAAGATCAGGCCCGAAAAAAATGCGGCCAACTTGATCAATTTCATGCTCCCACCACGTGACGAATGACGTACACCGTTGCGAAACCGGCGAACATAAAGCACATCGTTGCCGTGATGGATCGGGCTGACAGTCGAGAGATCCCACAAACACCATGACCGCTGGTACAGCCGGAGCCGTAACGGGTTCCCACGCCGACGAGCAGCCCCGCAGTAATCAGGGCGGGCCACTCTGCCCTGATCTCGATGTGCGGCAACACGTTAAATGCTCCCCATAGCAATGGCGCAAGCAGCAGACCAAGAAGAAATAGCGCCTTCTCGCTCCAACCTTCACTGCCAAATTGCATCACGCTACCAATCAAACCACTGATGCCTGCGATGCGACCATTTGCCAGAACGAACATGCTAGCCGCCAGGCCAATCAAGGCTCCTCCGCCCAGGGATGTCCAAGGCGTAAAGTTGACCCAATCAATGCTCATTTTGCGTCTCCTGAACAGAAGTGCTGATAAAGGACGTCGATTTTGATGTCAATCAGCGTTGACTGAGCTGAGGTGCGCCGACTCACTGCTCCTTCAAAAATCGCTCAATTTCCTCGACGGTACTGCGCGCCGTTCGGGTCACGCCGATCAGTGTCGCGGAAGCGGCGCCTGTCCAGTCGCCATAACCCACTAACCACAAACGCGGTTCCTGAATCGAATGCGTACCTTTGACGGCCACGCGCCCGTCGGCGGTACACACGCCCAGTGATTCCAGATAGCCGAGGGCAGGGCGGAAGCCAGTACACCAGATCACCGCGTCGACCGGCGTTTGCGAGCCATCAGCCCACGTCACGCCGGTCTCGGTGAAGCGCAGGAACGGCCGAACCGCGTGCAACACGCCGCGCTCCCGAGCCTCGACGACTGGCGGCACCATCACGATATCGCCCAAGCCGCCAACCGGTCTCTCAATGTCGATGCCGGCCAGCTGCGCTTTCCAGCGTTCGGTGGCGCGTTCGAAGAGCACGCGTCCATCAACGTCATCGGCAAGAAACTCTGGCGGCTGCGCAGTGACCCAGGTGGCATCGGCCACTTGCGAGACTTCAGCAAGGATCTGTGCACCGGAGTTGCCACCGCCGACCACCAGGACTTTTTTCCCGGTAAACGGCTTGGCGTTAACGTAGTGGGCCGAATGCAATTGCTGACCGGTAAAGATTTCGCTGCCGGGGTAATGCGGCAGGTAGGGATGGCGCCAGGTGCCGGTCGCGCTGACCACGGTGCGGGCCAGCCAACTGCGGCCCTGGGCTTTTACGTTGAGGTGATTGCCCCGACGTTCGATAGCGTTGACCCAGTAGGGCCGTTCGACAGGAAATTGGTAGCGTTGCTCATACTGGCGCAGGTAATCGAGTACGTTGTCGCGAGTTGGGTAACCGTCAGTGACCGGAGGCATCATCCAACCGGCGATGGAACTCCAGGTCGACGGTGAAAACAGTCGCAGGGATTCCCAGCCATGCCGCCAGGCGCCACCCGGTGCCGCTTCGGCATCAATAATCACAAAGGAACGCCCGGTACGGCGCAGGAAGTAAGCCACGGCGAGTGCGGACTGGCCACCGCCAATAATCGCGACATCCACTTCGGCAGGCATGGGGAATCCTTGGGTCAGCGAAAGTCAGGTCAAGTTAATCCATTTGAAGTGGACGTTTGTTGATGTTGCTCAAGCGGCGGCGTTGCAACTGACATCATTTAACATAATATACATTACACGTAACAAGATGTTTCGAGGTTAGCCTCGTTGCCCACGAGATTTCATTCTCCTGCGAAGCCTCAAAACGGCTTTCCCTTCAATCTGATAATCCTTTGAATCTGCATCGCTCAATCCTCATCCCGTGTCAGCTTTTCAATCAGCACTCGATGCTGTGGAAACACCGCCGTGAGTTTCTCGCGACTCCCCATCTCCATGTCGGCGAAATCGAATCCTGGTGAAACCGCTTCACTGATCAAACCAAATCCGTTTGAGCCATCCAGCAACCGCGATGCTTTCCAGATGCCACCCGGTACGTGCAATTGCAGGTGCTGTCCTGCGAGAACATCGTTGCCCATGACGAATGTCTGCAATGATCCGTCAGGATGGATCAGGCTGTATTCGAGCGCGTCGCCCAGATGGAAATAATGCAGTATGTCGGACTGGTTGAAATGAAACTGGCCCACGGGTGATTGCTCGGTCAGCAGATAGTAGATCGACGTCATCAGGTAACGCGGTCCTGCAGCGGTTTCGAGCCAGTCGCGATGGTCTGACTGATAGGTTCTGCGAAAATAACCGCCTTCGAGATGAGGCTCGAGATTCAACCCATTGATCACGTCTTGTGCGCTTGCTTTACGTTGAATCATCGCCTGCTCCATTGATTGAATGATGGCTTTTTGATAGCTCAACTAAACGACCATTTAGTGTAGTTAACTGTAGATGGGCGACGATCGAAGATCTTAGCGATCATCGCCCTCCTTTTACATTCCATCACAGAATCACAAACCTACCGTCGCAATGTCTTGAGTCTAAAACCTAAGCACTCAACTGCTTGAACCACTCAAGGCTCGCAACGGTAGAGCCAGAAGGACGGTATTCACATCCGATCCATCCTGCATAGCCGCGCTGCTCCAGCGCCGCGAACAACGCAGCAAAGTCGATATTCCCTGTTCCCGGCTCGTGACGACCCGGGCAATCAGCAATTTGCACATGGACGGTTCTGTCATAAAACCGCGCCAGCACATCGGCTGCGTCTCCGGTCAAAAGCTGGGCATGGTAAAGATCAAGAATCAGCCCGACACTCGGGAAGGTTTCCAGAATCTGTTGCGCCTTGCTGAAGTCAGACATGTAATAGCCCGGCATCGCCTCCGCGCTGATCACTTCGATAAGCGGCCGCAGCCCCTGGTCTTCGAAGTACTTGACGGCATATTCCAGGTTGCCCGCGTAGATACGCTCAGCGTCATTCTGCGTTGTAACGCCCGACATGATGTGGACATCCGAACACGCCAACGCCTTTGCGTAGCTGACGGCCTGGTGCAACCCGTCGCGAAACTCCACTTCCATGCCCGGTAACGCGGCGATGCCTTTGGTCACGCCAGCCGGGGCGGCGAACTGAATCAACGGCAAACTATATTGGGCTAGATGGTCGGCAAGCAGACTTGCGTCGAATTCATACGGCGACGGGAACTCCACCGCCCGGAAACCGGCGGCTGCGGCGGCTTCGATGCGTTGCAGAAAAGGCAATTCATTGAATTGGAAGCCGAGATGAGCATTGAACTTGAGCATTGGGTAATCATCCATCCTGGGAAGAAACGAAATCATTAGCCTGGAGCATCCTTCGCAACTCCAGCACTGCACTGTCGGGCGTGGTCAATACGGGCAGACCAGATCGAGCCTGTGCCAGCCCGGCGGCGCTCGTCATCGAAAACTGGGCGAAACAGATCAGATCGCAGGCCTCGACCCGACCGGCCATTTCTGCGATGGCGGTATCGTGACCTTGTTTGTCGCCTTCACTCAGCCTCTGCATCGCACCGGAAACAAAATACGGCACCACCTCCAGCACGCGACCACGACGCTCAGCCACTTGCTTGAACTCGGCGACTATCGAAGGGATGGTCGGCTCGAACGTCGCCAGCACAGCAATACGCGATGCTTGCGTGATTGCCTGGTTGATCATGGCTTCGTTCGGCTTGAGTACCGGAATGGCAATCTCAGGCTTGCACAGGTCTATGGCATCGCCAAAAGCCGAGCAAGTGAAGAGAATGGCGTCCGCGGCGCTTTGTACTGCGTAATGTGACAGTGCCAGAAAGCGCGCCTTCATACTCGAGGTTAGTGCCCCCTCCTCCACTCGATCTCGGGATAACGAGTCTTCAAGCAGATTGACGATCTGTGCCTGCGGCCATTGACTGGCAAAAGCTACCGTGACGGGATCGATCGCCAATGCGGTCGCGTGGATCAGAAAAATGCGCGGAGCCTTCATGCTCATATGCCTCGACAAGGTTGTTCGACAAGTCCGCCAGCGCTCTTTGTGCAGATACCCTCGTCCTCCTCGTGTGGTATTTTCCCACTCCAGTCCGATGGGGGCCTCTGCCCCAACGGGAACGGACTGAAGTTAACCATTCGAGAGAGAGCCTGTGATCAAGAAAGACCTCGCCCTGCAGTTGGCTCCACGCGTCATCGACATGGTGCGAGCCAGGTCGATGAAAGCCGGTGAGCCGTTGCGCGAGCAGACGTTTGCGCAAGCGCTTGGGGTGTCCCGTTCGCCTGTCCGGCGCGCTTTTGCCTTGCTCGCTGAATGGGACCTTGCCATCCAGGAACCCAATCGTGGCTACTTCCTGAAAAAAGATGCAGGGCAGATTCAGGAGGCAGCATTCCCTCTCGCCAGCGATCCCTTCGAAGAGTTTTACCTTCGTGTGGTCGACGACATTCTTGGCGGAGAAATACCTGCCGACTTTTTTGAAGCGCAACTGCTGCGCCGTTACGAAGTACCCCGAGGACAGTTGCTCAAGGTACTGAACAGGCTGGCCAGCGAAGCCATGGTAGAGCGCAAGCCGGGGCAAGGATGGAGTCTCAAAGACTTCGTGCATAACGCCCAGGCACACATCCAAAGCTACCGTTTTCGGATGGCCATCGAACCGGCCGCCCTGCTTGAGCCCGGTTATCAGATCAATCACGCCGCATTTGCCCAAGCCCGGCAACAGCAACTGGCCATGCTCGACGGGGATATCCATACCTTGTCCCGGGCCCAACTGTTCGAGGTGGGCGCCCAGTTTCACGAACTGATCGTGCAGTGCTCCGGCAATGTCTTTTTCATTGATGCCATACGCCAGCAAAATCAGCTCAGACGCTTCATGAGCTACAAGGCCAACGTCGATCGCACTCGTCTTATGGCGCAATGCCAGGAACACATCCATTTGCTCGACCTCATCGAGTCTGACCGGCGTGAAGAAGCTGCGCAATTTCTCTGGAGACACCTGGACGACGTAGGCCGACTCAAGACCCGGCAGGACGTCATGCCAAAAGATGAAGGGCTATAGAGCGCGTCACCCACTCCCTGGTACTGATCAAAGCTTCATCTGAGTGCTCTACAACCATTCGCGAAGCAGCTTATCAGATTGTCTCTCCTCGGCACATAATACAAAAACCATCTAATCCGTACGGAATAGTTAATTTTTTCGTCGGATATTGTATTTCGTTACAATAATGAGCAATCATGCGCGCCGCTCGGAAGGAGCCATATCGAATCACACAGGGATGATCGCAATGAACGAAGGGACGTTGGGTAGAGGAGCGGGAGTCTCGAACCTTCTGTTCGGGGCGTACAACATATTGGTTGCCCTGCTTGGAGCGACGCTGGCCTACAAAGGCGGTGTCCTGGTGGCGGCGGGCGGATCGCCCTATTACGCCATGATGGGGACCACCCTGCTGCTCTCGGCCATCCTCATCGGCCTGAAACATTCCCTCGGCCTCTACCTTTATGGCGCAGCCTCTCTGGCCACCTACGCCTGGGCGATCTGGGAGTCTGGATACGACGGCTGGGCTTTCATTCCACGCCTGGCCTGGCTGGCCGCTCTGAGCATTCCGTTTCTGGCATTCTGGCCTTTGGTGCGTCGTGACTTTACCAATGCCAAACGAAGTCATTACTTCATCATTATGGGTGGGCTGCCGCTGCTCATGGGGGGCACAATCCTGGTCCCCCTGTTCTTCCCGACAACCGTTCACCTCGCCGACTCGACGCTCGCCACAACACGCACTGGACAACCCTTCAGCCGCAGTACGGTGACTTCTCCGGACGGCAATATTGCCGCGTCACACAACGAGACCAACTGGACTGCCTATGCAGGTTCCAACTTGGGCAATCACTATTCCGCCGCATCACAAATCACGCCTTCGAATGTGCCGGGCCTGGTGAAAGTCTGGGAATACCACCACGGCGACGTGAAGCAAGCCGGTGAAAAAACCAAGTACTTGAACGAGGCCACGCCGATCAAGGTCGGTAACTCGCTTTATACCTGCACGCCAAAGCAAATCATCATTTCCTTGAATGCCACCACCGGAAAGGAGAACTGGCGGTTCGACTCCAAAGTTGACCCGGACTACTTCGCCAATGGCGGCGCCTACTGCCGTGGAGTCTCCTATTTTGAAGTACCCAATGCCAGTGGCCTATGCGCCTCGCGCATCATCTGGGGCACCAACGATATTCGCCTCGGCGCGGTAGACGCCCTGACTGGCCAAGCGTGCCCCGGCTTCGGCAACGCAGGTTTTGCGGATTTGAAAGACGGGTTAGGCACCTTCAGAAAAGGCTCGACGGGTATCACTTCTGCCCCCATCGTCATTCGCGGGGTCGTCATCACCGGAGGCCGAGTCCTTGACTCAGATGTGCGCCCGGCCCCTTCGGGGGTGGTTCGTGCCTACGATGCAGTGACCGGCAAACAGAAATGGGCCTGGGACCTGGGCCGCCCAGACACCAATACCCCCGCTCGCCACGACGAAACCTACACGCTTAGCACGCCCAACTCCTGGGCACCGCTTTCCGCCGACGATGAACTCGGGTTGGTGTATGTCACCACCGGCAACGCAGCTGGCGACTTCTACGGCGGTACCCGCACGGAACAGGAGGACAAGTTCAGCTCTTCCCTGGTTGCACTCGATGCAGCGACAGGTAAGGTCAAATGGCATTTCCAGACCGTTCACCATGATCTATGGGACTACGACCTGAGCCCACAACCCAGCCTGATTGATTTCCCAACCGCCACAGGGTCACGCCCGGCCGTTATCCAAGCCACCAAGTCCGGCCAGTTGTTCGTGCTTGACCGCGCCACCGGCGAACCACTGGTGGATGTCGTGCAATCGCCTGTGCCACAGGGAACCGCCCCCGGAGACTACACCGCTGCCACCCAGCCACTTTCGCCGGATATGCCGAGCACCATGGGGCGCCCATCGAAAACCCCGGAAGTACTCACCGAGGCCAAAGCCTGGGGCCTGACCCCTTTCGATCAGATGCAATGTCGCCTCGAATTTCGCCAGGCACGCTATGAAGGGATCTTCACCCCGCCGGTCGTAGGCCAACAAAGCCTGATTTTCCCCGGTCATCACGGCGGCTTGAACTGGGGAGGTGTGATGGTCGATCTTCAGCGAGGCCTGCTGATCATCAATAACCAGCGCCTCCCTTATATGCAGGGACTGGTTCCTCGCGAACAACTCGATGCAATCAATGCCAAGTCGTTCCAGGAATCGCCGGGCAACAGCCAAGGCTTCCGCGTCCAGGCCGGGCTGCCTTATGGCGCCATCAAGGATCCGTGGATGTCCTCCCTTGACCAGCCTTGCATTGCGCCACCCTGGGGTTTCATTGCTGGCATCGACCTGCGCACACGCGACGTCGTCTGGAGCCGACCATTCGGTACCGGATATGACAGCGGGCCTTGGGGAATCGCCTCCCGGATGCGCTTCGAAATCGGTACACCGAGTGATGCAACGGGCGTGACGACCGCCGGCGGCGTGACGTTCATCGGCGCCACCCTCGATCGTTTCATGCGTGCTTACAACAGCGAAAGTGGCGAACTGCTGTGGGAAGAACGCCTCCCTGCAGGTAATCAGGCCTCACCCTTGACCTACATGAGTCAAGGCCGACAGTACGTCGTGGCCGTGGTTGGCGGTCATGATCGGATTCCAACCAAGCTGGGTGACAGCATTATTGCTTGGGCCCTGCCCGAGAAGTAAGTCGCGTTTTGTCTGAGAAGGCTTGCCATGACAGTGTCGGACGCTAGAAACATATAAATGTTTCTAGCGCTGGGACCGACGAAGAAAATGAGTCATGGCAGTCTCTCGGTTTATTTAAATGGCGATAACTACCCGTACAGACTAATGAGTCTTCTCGACAACATGGCCCGCCTTTAATCGCCGGGACGTGACTGGGTGGACGATTGAATATGTTCAGGAGGGAAACGTGCATCGGGCCGAAAACCAGTCAGCGCAACGATGCAGCCATTTGGATAATGCACTGACTTTCCGCCATAAAGAGTAAAGGGGTTACGAACTACCGTAACCCTTACTCACGCATCAATCAGACTTTATTTATCAGCCTCGACGCCCCCTTCAACAGGAGCGGAAACCTTATCGTGTTGAAAAAGATATACGCCTGACAACCAAGCGACATCCACCGATGTAAAAGCTCGACATGGCCAAGTGCCTAAAGCAGGCAATGACTGAACCCAGCCTGCAACACCTGTTTGTCTCGGAACACTTATAGGTGCTTGTGCAAGGACAAGTTGCTTTGCAAAAAAACCACCGCATCTAGATGCACGCTTAACCTTTAAAAACTGGACAGGAATTAATAATGCTCGGAATCTCTGATGGCTTGTATATGTTGGTGGGCGTCAGTTTTATCACGTCATTCATGACTGCCGCCATTGGTGTTGGTGGTGGTATTGGATTGCTTGCAGTGATGCCTCAATTCATCCCCATATCTGCGGTAGTGCCGGTTCACGGTTTGATTCAAATGGTCAGCAATGGCAGCAGATTTGCCTTTGATTACAAGAGCGCAAAAATAGAAATCCTGCCTAGATATGTCATTGGCTGCCTTGTCGGTGCCTTCATAGGTTATTTTTTTATCGGGAAATTCCCCGAGCAATATCTATCACTGATCCTTGGCCTCTTTATTCTGGCCATTACCTGGACGAAGATCGTCTCGCGCTTGGGGTTTGTATTTAAGAACTTTGCAATCGTGGGCTTCTTTCAAACGTTCCTTTCACTCTTCGTGGCAGTGACCGGTCTGATATCACAGCCGATCCTGATGAAGATGAACATCAATAAGAATGAAGTGATCGTCACCCACGCCATGCAAATGAGTGTGCTCCACGGCTTGAAAGTGGCGGCCTTCGTTATTGCCGGTTTTGCGTTCATGGATTACGCAAATCTCATCATCATCATGATTAGCGCATCCACGTTTGGATCGTATTTGGGTGGTTTTCTCAGAGACCGTATATCGCAGCGTGTAGGCGCCATGCTTTTAAAAGCAGGGGTGACGTTTTTTGGTTTGAAAATGGTCTTCGATCATTTTTTTCAGTGACATGCAAAAGCTTTCCCATCAAGACAAGGAGTGTGAAATGACTGCAAGCAAAAAGTTTGATTTTTTTGACACCAAAGGAATCGCCCTTTTTCTTAAAGAAAATGGATATTGCGTGATCAAGCCTCAAGACCACTCTGTGGAAGCCTTTAGAGAGATGGCGGGTAAGTTTGGACTGATTCAGTTCCATACGAAATCGGATGAACATGGTGTGGTCGGCGGTGGCGAGCCGATAAACAAAGACTGGCAAACTTTCAAGGACGATTACCACGGTGAGCTGTCGAGCGATTTCTTCCCGCATACCGACGGATCTTTTCTGAACGGGATGGTTTATGTTGATGGCCGGGCAACAAAAGTCACCCCACCCAAATTCGTCATCCTCCAGTGCATTTCCAAGCCTGAGTTTGGCGGAGATAACTTCCTGGTGGATGGGCAGAAAATTTACAATGACCTGCTTGCCAATCAGGCTGACACACTGAAGATATTGATGGCCCGCGGCAGTGTTGCCTACTGCCGGGACGATTTACTCTCCATAGATTGCGCAGTATTCGAACAGGTCACTACCGACACATTAAGAATCCGCTACAGGTATGACAGCACCGCCTTCATTCCTGAATGGGCCAATGCTGCCTTTAACTACATCCAGAACCACTACTCCACCAACGAGAACTACATCACCAATATCAGCCTTGAACCGGGGGACATTCTGGTCATGGACAACCTGAGAGTTCTGCATGCCCGCCATAAATTCGTGGATGGCACCATGAAAAGAAAAGTAAGACGCCTTTGGATTGCTGACGACTCAAATACCACCTACAAAAACATATTGGATCAGTCACCCGTGCGCAGAGCCATGTTGCCTTTTCAGAAATACAACATTGCCCAGCATGAAAATACCGATCATTCATTTATCGAATACACGTGCGGCATTCATTACCATTCGAACAAGAGCGTATTAACGAGCCATAAAAATCCCGAGATGATGGCCGAGCAACACTAATCTGCAGGAAAGAAGCCGATGTCCACGTCAATGACGAACGACGACGCTAACCGCTAAAACGCATAGCAACCGCGACAGCTTTTCAGCTGTCGCGGTTCTATAGCAAACCTTCCATGTCAACGATAGAACATGAACACGTTCAACGATTAAAACCAGGTTTCCATCTGTATACCGTATTGCCACACCCCTCCCGCCTGGAAGTCGGACATGCCAAAGGCGTCGTTAGTACTGAACCTGTCCAGATCCGAAGACCAGTTCATGTAGCTGGCGAACACTCGCAATTCCGGACGCGTGAGTAGATCGCCAACGTCCAGTTTGAATGTCGGGGCGACAGTGAATTTCCAGAAGTTACCATCGACCGCATTACGTTGTAGATAGCCCTTGGGGTCGAGGTTCATGGTTTGCCAGCTCATTTCGTAGGCCATTTCGAAGTTGCTGTTGATTGTGTTGGCCAGGCGCACGTTCAAGGTCAGCCAGCGGTAGTCGTCACCTTTGACGTATCGATCCTTGCTCTGTTCGGCCAGCAAGCTGGGGCCGATGCGCCAGTCAGAGGTCAGCGGGGTCTCACCGTAAAGCGCCAGACGCAGCGCGCGGGCCTCGTCGATCAGTTCACCATCCGAGCCAACGTTCTTGACCTCTGCCCCCAGGCCTTGCCCATAGAGCAGCGCCGTTTTAAAGAACCCTTCCCTGCCGAAAAAGGTTTTCTGGTGATTGGCCAGCATGCTGTGCAAACCGCTATCCGCAGGCGTCAAACCGGCTTTATTGGTGCGGGTGCCGACATCGTTTTTCTTGGCGCCGATGGCGTTGTACATCCACTGCCACTGGCCATCCTCGAAGAACTGGTTGGAGGTCAGGATGTAGCTTTCCACATCGGCATTAATGCCGCCCTGACTGAAATCCCCGTAGCTACGCCCAATCAACGAGTAATTCGAACGCCAGTGCTGGTTCATCTGCACATCGTAAATTCCACCGCCGGTGCCGGCCAGGTAGACGACGTCCGAGTCCAGCCAGTGGATGTCGAAATTATCTCTATCGAACCGCTTGCCTGCCCACAGCGTAGCTTTCTCGAAGACTGAATTGCCTTTGAACGCAGCGACATGATCGAGCGTGGCGAACACTTGGCGTACGTTGAGGTTGCTTTCGTCGGCCGTCCAGTCATTGGAGCTTTCCACACCGTCAGCGATGGAAACCGTGAATTTGGAGCGGGTGCCGTTTTGCGCATAGATCTCTTTCGACAGGTCGATACGCATGTAGGTGTCGTCTTCATTACCGAGTCGCCCGACTGCACCACCCACCGCGCCGGCCGGCGTTGTATACGGGCCGCCACGGCCGCCACCCAGCCCCTCGTCGACCAGCAATCCGGAACGCGCATAGCCGTTGAAGCTGAACCCATCGGTGAGGTTCCCGGTACTGCCCTCCTTGTCCAGGCTTTGCTGACGGGCTTCGAGTTTTGCCAGTCGGGTATCCAGAGCAGGCGCCGAAATCGCTGTTGCGTTAGACGCGGCGGGTTGTAAGGGCGGCGTCGCGAGTTTGATCTGCTGCAATTCCCGGGCAAGTACTTGGGTCTGCTGTTCGGCCGTGGCTGCACGTTTTTCCGCTGCGCTGGCACGGGCTTCAAGTGCGGCCATGCGCTCCTCCAGTGTTGCGGCCTGAGCGGTCGCCGCGGATGTGCCGAGCACACCTGCCAGTAGCCAGCCTGTTGCTTTGTGCATATGAAATCCCTGTTTTGTTTTTATTGTTGGTTGACGCAAACCGCCGTTTTTTCCTTGCGTTGCGAGTTGTCGCAATCGACGAAAAAAAGGGTGCCTCATCGCAAATACGCTGCTACATTTGGCGATGTTAACGTTAACTTTTCTAAAAACAAAAATAAAGGACGCTCGATGAAACACCTGAAATCGCTCCTGCCCGTAGCATTGATCACCCTGTCTGCCGCACTGCCATCCGTCTCGAGCGCAACCGATCTGACGATCTCGTGCGGTGCGGTGGGGGCGGAATTGCAACTGTGCAAGGAGGCCGTCGAGACATGGTCGAAACAGACTGGCAACAACGTCGAGGTGGTCTCCACGCCTAACTCGGCAACCGAGAGGTTGTCGTTCTACCAGCAGATCCTCAGTGCGCAGTCCACCGACATCGACATCATTCAAATCGACATGGTCTGGCCGGGGATGCTGGCCAAACACCTGATGGATCTGCGTGAGGTGCTTCCCGCCAACGCGACCCAAGGCTACTTTCAGGCCCAGGTCGATAACGCCACGGTCAACGGACGGCTGGTGACGATGCCGTGGTTCACCGACTCGGGTCTGCTGTATTACCGCAAAGACTTGCTTGAGCAATACAACAAGCAGGTTCCCCAGACGTGGGAGGAAATGACCGCTACCGCCAAGGATGTGCAACAGGCTGAACGCAACGCCGGGAACGCCAATCTCTGGGGTTACATCTTTCAGGGACGTGCCTACGAGGGGTTGACGTGTAATGCGCTGGAGTGGATCAGCAGCCAACCGCAAGGCGAACTGATCAATCAACGCGGCGACATCGTGGTCAACAGTCAGGCCTCAAGAGCGGCGTTGACCCTGGCGAAAAGCTGGGTCGGAGACATCTCTCCGCGTGGCGTGCTCAATTACACCGAGGAAGAAGGACGTGGCGTATTCCAGTCCGGCAATGCGCTGTTCATGCGCAACTGGCCTTATGTCTGGGCCTTGGTGCAAGGCCAGGACAGTGCCGTAAAGGACAAGGTTGGCGTCGCTCCCCTGCCCCGCGGCGGCGAGACCGGCGAGCATGCCTCCACACTCGGTGGCTGGGGCCTGGCGGTCTCGCGTTACAGCGCGCATCCCAAGCTTGCCGCCGAGCTGGTGAGCTACCTGAGCAGTGCCCAAGAGCAAAAACGTCGAGCGCTGAAAGGCGGCTATAACCCGGTGATCGAGTCGCTGTATCAAGATCCCCAGTTGCTCGCGGCCATGCCTTATTACGCTCAGCTCCACAGCATTCTCAACGCTGGGGTCATGCGCCCCGCCGCCATCACCGCCGACCGTTATCCACGGCTCTCCAATGCCTTCTTCGATCGGGTGCATGGCGTGCTGGCGGGCGAGTTGCCCGTCGATCAGGCGCTGGCCGAACTGGAAAGCGAACTCACGCGTATCAAACGCCAGAACTGGTAAGCCGCAAGGAAGGAAATCTCCATGTCTGTCTCTACTGCCCATGCCCCGTTTGAAGAGCTTCTGCTCACGAGGGAAACGCCTGTACAACGTCGCCGGGTGCGCGCTGCCTGGCTGTTTTTGACGCCGATGCTGGTCTGCCTGGCCCTGGTGGCAGCCTGGCCGCTGCTGCGCACATTCTGGTTCAGCCTGACCGACGCCAGCCTGGCGGACACCGGTGGCGCAACCTTCATCGGCTTGAGCAATTATCTATTGCGCAGCGGTTCCGGCTGGTCGGGCATCCTCGTCGATCCACAGTGGTGGAATGCGGTGCGCAACACGCTGTATTTCACGGTGGTCTCGGTGGGGCTGGAAGTCGTCCTGGGGCTGTTGGTGGCGTTGCTGCTGAACATCAAGTTCACCGGCCGTTCTCTGGTGCGAGCGTTGATTCTGATTCCGTGGGCGATTCCGACGATTGTCTCGGCGAAGATCTGGTCATGGATGCTCAACGACCAGTTCGGCATCATCAATCACCTGATGCTCAGCCTCGGCCTGATTGACGCACCTTTGGCCTGGACGGCAGATGCGGACCTGTCGATGTGGGCGGTGATCATCGTTGACGTCTGGAAGACTGTGCCCTTTGTCACGTTGCTGATGCTCGCTGCCTTGCAGATGTTGCCAAGCGATTGCTACGAAGCGGCCAGGGTCGATGGCATTCATCCGCTGAAGGTGTTCTGGCGTGTCACGCTGCCACTGTTGATGCCTGCACTGCTGGTGGCGGCGATCTTCCGCATCCTCGATTCGCTGCGGGTATTCGACGTCATCTATGTGCTGACCTCGAACTCGTCGAGCACCATGAGCATGTCGGTGTATGCCCGCCAGCACCTGGTGGAGTTCCAGGACGTCGGGTACGGCAGCGCGGCGTCGACGTTGTTGTTTCTGGTGGTCGCGGTGATCGCCATGCTTTATCTCTACCTCGGACGCCGTCAACTGGAGGTCCGCGCATGAGCCCGCGCCTGCTGAAAAAAACACTGTTGCGACTCGGGTTCTGGTGCCTGATCGGGGTTTTGCTGCTGTACGCGGTTTTCCCGTTCTACTACGCCATCGTGACCTCGCTGAAGCCCTCCAGCGCCTTGTTCGAGGTGAGCTACTGGATCGAACATCCCGACTTCTCCAATTACGCGGCGGTACTCCACCAGGCCTCATTCCTGCGAGCGATTGGCAATTCGCTGGTGGTTGCGCTGTGCGTGGTCACACTGGCGCTGTTCCTCAGCCTGACCGCTGCCTATGCCTTGGGCCGGGTGAAATTCCGTGGACGTGGCACGGTGTTGATGATGGTGCTTGGCGTGTCGATGTTTCCCCAGGTTGCGGTGCTGTCAGGGCTGTTCGAAGTGATCCGCGCCTTGGGTCTGTACAACACGTCCTGGGCGTTGATCCTCAGCTACACGATTTTCACCCTACCGTTCACCGTCTGGGTGCTGACCACCTTCATGGGACAACTGCCCCATGAACTGGAGGAAGCGGCAATCATGGATGGTGCTTCACCTTGGGTGACGCTGACCCGCGTGCTGTTGCCGTTGCTCTGGCCTGCACTGGTCACCACCGGTTTGTTGGCTTTCATCGCGGCGTGGAACGAGTTCCTGTTTGCCCTGACGTTCACCCTCACCGACAGCCAACGCACCGTGCCGGTTGCCATCGCCTTGATTTCCGGCGGCAGCCCCCATGAGTTGCCTTGGGGCTTGTTGATGGCTGCCTCGGTGCTGGTCACCGTCCCACTGGTGATTCTGGTGCTGATCTTCCAGCGCCGAATCGTTTCCGGTCTCACTGCCGGCGCATTAAAGGGTTGATGCCCAATAAAGACAAGGAACAGCATCGTGATCAAATTGAAACTGGACAACGTCAACAAACAACTGGGCGGCGCGCGGATTCTTCGCGACATCAACCTGGAAATCGCTGCGGGTGAATTCGTGGTGTTCGTCGGTCCGTCGGGCTGCGGAAAGTCAACCCTGCTGCGCCTGATCGCCGGACTGGATTCGATCTGCGCCGGTGATCTGCTGATCGACGGGCGGCGGGTCAACGACCTGGAACCGCGCGAACGTGGCGTCGGCATGGTGTTTCAGTCCTATGCGCTGTACCCACACATGAGCGTCTACGACAACATCAGTTTTGGTCTCAAACTGGCCAAGACTGAAAAGAGCAGCCTGCGCGAGCGGGTGTTGAAAACTGCGCAAATCCTGCAATTGGACAAACTGTTGCAACGCAAGCCAAAGGAACTGTCTGGGGGGCAGCGTCAGCGCGTGGCCATGGGCAGGGCCATGGCGCGGGAACCGGACATTTTGTTGTTCGATGAGCCGCTTTCCAATCTGGATGCGTCCTTGCGGGTACAGATGCGCAACGAAATCGCCCGGCTGCATGCCCGACTGCGTTCAACCATGATCTACGTCACCCACGATCAGGTGGAAGCGATGACCCTGGCTGACAAAATTGTTGTGCTCAATGGCGGTCACGTCGAGCAGGTCGGCTCACCGCGCGAACTCTATGAAAACCCGGCGAGCCGTTTTGTCGCCGGTTTTCTCGGTTCGCCGAGAATGAATTTCCTGCCGGCCCGTTTGCATGCGCCGGGCGAAACCAGCCTGGTTGAGGCTGCCGTTTTGGGGATGACCGCCCTGCCCTTCGACAGCTCGAACCTGGCGGCGGACGCCTCGCTGAGCCTGGGCGTCCGCCCGGAACACCTGTCGCTCAAAGCGGCGCCAGGAACCGCTGGCGTCGTCGTGACCGGGGTCGAATACCTGGGCAGTGAAACCTATGTTCACCTGGATACAGGTCAAGACGAGCCATTGATCTGTCGTTGTGAAGTCAACGCCGGATGGCAGACAGGCGATCGGGTCGAACTGCAACTGGACATCGACAAGATCCATCTGTTCGACACTGACGGCACGGCATTGAAGCGCCAACCACAAGCCATTGAATCCGTGGCGGATGACCTCTCTCCGCGCTCAATCCGAGCACATGCCCTATGACCGTGTCTTTGAATACCCCGAGCGATCCCATGTCTTCGACCCTTGACCTTGCGCAGCGCGCACTGGCTGACAGCCAGTCTCGCGTCATCGAGGATTATCGACCCGGTTATCATATTGCCCCTCCGGCAGGCTGGATGAACGACCCTAACGGGGTGGTGTACTTTCGTGGCGAGTACCACGTGTTCTATCAGCATCACCCCTTCGACGCGAAATGGGGCCCGATGTATTGGGGCCACGCCAAGAGTGCCGATCTGGTGCATTGGCAGCACCTGCCCATTGCGCTGGCACCCGGCGATGACTGCGACCGGGACGGCTGTTTTTCCGGTAGCGCGGTGGTGTGTGGCGATACCCTGGCCCTGATCTACACCGGGCACACCTGGCTGGGGGAAGCGGGTGACGAGCGCTTCATCCGTCAAGTGCAGTGCCTGGCGACCAGTACCGATGGCATCCGCTTCGTCAAACACGGCGCGGTGATCGACAGCGCACCGCAAGACACCATCATGCACTTCCGTGACCCCAAGGTCTGGCAGGCGGATGACTATTGGTACCTGATTGCCGGCGCACGTCTGGGCGATCTGCCGCTGCTGCCGCTGTACCGTTCCACGGATCTGCACGCCTGGGAGTTCCTGAACTATGTGTCTGGCGGCAGGGAGGGCGATGGTTATATGTGGGAGTGCCCGGATCTGTTCCGACTGAACGGACGCGATGTGCTGCTGTACTCCCCTCAAGGCATGCCATCCCAAGGTTACGAACGGCTCAACAAGTACCAGACCGGTTACCGCGTGGGTCGACTGGACAACGAATGGAATTTCACTGGCGGGCCTTTTATCGAGCTGGATAACGGCCACGATTTCTATGCCGCGCAGACGCTATTGGCCGCCGATGGTCGACGCCTCCTATGGGCATGGCTGGACATGTGGGAAAGCCCGATGCCGAGCCAGGCCCATCACTGGTGCGGCATGCTCGGACTGCCCCGCGAACTTGAGCTGTGCGCCGATCGCCTTTGCGTGTATCCGGCACGGGAGCTCAGCGCGCTGCGAATGACGCTATTACCGGGTACGCCGTGGTGGGGCGAGTCGGGAGCCCGCTGGGTGCCGCAAGTAAACGGCGACATGCTCGAAATCCATGTGCATCTGGATCTGCTCGGCTGCACTGACGGCCAGTTGGGCGTCGCCTTGCGGTGCAGCGACGATGGCCGTGAAGAAACCCTGCTCTACTATGATCCGTCACTGCAGCGCCTGGTGCTCGACCGCAGCCGCGCGGGTACACAAGTCACAGGCCAGCGCAGTGTTGCGATAGATCCGACACAAGAGCGACTGGAACTGCGCGTGTTTCTCGACCGCTCATCCATCGAGGTGTTCGACGAAAACGGTCGCTTCAGCCTCAGCAGTCGTCTCTATCCGCGCTCCGACAGTCTGGGCGTGAAGCTGGTGGCAAGCGGGAGTGGCGGGCGTGTCTCGATTCCCCGGGCATGGCCGCTCGGTTCTGGATGGTCATGAGCGGCGTCATTCGGGTCGCGAGAAGCCCGGGCCCTGTGTCATGATTCTGCGTCAACCTGACCGGCCGCACTTCGCATGACTTCAGTGAAAGACGTTGCACAGCTGGCCGGCGTGTCCCTGATGACGGTGTCTCGAGCGCTCAATACTCCGGAAAAACTGAGCCCCGAAACCCTTCTACGGGTGCGTCGCGCCATTGATGAACTGCAATTCGTACCCAGCCTGTCTGCGCGCAAGATGCGCGGTGACAACCTGCAGTCGCGAACCATCGGTGTGTTCGCGCTGGACACCGCGACCACACCCTTCGCGGTCGAGTTGCTGCTGTCCATTGAGCAGACCGCGCAGCAAGCCGGCTGGAACGTCTTTATCCTCAACCTGCTGAGCAACCCGCCCACCGACCAGAACATCGACCTGATGCTGTCGCACCGTCCGGACGGCTTGATCTTCAGCGCCATGGGATTTCGCCAGGTAAGCATTCCCGAGCGCTTGAAGAGCAAGCCTCTGGTGCTCGCCAATTGTCTGGCAGATGACAGCGACCTCGTCAGCTACGTGCCCGACGACGAAATGGGTCAGTACCGCGCCGTACACCACGCGTTGAGCCTCGGCTACAAACGTCCTCTGTGTATCAATCTACCGAAACAGAGTCTGGCATGGGGGCTGCGACAAAAAGGCCTGCAGCGTGCCTGTCAGGCATTCGGACTGGCGCCTGAAACGCTTCTGCAGTACGACCTTTCCGATCATGATGCCTACAGTGAAACAGCTGCCATCCTCGACCGGCATGTCGTTGATGGTCGTCCCCAATTTGATATTTTGATCTGCGGCAACGACCGCATTGCCTTTTGTGCCTATCAGCTGTTGTTGGGGCGTGGCCTGAAAATTCCCGACGATGTCGCCGTGCTCGGCTACGACAACATGATCGGCATCGCCGAGTTGTTCATCCCGCCGCTGACCACCGTGCAACTGCCGTACTACGAGATTGGTCGTAAGGCTGCCCTGCATCTGATCGAGACCCTTGAGCTATCGGGAACTCAGCGAGTTGACTGTCCACTGGTGGTCAGGACATCACTATGAGAGTGATCTCAGTTCGCTGATAACGCTCCCGATTGCTTTTGATTTGCCGAGTGGAATCAGAAATCCACCGTCGCTGAAAGCAGATAAGTCCTCGGTGTCGACAACGTCAGCCCCGGCTCACTGTCATCCGAAGCGCCCGCCGAACTCCAGTAGCGTTTATCCAGCACGTTCTCGACATTGGCGCGCAGGGTGATGGTTTTCTCGTCGACCTTGAAGGCGTATCGCGTCCCTACGTCAAAGCGCTCCCAGGAATCGATTTCCTTGTCGTTGGACTGATCCAGATACTGCGAACTGGAATAAATGCCCCGTCCGGTCAACGTCAGCCCCTGCACCGTCGGCACATCCCACTCGGCACCCAGATTGACGTTGTATTTCGGCGTCGCCGGCGCGCGATTGCCGTCGAACGTGCCGTTGGTGGTGTGGGTCAGCTCGCTGTCGATGTACATCACGCCACCGAGCAAGCGGACGCCTTTGAGCGGTTCACCAAACACACTCAGCTCCACGCCATTGTTCTGTCGTTTGCCGTTCGGGCCGAAGACCCGGGTCGTGGCGTTGGTTTCATAGGCGGGTTGTTTGATCCTGAATACTGCTGCCGTTAACGCATACGAACCGGCGTCGTACTTGGCTCCGATCTCAACCTGACGGCTGATAAACGGCGGGAAGATTTCGTCTTCGTTCACTGACGTTGACGGCGCGATCTTGCCCTGGCTCAGGCCTTCCATGTAGTTGGCGTACAGCGACAGCTTGTCTGTCGCCTTGAACAGAATCCCGCCCGATGGCGAGACCTTTTCCTCGTCGTAGGCGGTGTCACCTTTCACGTCATCGCTCCAGTCATCGACTTTTACCCGTTGCCAGCGAGCGCCGAGGGTCAGCAGCAATCGATCATCGAAAAAGCCCAGGGTGTCGGACAACGCCACGCCGCTGAAGCGGTTTTCCGTGTAGACCTTGGCGTCATAGCGCGTCGGCGTGCCGGGTTTGGCGATTTCTATCGGGTCGTACAGATTGCTGCGACCGGCCGCATAACGCGCTCCGCCATTCTCGAAATCCATATAAAAGTAGCTGGCCGCGAGGTTGACCTCATGGCTCACCGGCCCGGTCTGGAACCAGTTGCGCACACCGGCGGTGGCCGTGCGCACGTTTTCGTCGCGGGTGAAATCCCGCGGTTGCACGCTGAAATCACCGGCATCGTTGGTCACTGAAACCGCATGACGGAGGAAGTCGTGATTGCTCTTGCGAGCGCCAACACCGCCGTAGACCATCACCGAATCACTGACATCAAACTCGGCGTTGACTGTACCGAACGTATCTTTGGTCCGCGCCTGGCTCCACGGTTGCGCGTAGTTATCGCGGACATCGTTGGCGTTGGGCACCTTGGCATTGGCGGCGACTTGCACGCGCTCCTGCGGTGCGTCGGTGTCGCGTTCGGTGTGACCAATATCGGTCGAAAGCCTTAGCCGCTCACCGCGAAAATCCAGACCCAGCACGGCCATGTCGCGGTCGACGCTCTGGTGATCCCATTCGGTGTCGCCGGACTGTTTGACGCCGTTGAAACGCAGGCCGAACTGGTTGTCCTCACCGAAACGGCGGCCAACATCCACCGCGCCACCGATCTGATTATTCGACGCGTAATTGGCCGTCAGCGAGGTGATCGGTTTGTCGCTGGCACGCTTGGGTACGACGTTGATGCCCCCGCCCACACTGCCCCGTGGCGAGATGCCGTTGATGAGTTGGCTCGGGCCTTTGAGAATGTCGACGCGATCGGCCATTTCCATGTCGATCGTGTAAGTCGGCAAAACCCCATAGAGGCCGTTATAGGCCACGTCACTGTTGAACAGACTGAAACCACGGATGGTGAACTGCTCGAAACGGCCACCGGCCGGGTTGGTCGCGCGCACCGACGGGTCGCTGGCGATCAGATCGCCCAGCGTGCGCGCCTGTTGGTTTTTCACGGTTTCGCTGGTGTAGGTAGTCATGCTGAACGGGGTTTCCATGAAGTCTTTCGACCCCAGCAACCCCTGCGAGCCGCGCCGCGCCACCTGCCCTCCGGCAAAGACATCGGCGCCGGTCGAGTCGCTCGCGCCCAGAATCGAGGTCGGCGCCAGTTGCAGGCTGCCGGCCTCCGCTGCTGGCACCAAGGTGTAAGCGTGCTCACCCAGCGGTTGCAGTTGCAAACCAGAGCCGAGCAGCAACCGGGCGAACCCCTCCTCCACGCTAAATTCGCCGGACAACCCATTACTGTTGCGCCCGCTGACCAGCGCCGGATCCACCGACAGATTGACCCCGGCCAACCCGGCAAACCGCGTCAACGCGGCGCTCAGGCTGCCGGCCGGCACCTGATAACTGCGCCGCGCATCTTCGGCCCAAGTGGACTGGATCAGTACGGGGCTGGCACTCAGGCTCAGCAGCAGGCTCAACTGCAACAACGGACGCAAACGACTTGGGAATACGGCGGGCATTGGAAGACGCTCTCGATTTGTTCACTTGCCTGGAATGACCAGCGAGGCGAAAAAAAGGGACAGGCTTCAGCCAGTTTTTTCTGCAGGGGGAATGTTTCGCGGCGTGAGCGACACCCAGAACCGCGTACGGGTATGGACGTCGATCGGCAGGCTGGCCGCGAGCAATGTGAGGATTTGATCGGTGTTGTCGAGGCGGAAACTACCGGTGATGCGCAGCGCTTCCAAGGCCGGATCCCAGCGCAGCAGCCCGGAACGATAGCGACTTAACTCGCGCAAGAAATCCCCCAACGGCTGGTTCTGCGCCATCAACACACCATCGCGCCAGCCCGGCATCAACGTATCGAAAGCGCTAACGGAACCCGCGCCAGACGCTTGCAGGCTGACCTGCTGCCCTTGATTCACCATCAGCGTCGGCCCGTGCAACGGCTGCAACTGCACCGTGCCGCTGACGACCGAAACTTTGCAGTCACGCGCATTGAGACGCACGCAGACCTCGCTGCGACTGACGAGGATTCGGCCGTAAGGCGCGTTGATCGTCAGCGCCGAACTGCCCGGCACGTTGAGCGCTATCTCACCACGCACCAGCGTCAACTGCCGCGCCGGCAGATCGACATTTACCGCAGTGGCGGTGTTGAGTTGTAACGAACTGCCGTCACCCAACGACAAACGTTGGCGCTCTCCAGTGCTGGTGTGCAGATCCGCACGCCATGCATCCATCGGCAATTGTCGACTGATCAGCCACGCTGCTGGCACCAACGCGGCCAAACCGAGCGCCCGTTTCAGCGCGGCACGTCGTGCCAGATCCGGACGATCCAGCGTGGCCATGGCCAACGCCGCCGGCAACGCGGAAAAGCGTTGGCGCAACAGTTGAATCTTCTGCCAGGCGTTCTCGTGACGGCTGTCACTGTTGCGCCAGTGCTGCAGCCGCGCATGATCATCATCAGTGGCCTCGCCCGATTCGAGCAGCGCCAGCCATTGCGCGGCGGCGCGTGCCACCTCCCGCAGCTCTGCATCGGGTGCTACGCGCATGCTAGATCCAACATCAAGCAATGCTCGTAAGCCTGCGCCATATAACGTTTTATTGTGCGTTCTGAGACCTGCAAGCGCTCGGCGATTTCGCGGTAACCGAGGCCTTCGAGCTGACTCCACAAAAACGCCCGACGCACCGCTCGGGGCAAACCATCAAGCAGTTCATCCAGCGCTTGCAGGGTTTCCAGCAACAGCCAGCGCTGTTCGGGCGACGGCACGCACTCCTCAGGCAATTGCGCGAGGGCTTCGAGGTAGGCTTTTTCCAGGCTGCGGCGGGTATAGAAGTTACTCAGCAAGCGTTTGCCCACGGTCAGCAAGTACGCCCGAGGCTCGCGCATGTCGGCAATTGGTTGCGCGCTGCACAGCACGCGCAAGAAGGTGTCCTGGCTCAGGTCCGCCGCATCCCAGGCATTGCCCATGCGCCGCCGCAGCCAGGTTTCCAGCCAGCCTCGGTGATCGCGATACAGTTCGTGCAGGTGCTGCGGCGATGGCTTCGCTGCTTCAGTCATCTCAAGAGTCCTGCGCGAAGTCAGTTTCAAATGAGAGTGATTCTATTTAACTTGCGCGCCGACACAAAGCCTTTTTATCCACGACGACATTCATCAGCGCTTCAAGGTCTCGCTCGGCAACTCCTTGAACAACGCCCGGTAACTGCTGGAAAACCTTCCCAAATGCCAGAACGACCAGCGCATGGCCACCTCGGCCACGGTGGTTTCCGTCGGCCGGCGCTTGAGCAATTCACGGTGTGCGCTGTTCAAGCGGCGCAGGCGCAGCCAGTGACTCGGGGTCATCCCGGTGTAGGCCTTGAACGCCTGCTGCAATTGGCGCAACGGCACCCCAGCCACGTGCGACAGTTCGAGCAGATTAACGGTGTCTTCCGGCGAATCCGCCGCCCACTCTCCCACCCTTTTCATGATCATCCGTTCTTCGGTGCGCCGTTGTAAGCCACCGCGATCGAGGCTGGTGTGCGCGTTGTCGAGAATGAACAGGCAATCTTCAAGTAGCTGCTGTGTCAGCGCATCTTTATCAAGCGGATCAATGGCTTGCGACAACTTCGTGAGAGTCGAGCTTAACCAGCGACTGAACAAGGCATTCTGTCCGCAGTTGAGTTGAGTCATGAACAACCCTTCGAGCTTCGCCACATTCAGACCGTGCTGGCGGACAAATTCCGGACCGAACACCACGGCGATTTCCTGGTAGTTCTCCGGGGTGATCCAGATGTTGCGGCTCTCTTCATTGAGCAGGTACAGCGCGTTGTCGCTGCGATCGAAACAGAACGCCAAAGCACCCGACGGCGCGCTGAAATTCTGCTCGACCCGGGTGTTCATCTGCTCTTCATAGACCTCGACACCCTGCAGATCCAGATAGCGGATCTGCCCGGCGAAATGGCCCGGCGACATCTGTTGGTAATGCTGGACCCAGCCCGGTGTGGCGCGGACTTGCTCGGCCACATCGGCGGTGTTGAACGCTTGAACCTGGAGCGAATTGCACGTTGTCATGGGGTGACCTTGCGCACTCTTTTGGTGCGCTTTGGTGCTGCTTAAAGTGGATAGATGGAACGTCAAGGCTCGCCCAAGATAGTCGTCAACGCGCCACAGGGGAAGGGGCGGAAGATGAAACCCGCCCTCCCCGGCGTCTATAAAACCAATAACGAGGTCTTTATGAATGCCCCTTTCGATCAGCTGTTCACGTGGCTGAAAGATCACAAGATTACCGAAGTCGAATGTGTGGTCAGCGACCTGACCGGCATTGCCCGCGGCAAGATCGCACCGACCAACAAGTTCCTGCATGAGCGAGGCATGCGCCTGCCGGAGAGTGTGCTGCTGCAAACGGTAACCGGGGATTTTGTCGACGACGACATCTACTACGACCTGCTCGATCCTGCCGATATCGACATGGTCTGCAAGCCCGTGGCTGACGCGGTCTACGTGATTCCATGGGCGATCGAACCGACCGCCATCGTCATCCACGACACCTTCGACAAGTTCGGCAACCCGATCGAACTGTCGCCGCGCAACGTGCTGAAGAAAGTCTTGCAGCTGTACACCGACAAAGGCTGGAAACCGATTGTGGCACCGGAAATGGAGTTCTACCTGACCCAACGCTGCGAAGACCCGGACTTGCCGCTCAAAGCACCACTGGGCCGCTCGGGCCGCGCGGAAAGTGGTCGGCAATCGTTCTCCATCGATGCCGCCAACGAATTCGATCCTTTGTTTGAAGACGTTTACGACTGGTGTGAACTGCAAGGTCTGGACCTCGACACGCTGATCCACGAAGACGGCCCGGCGCAGATGGAAATCAACTTCCGTCACGGTGACGCCCTCGATCTGGCCGACCAGATCACCGTGTTCAAGCGCACCATGCGTGAGGCTGCACTCAAGCACAACGTTGCCGCGACCTTCATGGCCAAGCCGATCGGCGACGAGCCGGGCAGCGCCATGCACATTCACCAGAGCGTGGTGGACATCGCCACCGGCAAACCGATCTTCGCCAACGCCGACGGGCAGATGAGCGAACTGTTCCTGCATTACATCGGCGGTTTGCAGAGGTACATCCCGAAAGTGCTGCCGATGTTCGCGCCGAACGTCAACTCGTTCCGCCGCTTTCTGCCGGACACCTCGGCACCGGTTAACGTCGAATGGGGCGAAGAAAACCGCACCGTCGGCCTGCGTGTGCCGACCTCCAGCCCGGAAGCCATGCGCGTGGAAAACCGTCTGCCGGGCGCCGACGCCAACCCGTACCTGGCAATCGCCGCGAGCCTGCTCTGCGGTTACATCGGCATGGTCGAAGGCATCGCGCCGAGCGCTGCGGTACAAGGCCGCGCCTACGAACGCCGCAACCTGCGTCTGCCGATCACCATCGAAGACGCGCTGACACAAATGGAAGAGTGCGAAGCCGTTGCGCAATACCTCGGCGACAAGTTTGTCCGTGGCTACGTCGCGGTGAAACGTGCCGAGCATGAAAACTTCAAGCGCGTGATCAGCTCGTGGGAGCGTGAGTTCCTGATGCTCAGCGTCTAACCCGAATCTGCACAAATCCCTTTGGGAGCGAGCCTGCTCGCGAAGGCGTCGGCACAGTCACCACTGATGTTGCCTGACCTACCGCATTCGCGAGCAGGCTCGCTCCCACAGGAATAGCGAACCACCTGAAAAATCCAACAATTTAAGAGGTGTCGAAATGCGTCTGTTGAAATCCGTACTCCCGGTCGCGCTGAGCGTTCTGTTCAGCGCCGTAGCGCACGCCCAACCCCAGGTCAGCGTCTACAACTGGACCGACTACATCGGCGAAACCACCCTCGCCGACTTCCAGAGCAAAACCGGGATCAAGGTGATCTACGACGTTTTCGACTCCAACGAAACCCTGGAAGGCAAGCTCCTCGCCGGTCGCACCGGCTATGACGTGGTGGTGCCGTCCAACCACTTCCTCGCGCGTCAGGTGAAGGCCGGCGCGTTCCTCAAACTGGATCGCTCGCTACTGCCGAACTTCAAAAACCTCGATCCGAAACTGCTTGAGCTGCTGGAGAAAAACGATCCGGGCAACCAGCACTCGGTGCCGTACCTGTGGGGCACCAACGGCATTGGCTACAACGTCGACAAGGTCAAGCAAGTGCTGGGCATCGACCACATCGACTCCTGGGCCGTGCTGTTCGAACCCGAGAACCTGAAAAAACTAAGCCAGTGCGGCGTGTCGATGATGGACTCCGCCGACGAAGTCTTCCCGGCGGTGCTCAATTACATGGGCATGGACCCGCGCAGCGAAAACCCGGAAGACTATAAAAAGGCTGAAGCAAAACTGCTGAGCATCCGTCCGTACATCACCTATTTCCATTCCTCGAAGTACGTGTCGGATCTGGCCAACGGCGACATCTGCGTGGCCTTCGGTTACTCCGGCGACGTGTTTCAGGCCGCCAACCGCGCCAAGGAAGCCAAGAACGGCGTGAACATCGCTTACGCCATTCCGAAGGAAGGCGCCAACCTCTGGTTCGACCTGCTGGCCATCCCGGCTGACGCCAGCAACCCCAAAGAAGCCCACGCCTTCATCAATTACCTGCTCGATCCGCAAGTGATCGCCAAGGTCAGCGCGTCGGTCGGTTACGCCAATCCGAACCCGGCCGCCAAGCAATACATGGATGAGGAGCTGGTCAACAACCCTGAGGTGTATCCATCCCAGGCCGTGCTCGACAAGCTCTACATCTCCTCTACCCCGCCCCAGGCGATCATGCGATTGATGACCCGGTCCTGGAGCAAAGTGAAGTCGAACAAATGAATCAGTACACCCAGGAACACGCCCGCTCCTACTACGCCGCTTCGGCCCGGGCGAGCACACCCTACCCGCTGCTGGACGGTGACTTGACCGCCGATGTCTGCGTGATCGGCGGCGGATTCACCGGGGTCAACACCGCTATCGAGCTGGCTCAGCGCGGGCTGTCGGTGGTGTTGATCGAAGCCCGACGCATCGGCTGGGGCGCCAGCGGGCGCAATGGCGGCCAGTTGATTCGCGGGATCGGTCATGAGGTTGCCGGCTTCGCCAAGTATGTCGGCCAGGAAGGCGTGCGTTACTTGCAGCGCGCCGGCATCGATTCGGTCGAGTTGGTGCGGCAGCGCATCGGCGACAACCGCATCGAGTGTGACCTGCGCTGGGGCTTCTGCGATCTGGCCAACACCACGGCGCAGTTCGACGCCTTCAAGGATGAATTGGTCGACCTCGCTCAACTCGGTTATGCCCACGAAACCCGCCTGATCGGCCCCGAGCAGGTGCGCCAGCAGGTGGTCAACTCCGACATCTATGCCGGTGGTTTGGTGGACATGGGTTCCGGTCATCTGCATCCGTTGGATCTGGTGCAAGGCGAAGCGCGGTTGGCAGCGTCACTCGGCGTGCGGATCTTCGAGCAGAGCGAGGTGCTGGAAATCATCCACGGCGCGACCGTACAAGTGCGCTGCGCCACCGGTACGGTGCGGGCCGGCAGCCTGGTGCTCGGTTGCAACGCGCACCTGGACGAACTCGAACCACAACTCAGTGGCAAGGTGCTGCCCGCCGGCAGTTACATCATCGCCACCGAACCGTTGTCCGAGGCGCGCGCCGCGCAACTGATTCCGCAGAATCTGGCGGTGTGCGATCAGAAAGTCGGACTCGATTACTACCGGCTCTCGGCGGACCGGCGCCTGCTGTTCGGCGGTGCCTGTCACTATTCCGGACGCGATCCGGCGGACATCGCCGCTTACATGCGCCCGAAGATGCTCAAAGTCTTCCCGCAACTGGCGGACGTGCGTATCGATTACCAATGGGGCGGCAAGATCGGCATCACCGCCAACCGCTTTCCGCAGGTCGGTCGGCTCAAGCAGCACCCGAACGTGTTCTATGCGCAGGGCTATTCCGGCCATGGCCTGAACGTCACGCACTGGTGCGCAAAACTGCTCGGCGAGGCGATTCATACCGGTCACAGTCAGGGCATGGACGTGTTCAGCGGCGTGCCGCACATGACCTTCCCCGGCGGCCCGGCCTTGCGCTCGCCGCTGCTGGCACTGGGCATGTTCTGGTATCGCCTGCGGGAAATGCTCGGATAACCCCCAATCCCTGTAGCAGCCTCGTTTCACTCGACAGCTCCTACATGGAAACTGCCAACGATGCGGGCTATACACATTTGCTCTATCGCCAAGCACTTCTATATTGATGAGGTGCTTTGGCGTTCCTGACGCTCAGTGCCCATTCAATCGAGGAGGACATGGATGAAGTCGTCAGCCACCGACGAGCCGCGAGCGCCAGGCCAAGCCCCGGTCAAAACCCGCCGGTTCGGCATTTCGCTGGTGTGGATCGTACCGATCGTGGCGGTGTTGGTGGGCATCTCGCTGGTGGTGCACAACATCATGCAGGAAGGCCCCAGCATCATCGTCAACTTCAAGACTGGCAGCGGGCTGGTGGCAAACAAGACTGAGGTCAAGTACCGCAACGTAGTGATCGGTCAGGTCACCGATGTCGAGTTGAGCGATGACCAGAAGAGCGTCAACGCCACCATCAAACTGGTCAAGCAGGCCGAAAGCTTTACCCGTGAAGACTCGCAGTTCTGGGTGGTGCGCCCGCGCATCGGGGCTGGTGGTGTGTCAGGCATCGACACCCTGCTTTCCGGTGACTACATCGGCGCCGACATCGGTCAGGCCAATAACCGCGCCAAACACTTCAAAGGCCTGGAAAACCCGCCGCCGATCACCTACGGCGAACCGGGCAAGCGCTTCATGTTGCACGCGCCGGACCTCGGTTCGCTGGACATCGGTTCACCGGTTTATTACCGCAAGATTCCGGTCGGCCAGGTCGTCACCTACGAGCTGGCGCCTGACGGTAAAGGCGTGAACATCGAAGTGTTCATTCACGCGCCCAACGATGCGTTCGTCACCGAAAACACCCGTTTCTGGAACGCCAGTGGTATCGACGTCAACGTCGGCGCCAACGGCTTCCAGGTCAAAACCGAATCGTTGTCTTCCATGCTGGTAGGCGGTATCGCCTTCCGCGCTCCGGACTACAGCCCCAACGATGTGGCCGCCGCCGATGACAAGGACTTCGAACTGTTCGAAGACCAACAAACGGCCCTCGCCCCGCCCAACGGCAAGGCGCAATACCTGAGTCTGCGGTTCGACCAGTCCCTGCGTGGCCTCAAGGTCGGCGCACCGGTGGAATTCCTCGGCATGGAAATCGGTCGGGTGGTGGCGATCAATCTGGATTTCGACGCGCAGAAACGCGCCTTCCCGCTTAACGTCGGCATCGTCATTTACCCGCAGCGACTGGGAATGGCGTACGGCAAAATGCTCACCGCGTTCAAACATGACCCCAACGACGAAGCCGCCGGCATTCGCTTGATGGGCACCTTCATCGACAACGGCCTGCGCGCCCAGGCCCGCAGTGGCAACCTGCTGACGGGGCAACTTTACGTGGCCCTGGACTTCTTCCCGAAAGCCGAAAAAGTCGCCTTTGACCCCACGGCGCGCCCGGTGGTGATTCCAACCGTTCCAGGCAGTCTCGAACAACTGCAGGAAAAACTCGAAGCGGTGGTCGACAAGCTCAACAAGCTGCCGGTCGATCGCATCGCCAGCAACCTCGACAGCAATCTGGTCGAACTGCGCAAAGGCCTGGCCCAGTTCAATGCCAAGACCCTGCCGGGCGTGCAGAGCACCCTCGCCGACGTCAGCAAGACCTTGCAGTCCGCCAGTTCGACCCTGGCCGAAGATTCGCCGCAACGCGAGAAACTCACGGAAACCCTCGACGAACTCGGGCGGATGTCGCGCTCGCTGCGTGAGCTGTCGGATTACCTCGGCCGGCATCCGGAATCGCTGATTCGCGGTCGTCCCGATAACGCTGCACCGATCGATCTCAAAGGCCCGCCACGCAACTGAGCACAGGAGCTGAACAATGGCTGTACCGCTGAAAATCACCGTGCTCGCTGCGATCCTGCTGCTGGGCGCCTGTCGCAGCGACCCGATCAGTTTTCACACGCTGACGCCGGTGCAGATCGCCAACACACGGACCGGCGCGCAGATTCCGATTGAAGCGCTGAGCGTGCCGCCGCAGGTCGACCGTGCGCAAATCGTTATCCGCCAGGGCAACAGCGGTCTGGCGATTCTGGAAACTGATTGGTGGGGCGCGACACTGGCGGATGAGTTGCGCGGTGCGTTGGCCGATCAATTGAGCAATACCAGTGGGCAAGGCAACGTTTCGGTGCGCATCGAAGTGCAACGCTTCGACTCGATCCCCGGTCAGTACGGCCTGATCGACGCCAAATGGCGCTTGCGCCCCGTCGGCGCCACTGACAATGGCTTGCTGACCTGCCGTTCGACCCTGCAAACACCGTCCGGCCCGACCATCGATGATCTGGTGGGCGCCCAGCAGCACAACGTCAAACGTCTGGCCGACCAGATCAGTCGGGCGGCAACCAGCAACGCGCGCACCTGCCCTTCCCCGTCCTGACCGGACCTACAGATCGAAACGATCCACCGCACGCCGCCGCTCGTTGTCATCCCGCACATCGTAGTTGGCGGTGGTCTGGATGTTGCTGTGGTGCGCAAGCTTCTGCGCAATCGACAGATCATGTTCCTCGATCACCCGCGTGATAAACGAACGGCGGAAATCGTGGGGCATGATCTTCACCCCGACCTGCGTGCCGCGCTGACGGGCGATGTAGTAAATCGCGTGTTTGGTGATGCGCTCGCGGGTGATATGACTGCCGCGACGGATGCGGTTGAACAGAAAGGCATCGTCGCTCTCGCCTTCCTTGAGTTGTGAGCGGCGCAGTTCCAGCCAGGCATCGAGTTTGGCGAACGCCCACGCCGGCGCGTACTTGATCAGTTGTTTGTTGCCCTTGCCGGTGACGGTCAGGCTGCGCTCAGTGAAGTCGACCTGATTCAAGTCCAGGTCCACCGACTCCGATTTGCGCATGCCGGTGCCGTACAACAACGCAATCACCGCCGCGTCGCGTAATCCTTGCGGGCGCGGATCGGCGGCGCAGACTTCCATCAATTCGTGGATCAAGGTGCGCTTCAAGTTGCGCCCTTGGGACAAGCGCGTGCCGGCAATACCCTTTACCGAGCGAATTTTCAACAAATGATCCTGAGAGATCAGACTCATGCGCCAGGCTTCATTCATCACACCGCGCACGGCATTCACGTACAACGACGAGGTGTTCGGCGCATAGCCGTCGGCGCGCAATGCGGCGACCAACGCCACGACATCTTCCGGTTGCAGCCCGTGCCAGGGGATTTCCTCGATGTCCACGTCTTCGAAACCGAGACGGTCGGCGGCGTCCTGCAAGACATACCGCATGGTCAATTGGCTGGAAGGCGCCAGTCGCGCCAGATAAAGCGTCAGCGGATTAGTGTTGGACGGGGTGGATTCAGTACTCGACAAGTCAATCAAACGAAACGGCCTTGAATAGAAAACAGTTCAACAAAACAACTTAAAAGTGCAACGAAACTTATATAAAGAGCGACTCTTCCGTAGGACTTTTCGATTAAAAGAGCCGATGAACGGAAGAAGTCTGAACGGTGGCTGTATGGCTTACAGATAGACGAATCGCCGACCGTTTTTTCATGTTCCTTTCACAAAAACGCGCATAACCTTAGTTACAACAGGTTGCCCCGAAAGGCCTGCAACCCTGCCGTCCGTGGACTTAAAAGTCAATCAGGCATTCCCCGGCCGGTATCTCAACCCGTTGAAATCCCGTGTTTTTCAGACAATCGGCTGAAGGATGGCTGTCGCCCCGAGGTTCTTATGAGTCAAGCGTTCCTGCCGTTTTCCCGTCCAAGTATCGGCGATGAAGAAATAGCCGCCGTCGAACAAGTATTACGTTCCGGCTGGATTACTACCGGCCCTAAAAACCAGGCACTCGAAGAACAATTCGCGCAATACGTTGGTTGCAAGCACGCGGTCGCACTTTCCTCCGCCACCGGCGGCATGCACATCACCTTGTTGGCCCTGGGCATTGGCCCGGGCGACGAAGTCATCACCCCCTCGCAGACCTGGGTCTCGACCGCCAACATGATTTCCCTGCTCGGCGCCACGCCGGTGTTCGTCGATGTTGATCGCGACACTCTGATGACCGACGCCGCGCGCATTGAAGCGGCGATCACCCCACGCACCAAAGCCATCATTCCGGTGCATTACGCCGGCGCCGCATTTGATCTTGATCCGCTGTATGCGCTGGCCGACAAGCACGGCATCGCGGTCATCGAAGACGCCGCCCACGCTGCTGGCACCCGTTACAAGGGCCGCCACGTTGGCGCGCAGGGCACGGCGATTTTCTCCTTCCACGCGATCAAGAACATGACCTGCGCCGAAGGCGCGATGTTCGTCACTGACGACGAAGCCTTGGCGAGCCGCGTGCGCATGCTCAAGTTTCACGGTCTGGGTGTCGACGCCTACGATCGCCTGACCGGTGGCCGCAAGCCGCAGGCGCAAGTGATGGAACCGGGTTTCAAATACAACCTCGCCGACATCAACGCGGCGATTGCCCTGGTGCAACTGCAGCGTCTGGACGCGATCAACGCCCGTCGCACGGAACTGGCCGACGCCTACCGGCAAAAACTCGAAGGCCTGCCGGTGCAACCGCTTGCCCTGCCTGCCTACGCACAAACCCACGCCTGGCACCTGTTCATCCTGCGCATCGACAGCGAGCGCTGCGGCATCGACCGCGAAGCCTTCATGAAAGGCTTGCAGGACCAGGGCATCGGCACCGGGATCCATTTCATCGCCACCCACTTGCACACCTGGTATCGCCAGCGTGACCCCGACCTCTACCTGCCCGACACCGAATGGAACTCGGCGCGGCTGTGCTCGATTCCGTTGTTCCCCGACATGAGCGATCAAGACCTTGATCGCGTGGTCGGTGCCATCGCCACTCTTATGGACAAACGCCCGTGAAACCTTATCCGATCCGCTGTGTGTCGATCGTCATCCCGGTCTACAACGAACAGGACAGCCTGCCGGAACTGCTGCGCCGCACTGAAGCGGCCTGCCGCATGCTGCGTCACGACTATGAAATCGTCCTCGTCGACGACGGCAGCCGTGACGACTCCGCCAACCTTCTGGAAGAAGCCGCGACCCGTGAAGACAGCCCGTTCGTGGCGGTCATCCTCAACCGTAACTACGGCCAGCACGCGGCAATCATGGCCGGTTTCGAACAATGCAAGGGCGATGTCGTCATCACCCTCGACGCCGACCTGCAGAACCCCCCGGAAGAAATTCCGCGCCTGGTCGCCGAAGCGGAAAAGGGTTACGACGTGGTCGGCACCGTGCGCGGCAATCGTCAGGATTCGGCCCTGCGCCGCTATCCGTCGAAGCTGATCAACCTCGCCGTGCAGCGCTCCACCGGCGTCGCCATGAGCGACTACGGCTGCATGCTCCGCGCCTACCGCCGGACAATCATCGACGCGATGCTCGCCTGCCGTGAACGCAGCACCTTCATCCCGATTCTGGCCAACAGCTTCGCCCGCCACACCACCGAAATCGTCGTCGCTCACGCCGAACGTGAACACGGCGATTCGAAGTACAGCCCGATGCGCCTGATCAACCTGATGTTCGATTTGATCACCTGCATGACCACCACGCCGCTGCGCCTGCTGAGCATCGTCGGTTTCACCATGGCCGGGCTTGGATTGCTGTTTGCCTTTGCGTTGATCGTCATGCGTCTGGCTTTCGGTGCCGGTTGGGCCGGTGACGGCATGTTCGTGCTGTTCGCGGTGCTGTTTGTGTTCACCGGTGGCCAGTTCATCGGCATGGGCCTGCTCGGCGAATACCTGGGGCGCATGTACAGCGACGTGCGCGCCCGCCCGCGTTTCTTCATTGAAAAAGTCTTGCGCAGCCACGCCGCCAACCCGGCGCCTGCGGTCACCGTTGATGGTCTCTCCACCACTACTTCTACTACCGGTCAGGTTCTCTCATGAGTGCAAAAACTGTTGTCTTCGCTTATCACGATATTGGCTGCGCCGGCATTCAGGCCCTGCTCGACAGCGGCTACGCCATCGCGGCGGTGTTCACTCACGCCGATGATCCGAAAGAGAACGCGTTCTACGGATCGGTTGCGCAACTGTGTGCCAGCAAAGGCATCCCGGTGCACGCGCCGGAAGACGTCAACCACCCGCTGTGGATCGAACGGATTGCCAAGCTCGCACCTGAGTACATGTTCTCGTTCTACTACCGCAACCTGCTGAGCGAATCGCTGCTGGCCGTGGCCAAACAAGGCGCGTTCAACCTGCACGGTTCGCTGTTGCCCAGCTACCGTGGCCGCGCGCCAGCGAACTGGGTGCTGGTCAACGGCGAAAGCGAAACCGGCGTGACCCTGCACCGCATGGTCAAACGTGCCGATGCCGGCGCCATCGTTGCCCAGCAACGTGTCGCCATCGAACGCAACGACACCGCGTTGAGCCTGCACGGCAAGCTGCGCATCGCCGCGACCGATCTGCTGCGCGACACTTTGCCGGCGATGCTGCAAGGCAAGACCAGCGAAACCCCGCAGGACGAATCGAAAGCCACTGTTTTCGGGCGTCGCAGCGCAGCGGACGGCAAACTGGTCTGGGCGAAACCTGCCGAGCAACTGTTCAACCTGGTGCGTGCGGTGACCCAACCGTATCCGGGCGCGTTCTGCGCAGTCGGCGAGCACAAACTCATCGTCTGGAGCGCCGAAGTCGTCAAAGGCAACGACGGTCAGGCGCCGGGCCGGGTGATCAGTGTCGACCCGCTGCGCATTGCCTGCGGCGAAGATTCGCTGGTGATCCTCTCCGGCCAGCGCAACGATAACGGCCTGTTCCTCAGCGGCCCACAACTGGCCAGCGAACTCGGTCTGGTCGACGGCTCGCTGCTACGCGGTGCCGAATCCGGCCGTGCGCCACGTCGCACTCGCGTGCTGATCCTCGGTGTCAACGGTTTTATCGGCAATCACTTGTCCGAGCGCCTGCTGCGCGATGATCGTTACGAAGTCTATGGTCTGGACATCGGTTCCGACGCCATCGACCGCCTGCGCAGCCATCCGCACTTCCACTACGTCGAAGGCGACATCGGCATTCACTCTGAGTGGATCGAGTACCACATCAAGAAGTGCGACGTGGTCCTGCCGCTGGTGGCCATCGCCACGCCGATCGAATACACCCGCAACCCGCTGCGTGTGTTCGAACTCGACTTCGAAGAAAACCTGAAACTGGTGCGCTACTGCGTCAAGTACAACAAGCGCGTGATCTTCCCGTCGACCTCGGAAGTCTATGGCATGTGCCAGGACAAGCACTTCGATGAAGACACTTCCAACCTGGTGGTCGGCCCGATCAACAAGCAGCGCTGGATCTACTCCGTGTCCAAGCAACTGCTGGACCGGGTGATCTGGGCCTACGGCGCCAAGGGCTTGAATTTCACCCTGTTCCGCCCGTTCAACTGGATGGGCCCGCGTCTCGATCGCCTGGACTCGGCACGCATCGGCAGCTCCCGCGCCATCACCCAGTTGATTCTCAACCTGGTTGAAGGCACGCCGATTCGCCTGTTCGACGGCGGCGAGCAGAAACGCTGCTTCACCGACATCGCTGACGGCGTCGAAGCACTGGCGCGGATCATCGATAACGACAACGACGTCTGCAACGGCCAGATCATCAACATCGGCAACCCGGACAACGAAGCCAGCATCCGTCAATTGGGTGAAGAGCTGCTGCGTCAGTTCGAAGCGCATCCGCTGCGCCATAACTTCCCGCCGTTCGCCGGTTTCCGCGATGTGGAAAGCAAGGCGTTTTATGGCGCTGGTTATCAGGACGTCGAACACCGTAAACCCAGCATCGCCAACGCCAAGCGTCTGCTCGACTGGACGCCAACCGTGGAAATGCGCGAGACCATCGGCAACACGCTGGATTTCTTCTTGCGCGAGGCCATGCTCGAAATCGCGGACAAGCAGTAATGCAGGCCGGTCTCCGCATCGACGTCGACACCTACCGCGGCACCCGTGAAGGTGTGCCGCGCCTGCTGGAAATGCTCGACGAGGCGCAGATCAAGGCAACGTTCTTCTTCAGTGTCGGCCCGGACAACATGGGCCGGCATCTGTGGCGCCTGATCCGCCCGCAATTCCTCTGGAAAATGCTCCGTTCCAACGCCGCCGGCCTCTACGGCTGGGAGATTCTGCTGGCCGGCACCGCGTGGCCGGGCAAGCCGATTGGCCGCGATCTCGGCCACCTGATGCGTCAGGCCCGCGATGCCGGTCACGAAGTGGGTCTGCATGCGTGGGATCACCACGGCTGGCAGGCCAACGCCGGGCGCTGGAGCAATGCGCAACTGATCGAGCAGATCCGTCAGGGCGTCGACACCTTGAGCGACATCCTCGGCGAAAAAATCCAGTGTTCGGCCGCCGCCGGTTGGCGTGCCGACGAGCGCGTGATCGAGGCCAAGCAAGCCTTCGGCTTTCGCTATAACAGCGATTGTCGTGGCACGCGGCTGTTTCGCCCGTTGCTGGCCGACGGCACGCCGGGCACGCCGCAGATTCCGGTGGACCTGCCGACCTTCGACGAAGTCGTCGGCCCCATCGTCGCGGCGCGGGATTTCAACGGTTTCATCCTTGATCACTTTCGCCCGCAACAACTCAACGTCTACACCATTCATGCCGAGGTAGAAGGGATTCTGATGGCTGAGGATTTTCGTCAATTGCTGGCCGAGGCGCGCCAACGCCACATCGATTTCAAACCGCTGGGCGATTTGCTGCCCGAGTTCTTCAATACCTTGCCCGTGGGTCGCGTGCAACGCGGCGCCCTCGACGGCCGTGAAGGCTGGCTGGGAGTGCAAGGCGCATGATCAAACGCTGGACGCTGCCACTGCTGTTGCTGGGTATTTGCTTGCTGGCCTATCTGCTGCCGCTGGGCACGCACGGTTTGTGGATTCCCGATGAGACCCGTTACGCGCAGATCAGCCAGGACATGCTGCTCAGTGGTAACTGGGTGTCGCCGCACTTCATGAGCCTGCGCTACTTCGAGAAGCCGATTGCCGGTTACTGGATGATCGCGCTGGGTCAGCAATTGTTCGGGCAGAACCTGTTCGGTGTGCGCTTTGCTTCGGCGCTGAGCACCGGGTTGAGCGTGCTGCTGTGCTATCTGCTCGCCCGGCGTTTGTGGAACGAGCCGCGCAAAAGCTTTGTCTGCGCCCTGCTCTACATGAGTTTCACCATCGTCGCCGGTCAGGCCGGCTACGCCAACCTCGATCCGCAGTTCACCTTTTGGGTCAACCTGAGTCTGGTGGCGCTGTGGTTTGCCGTCGACAGCCACACCAACGGCAAGCGCATGGCGGCCTGGGCAGTATTGGGCCTGGCGTGTGGCATGGGTTTCATGACCAAAGGCTTTCTCGCCTGGCTGCTGCCGGTGTTGATCGCCCTGCCGTGGATGCTCTGGCAAAAACGCTGGCGTGAACTGCTGATGTTCGGCCCGGTGGCGATTACCATCGCGATCATCATCAGCCTGCCGTGGGTGCTCGCGGTGCATGGGCAGGAGCCGGACTACTGGCGGTTCTTCTTCTGGCACGAGCACATCCGCCGCTTTGCCGGCGACGATGCGCAACACGATGCGCCGTGGTGGTTCTACCTGCCGCTGCTGGTGGCGTTCAGTCTGCCGTGGGCGGGGTTGCTGCCGACCGCGTTCAAGCAAGCGTGGCAAAGCCGCACTCAGCCGAAAATGGTCTTTGTGCTGCTCTGGCTGGCGATGCCACTGGCGTTTTTCAGCCTGAGCAACGGCAAGCTGCCGACCTACATCCTGCCCTGCCTGCTGCCGATGGCGTTGCTGTTGGGCAATGCGCTCGCCGACCGTTTGCGCCTGGAGCACGGTCGCGCGCTGAGCATCAATGGTCTGCTCAATCTGTTGCTGGGCGTCGCCACGCTGATCGCGTTGGTGTACCTGCAACTGAGCAGACCGGTCTACGACCATGAACTGCACAGCCTGGTGCTGGTGTTTATCGCGCTGATCGGCTGGATCATCGCCAACCTGCTGCAAGCCTTCCTGCCACTGCAATGCTGGGCGGCTCCGGCACTGGGCAGCCTGTTGCTGATCGCGGTGTTGCCGGCGGCGCTGCCGAAATCGGTGGTCGCCAACAAGATGCCGGATCAGTTCATCAAGCATCACGTCACGGAACTGGCGCAAACCACCCACCTGCTGAGTAACGATCTCGGTGCCGCGTCCGCACTGGCCTGGCGCCTGAAAACCCCGCAAGTGGCGTTGTACAACACGATAGGCGAATTGAAATATGGCCTTGCCTATCCTGACAGCATTCAACAGCGGGTCGATCCCGAACACGTACAACAGTGGATGCGCGAGGCGCGCCGCAGCGGTTCAGTCGGCGTGGTGATGCGCGTCAAGGGGCAGGACGAACTGGACGAAATCGACAGATTGCCAAAGGACGGCCTCCGTTACGAACAGGGCAACCTGGTGATCATGATCCTGCCCAAGGAGGCGTCATGAGCCTGTTGCTGCTGTTGGCCGCGTGCCTGCTGACCTGTCTGGGCCAGATCGCGCAGAAGTACGCCGTGGAGAGTTGGCGCGGCGGCGACTCGGGCTGGGCCGACAAACTGCGGACGCCTTGGTTGTGGCTGGCCCTGCTCGCCCTCGGCTCAGGTCTGTTGGTCTGGTTGCTGGTGTTGCAGCGTCTGGAAGTCGGCATCGCCTACCCGATGCTCAGCCTCAACTTCGTGCTGATCACCCTGATTGCGCGCTTCGTCTTCCGTGAACCCATCGACCGCCAGCATTGGCTTGGCGTGGCATTGGTCATCGGCGGCGTGGTTTTGCTGGGGCAACCGTCATGAATCAACGTCGCGGCATCACATTCGCGCTGGGCAGCGTATTTCTCGTCAGCGCTGCGCAACTGGGTATGCGCTGGAGCATGACCCGCCTGCCCGAACCGGAACAATGGCTGCACATCGACAGCCTCGATTGGCAGGCGCTGGCCGTGGTCATTGCGGCGATTGTTGCCTACGCCCTGTCGATGCTCTGCTGGCTCGCCGCCCTGCGCGATCTGCCGCTGGGCCGGGCGTATTCGCTGCTGAGCATCAGCTATGCGCTGGTTTATCTGCTGGCGGCCAGCCTGCCGCTGTTCAACGAATCCTTCAGTTTCACCAAATCACTGGGCGTGGCGCTGGTCATGCTCGGGGTCATCACCATCAACACTCGTCCGGCTCGTGCGCCCGAATTCAGGAGTGCTCCATGAAAATCACAGTATTTGGCAGCGGTTACGTCGGTCTGGTGCAAGCGGCTGTGTTGGCCGAGGTCGGCCATGATGTCGTGTGCATGGACGTCGACCAGAAGAAGGTCGACCTGTTGCGCCAGGGTCATGTCAGCATTTTCGAACCGGGGCTGGCCAGCCTGGTGCGCGAAGGTCTGGATTCCAAACGGCTGCAATTCACCACCGATGAAAAACTCGCCGTGCAACACGGTCGGGTGGCGTTTATCGCCGTGGGTACGCCGTCGCGTGAGGACGGTTCGGCAGATCTGCGCTACGTGCTTTCGGTCGGCGATGCGATTGCCCGCCATCGTGAGCAGGCGTTGATCATCGTGGAGAAATCCACGGTGCCGGTGGGCACTGGCGACACCCTGCGCACGCACATCGAAAAAGCCCTGATCAAGGTCGGTCGCCTGCTGCAGTTCGATATCGTCTCCAACCCGGAATTCCTAAAGGAAGGCTCGGCCGTTGCCGACTGCCGGCGTCCGGACCGTATCGTCATCGGCTGCGAAGGCGATGAAGTGCGCGACGTCATGCGCGATCTGTACTCGCCGTTCAACCGCAACCACGACCGCATCATGTTCATGGACCTGCGCAGCGCCGAGCTGACCAAGTACGCCGCCAACTGCATGCTGGCGACCAAGATCAGCTTCATCAACCAGATCGCCGAACTGGCCGAGCATCTGGGCGCCGATATCGAATCGGTACGCCAGGGCATCGGCGCCGACACGCGCATCGGTTACCACTTCATCTACCCGGGCTGCGGTTATGGCGGCTCGTGCTTCCCGAAAGACATGCGCGCGTTGATCCACAGTGCCGAAGAGGCGCAGTGCTCCAGCGATTTGCTACAAGCGGTCGAGGCGATCAACCAGCGCCAGAAGCACAAGTTGTTCGAGCGCATCAACGCGTTCTACAAGGGTGACCTGCGCGGCAAGACCTTCGCCCTGTGGGGGCTGGCGTTCAAACCCAACACCGATGACATGCGTGACGCACCGAGCCGGGTCCTGCTCGAAGAGTTGTGGGCCGCCGGCGCCAGCGTGCGTGCCTTCGACCCGGAAGCCATGCAGGAAACCCAAAACCTTTACCCGGACGAATCGAAGCTGATGTTGATGGGCACGCCGGAATCGGTACTGCCCGGCGCTGACGCCTTGATCATCTGCACCGAATGGCAGCAGTTCAAGGCGCCGGACTTCGACCTGATCAAGCAACGCCTCAACACCCCGGTGATCTTCGACGGCCGTAACCTTTACGACGCCGAACGTCTGGCACGCAACGGTTTCCATTACTTCCCGATGGGCCGTGGCGAATCGCGCAAATTGCCGATCCCGCTGCAACAGTGGCCACATGCGTCCGACGTCGCTTGATCAGGTTATCGCCTGAGATTCGCCGGCAGTCCCTGATCGCAGGGCTGCTGGCGTTTGTATTGTTCATGGCCGGGGTCCACGGGCAGGCTCCGATCGGTTTCGATTCGCGGTTCGTGTTGTTCGCGCAAGAAATGCTGCGCCATGGGCCGACGGTGTTTCCGACGACTTACGGTCAACCGTATGCGGATTATTCAGCGGTCTCGACGCTGTTCATCTGGCTGCTGTCGTTGCCGTTCGGCGCGGTGAATGCCTTTACCGCGTGGGCGCCGAGTGCCGTTGCCGGTGCGCTGATTGTGACGCTGATGTATCGACTGCTGGCGCCGTACTCACGGCGCTGGGCATTGATCAGTATTGCGTTGCTGATGCTCACCAGCGGTTTCGTCACCGAAGTGCGCGCGGTGTCGCAGGACTTGATGCTCGCGGCAGTGGCCTTCGCGGTGTTCTATCTGGGCTATGCCCATGACCATCTTGGCGGCAGGCGTCGCTGGCCGCTGATCTTCGCGTTGCTGTTGCTCGGTTTCGGCATTCGCGGGCCGATTGGTCTGGTGGTGCCGACCGGCATGCTGTGCAGCTATTACCTGCTCAACCGTGAGTGGAGGCGTCTGCTTGTCTTCGGCGTACTGGCTTCGCTGTTGCTCGCAGCCTGTGTCGGCCTGCTGTTGTGGCTGGCGAAACTCAGCGGTGGTGCGGTCTTCTTGCAGGACGTGATCCGCATGCAGTTCATGGGCCGCATGGACGGTAGCGAAGGCGTCAGCGGTTCGCTGTATTACTTCACCAGCTCGCTCGGCAACTATGCGCTGGCCTATCCGCTGGCATTGCTGGTACTGGCGGCGACCTGGCTGAGCAAACCGCAGCAACGTGGCCCGGCATTACGCCTGGTGCAGTATTGCGCGGCGGCGGGACTGATTGTGATGGTCGGTTTATCGATTCCCCAAGCGAAGAAGGCGCGGTATCTACTGCCGATGTTGCCGATGGCGGCGATCATCGCGGCGTATCCGTTTCAGGTGGCGCATGGTCGTGTGTTTCGTTGGTTGCGCGGCTTGATGCTGGGCTTGTGGCTGGTCACACCCGGATTGTTGCTGGTGGTGTTACTGGTGGCTCGACGGCGCTTTGCCGAGCAGTTGAGTGACGTGTCTGGGGTGTTGATCGCGCTGGCCGTGCTGCAACTCTTGGCGTTGTCGCGATTGCTGATCCCGCGTTGGCGAGTCGAGGTACTGGCGTTGTCTGCGGTGTTGGCGCTGTGGACGGTGTACGCGGCGGTATTCGAGCCGGTGGAGCGGCGTTTGTACGACACCCAGGGATTCAGTCGCGCGGTGTTCGCCCAGGTTCAGCAAAACCCGGCGCCGCTGGTGCTGCACGGCATGGGCAAGGATGCGAAGGCGATCAAGTTCATGGTCAATATCGAGCAGGATCTGCAACCGCTGTTCAGCGACTCGATCCAGCAACTGGAAGCGCTCAAGGGCCCAATGTGGTTGATGATGGATCGCAGCGATTTTCTGGCCCTGCGGGGCACGCCGCTGGGTGAGTTGCAACCGGTGCTCAGTGGCCGCTTCGACAAAAACGATTACGTCCTGCTGTACGCTAAACCCTTGTAGGCGCTGCCGAAGGCTGCGATCTTTTGCTTTTAAACAGCAAGATCAAAAGATCGCAGCCTTCGGCAGCTCTTACATGAATATGATCATTCGACATGCGCGGCCCGCCGACGCGCCCGCCCTCCCCGCCATCGAACGCTCGGCCGCCGGGCTGTTTCGCCTTGATCCGCAATTGGCCTGGCTGGCCGACGCCGAAGTGGCCGGCGCCGAATTGCATTTACAGGCCATCGAGCAGGCCCGCGTCTGGGTCGCACAATCCCCTGCAGGGCAACTTGCCGGGTTCTTGCGCGCGGCGCCTGTCGATAACCAACTGCATATAGAGGAGCTGTCCGTCAGCCAGCACTTTCAGGGGCAGGGCATTGGCCGCAAGTTGCTGTCAGCGGCAATCGATCACGCCAGCGCACAACAACTTTGCGCCGTGACACTGACCACCTTCACGGATCTTCCGTGGAATGCGCCGTTCTATCAGAAGATCGGTTTCCAGCGTTTGAATAGCGAGGAAACAAGCGGGTATTTAGTCGACGCCTTGAACGAAGAAATCGCCCACGGATTGCCCGGGCACCGGCGCTGCGCCATGCGCCTGAGGTTGCCTTGAAATCAGGCCGTTGCTTTCAGGTCGACGCCCAGCGCCTGGGCAAATGCCTTGACCAGCGGACTGCGCACGGTGTTGTGCCGCAGGATCAGATTGAACGGCGTCATGATGTAGATCCGCTCGGGCAGCACCGCGCGCATCTGCCCTGCCGCTACCAGCGTTGCTGCGTAATGCCGGGGCAGGAAGCCGACAAAACGGCCGGTCTTGATCAACAGGGCCACGGCTTCGACCTGGGTCGCTGACGCAGAAAAACTGTCGTAGCGCGCATAGTTGAGCTTGTCGCGATGGATCGCGTAGCGGTGGTTGATGCACTCGTATTCCTGCAAGACATTGCTGCCCATTTGCGCTTCGGGCATGTCGAACAATGGATGCCCGACCGCGCAATAAACCTCCGAGCGTTCCTCGTACAGCGGGTAATAATCGAACTCTTCGCGGCGTTGATAAACCGGCACTATGCCCGCCACTAAACGTCCCTCCACCACGCCTCTTTCCACTTCATCCAGTTGCGATGCCTGAAGTTGAAACCGGACCTTCGGTGATTGTTCGTTAAGTTGTTTAAGCGCGGCAACTAACGGCGAGTTCTCATCGCTGATCGTATTATCAATAACACCCACACCCAGATCGCCGACAAGTTCATTCTGCGCAGAACTAAGCCGATCACGAAAGTTGTCCACCGAGGCAAACAGATCAATCGAGGCCTGATACACCAGACGACCTTCTTCGGTCAGGTGAAAACCTTCTCGCCCACGGGTACACAGGCGCATGCCGATGCGGATTTCCAGGTCGGAGATCTGCTTGCTGATGGCCGCAAGGCCCACGTTCAGCTCGTTTTGCGCGGCGCTGAAGCCTCCTGCCTCGACCACGGCCTTGAACACTTTGAGCAGTTTGAAATCCAGCCCGCTGAGGGCCAGCGGTGCTCGGTGGGCCGTTTTCGCAGGCGGGTTTCCGGAATTGGAAAGTGGGGTTTCCATAATGCTGATTTACCTCTGGCGCAATGTTCAACAATCTGTGTCCAACAACAAAAACATCGCCGACCAATAATAATGAACACAGAAAACATGGCTTGGCAACCGGCAAAAAATCCCGAACATCAGTGCCAACTCACTGATCTCGAAACATTAAAAGCTGACACTTCGATCAGTTCTCGCTCCCTAGCAACTGCCCTCTTGAAAACTGCTTTGGCCTGACTCCGTCTGCTGACTTTTCAGCAGCCATCACGGCCATGCACACCGATTTCAGTTCGCGTTACCGACGAGGAAAACAACAAATGTCTCAAACCACCGACCGTCTCTGGGGTGCCCGTTTCAAAAGCGGCCCTTCCGCCGCCCTGGCCGCCCTGTCCCGGTGCCCCGAGCGCTACTTCCGCCTGACGCCTTACGATCTGGCCGGTTCCAAGGCCCATGCCGGTGAACTGCAACGTGCCGGCCTGCTCAGCGCGCAGGAAACCCAGACCATGCTCGCTGCGCTGGACAGCATCGGTGCCGACTTCCGTGCCGGAAACATTGCGCCAACCCTGGATGACGAAGACGTTCACACCTTTATCGAACGCCTGTTGACCGAACGCCTCGGTGCGCTCGGCGGCAAGCTGCGCGCCGGCCGTTCGCGCAATGACCAGACCGCCAACGACCTGCGCCTGTTTCTGCGCGATCACGTGCGCACCCTCGCCGTCGAAGTCCTCGCCTTGCAGCAAGCGCTGGTGACTCAGGCCGAACAACACGTCGAAAGCATCTGCCCAGGGTTCACGCACTTGCAGCAGGCGCAACCGATCGTATTCGCCCACCACCTGCTGGCCCACGCGCAATCGATGTTGCGTGACGTGCAACGTTTGGTGGACTGGGACGCGCGCACCTCGCTGTCGCCCCTCGGCGCCGCTGCGATGGCCGGTTCGGCGATTGCCCGCCAGCCGCAGCAATCGGCCAAGGAAATGGGCTACGCCGGGGTTTGCGAAAACTCCATCGACGCCGTCGCCAGTCGCGATCACGTCGCCGAGTTCCTGTTTATCGCCAGCATGCTCGGGATCAACATCTCGCGCCTCGCCGAAGAGTTTTGCCTGTGGTCGTCGCGCCAGTTCCGCTGGGTCGATCTGGACGATGCCTATGCCACCGGCAGCTCGATCATGCCGCAGAAGAAAAACCCCGATATCGCCGAACTGGCACGGGGCAAGGCCGGACGTTTGATCGGCAATCTCACCGGTCTGTTGTCGACGCTCAAATCCCTGCCGCTGTCGTACAACCGCGACCTCAGCGAAGACAAGCACGGCGTGCTCGACAGCGTCGACACTCTGCTGCTGGTGCTGCCGGCCATGGCTGGGATGGTCGCGACCATGACCGTCAACGTCGAAGAACTGCGCCGTCAGGCGCCACTCGGTTTCACCCTCGCCACCGAGGTTGCCGACTGGCTGGCGGTGCGCGGCGTGCCATTCAAGGAAGCCCACGAAATCACCGGGGCGCTGGTGCAGGCCTGTGAAAAAAACGGCATCGAATTGTGGGAAGCCTCGCCGGCCTTGCTCGCCGAGGTCGATTCACGCCTGACCGCTGATGTGCGCGACAGCCTCACGCTGGAAGCCGCCATCGCGGCCCGTAGCGGTTGGGGCGGCACTGCGCCGCAACAGGTGCGCGAGCAGATCGGCCGCTTGAAAACCGCCCTCGCCGCGCAACAGCAGTGGACGGAAAACTACCAGGGCTTCCGCCTCTGAAGCCGCCAGCACAAAACCCTGTGGGAGCGAGCCTGCTCGCGAAAGCGGTGGGTCAGCCAACTGCAATGTTGAAGGTGCTGCCGCCTTCGCGAGCAGGCTCGCTCCCACAATGAAATGTGTTGGATTTGAAAGAACAGTTCGGAGAAACACCATGAGCCAGACTCAGGCAGAACGACTCCAGGCGGAGCGCAAACTGGCGGAAAACCAGTTCGATATCACCCAGTACCAACATGTGCCGCGGCGTTATTACGGGCGGATCTTCTTCGCCACCGTGATCGTCATCGCGATCATCGGCCTGGTGCGCGCCTTCGCCGAAGGCAAGATCGAATGGTCGTACATCGGCCAGTTCCTGACTTCCGAAGCGATCATGTGGGGCTTGTTCAACACCATCATCATGGCTGTGCTGGCCATGGCGCTGGGCATCGTTTTCGGGGTGATCACGGCGATCATGCGCATGTCGGCCAACCCGATTCTGCGCTACGTGGCCGTGACCTACACTTGGCTGTTTCGCGGTACGCCGCTGATTTTGCAACTGCTGCTGTGGTTCAACCTGGCGCTGATTTTCCCCACCATCGGCATTCCGGGCGTGTTCGAACTCGACACCGTCAGCCTGATGACGCCGTTCGTGGCTGCCCTGCTCGGCTTGAGCATCAATCAGGGCGCCTACACCGCTGAAGTGGTGCGCGCCGGCCTGCTGTCGGTGGACACCGGCCAGTACGAAGCCGCCAAGTCGATCGGCATGCCGCGCCTGCAAGCGCTACGCCGGATCATCCTGCCGCAGGCCATGCGCATCATCATTCCGCCGGTCGGCAACGAATTTATCGGCATGGTCAAAATGACCTCACTGGCCAGCGTGATCCAGTACTCGGAACTGCTCTACAACGCACAAAACATCTACTACGCCAACGCCCGCGTGATGGAGCTGCTGATCGTTGCCGGTATCTGGTACCTGGCCACCGTCACCGTGCTGTCCTTCGGTCAAAGCCGTCTGGAGCGTCGTTTCGCTCGCGGCGCCGGCAAGCGTTCTTGAGGAGTCGAACATGAGAAGCATCGTCAAGGCCGTCAGCCTGAACAAGTATTACGACCAGTACCACGCGCTCAAGGACATCAACATCGAGGTCGAACAAGGCGAAGTGCTGTGCATCATCGGCCCGTCCGGCTCGGGCAAGAGCACCCTGCTGCGCTGCGTCAATCAGCTGGAAAAGATCGACAAGGGCGGCCTCTGGGTCGACGGCGAACTGGTCGGCTACCGCGTGGTCGGCAACAAACTGCACGAGCTCAACGAGTCGCAGATCGCCCGCCAGCGCCTGGCCACCGGCATGGTGTTCCAGCGCTTCAACCTGTTCCCGCACATGACTGTGCTGCAAAACATCATCGAAGGCCCGTGCCAGGTGCTCAAGCGTTCGCCGAAAGAGGCGCACGAAGAAGCCCTGGAACTGTTGGCCCGTGTCGGTCTGGCCGACAAACGCGACAGCTACCCGATCGAATTGTCGGGCGGTCAGCAACAACGCGTGGCGATTGCCCGGGCGTTGGCCATGCGTCCCAAGCTGATGCTGTTCGATGAACCCACTTCGGCACTCGACCCGGAACTGGTCGGTGAGGTGCTGTCGGTGATGCGCGATCTCGCGCAGACCGGCATGACCATGATCGTCGTCACCCATGAACTGGGCTTCGCCCGCGAGGTTTCCAATCGCATGGTGTTCATGGACGGCGGGCAGATCGTGGAGGCTGGAAGCCCCGAAGAAATACTAATAAGTCCGCAAAACCCGCGCACCCAAAGCTTCATTTCTGCCGTTCGAACCTAAGCACCGATTGGTGCCACAACACTCATAAGAGAACGACCATGAAGAATTTTGTTATCCCCGCTGTACTCGCTTCCGTCATGTCTTGCGGTTTCGCCGTGGCCGCCGAGCTGCCGGCCAGCATCAAGGAAAAAGGCGAGATCGTTGTCGCGATCATGCCCAACTATCCACCGATGGATTTCAAGGATCCGGCCACCAACACCCTCACCGGTCTGGACTACGACCTGGGCAACGCCCTCGCCGAACGCTTGGGCGTGAAGATCAAATGGCAGGAAACCGGCTTCGAGCAAATGATCAACGCACTGACCACTGAGCGCGTCGACATGGTGCTGTCGGGCATGACCGACACCGCCGAGCGTCAGGCCAGCGTGACCTTCGTCGACTACTTCACCAGCGGCCCGCAGTTCTACACCTTGCAGAAGAACACCGCGACCAACGAGATCATTGATCTGTGCGGCAAAAAAGTCGGCACCAGCCGCCGCACCACGTTCCCGGCGGAAATCGCTGCGTGGAGCAAGGCCAACTGTGAAGCCGCCGGCAAACCGGCGATCAACGTGATCGGCACTGAAGGTTCGGCCGATGCTCGCGCGCAACTGCGCCAGAGCCGTATCGATGCGGCGATGCAAGGCAGCGAAACCCTGTCGTACCTGAAGACTCAGGAAAAGGACATGTACAAGACCGTCGGCCAGCCGATCTCCGTGCAGTTCACCGGTCTTGGCGTGAGCAAGAAAAAGCCTGAGCTGAGTGAGGCGGTGAAGGTTGCCCTGCAGAGCATGGTCGATGACGGCAGCTATGGCGCGATCCTGAAGAAATGGGACCTGGAGCTGGGCGCGATCAAGGAAGTGACGGTCAACGCCGGCAAGTAACCTTCGAGATCGATCCCCCCTCACCCCAACCCTCTCCCCCCAAGGGGGTCGAGGGGGAAAGGGAGCTGATCTTCAAGTGTTCGAAACCTGAGTTCGACGACACAGCGCCTGAGTTCGGCGCGATCTTTCAGGTCGATGCAGGGCTGGTAAACACCTCGATCGGCCCCCTCTCCCTTTGGGAGAGGGCTGGGGTGAGGGTTTCTATTGATCCAACACCGGAGAGCCACAACCATGTCTTCGCGCCAACCCACCTGGCCCGACCCACACAAAGCCTGCCTCGCCCTGGCCTTCGATCTCGACGGTCCGACCGGCGATGCCATGCTCAATGGCTCGATCTGGCGCAAACCGGAGTACTTCGGCTTCGGCGGCTACGGCCCTTATCGCGCCCTGCCACGCCTGCTCGATCTGCTCGACGCGTTCAAACTGCCGACAACGTTTTTCGTCCCCGCGTGGGTCGTGGAAAACTGGCCGAAGCAATGCCAGGCCATCGTCGAACGCGGCCATGAAGTCGCTTATCACGGCTACAAACACGAATCCTTTTACGCCCTGACGCTGGAGCAACAGCAAGCCGTCATGGCCAAGTCCCGGGAGGTGTTCTGGCAACACCTGCACATCCGCGCCGAGGGTTTCCGTACCCCGTCCGGCGACTGGCGCGCTGAGACCCCGGCGATGCTGGCGGACAACGGCGTCATCTATTCCAGCAGCATGCGCGGCGACGATCGCCCGTATCTGGTCAACGTCCCCGGCCACAGCACGCCGCTGGTGGAAATCCCCGGGCGGTGGGAAATGGACGACTACGCCTCCCTCGCCTACACCCGCGCGCCGAACTTTCCCTCCGGCCTCGATCGCACTGCCAGTTATGCGTTGACCCTCGATAACTGGCAGCGCGAATACGACGGCGCGATGGATGAAGGCCTGTGCCTGACCACTCTGTTCCACCCGAAAATCACCGGTAAACCGGGGCGCATCCTGTTGCTGGAAAAACTCTTCGAACACATGCGTCAACGCGATGATGTGTGGTTCGCCACCTGCCGCGATGTCGCCCGTTGGTGGCTGAAGGAGCATCATCATGGCTGATTACAACGTCTGGCCCGCTGGCAAGCGCTGCGCGGTGGTGTTGACCGTCGATTACAACGACATCCACGGCATTCTCACCCAGGCGCCGGAAGTGGCGGGTCGCGACAAGACCCTGTCGGTCTGGCGTTACGGCAGTCAGCGTGGCGTCACGCGCTTGCTCGATCTGTTCGCGGAACTGGGCGTGCGCAGCAGCTGGTTCGTGCCCGGCATCGTCGCCGAAGAAAACCCGCAGCACATCGCCGCGATTCTCGCCGGCGGGCATGAAATCGCCTGCGCCGGCTACCGCCATCAGGATTACGACGAGCTTGATCTGACGGCGCAAAGTGCCGACATCGGCAAGGGATGTGCGGCACTTCAAGCCCTGACCGGTCAACGCCCGCGCGGGTTTCGCCTCCCCGCCGGCAACGGTGCGCCGGGTTTTATTGCCGCGTTGAAAGACCACGGCATCGTCTGGTCCTCTTCGTGGCGCGGCGATGATTTGCCATTCGCCCATCCCACCGCGCCAGAGGTCATCGAACTGCCGCTGCACTATGAACTCGAAGACGAGCCGTACTTCGCCTTCAACCTCAGCCCCGCCGTGCCCCCGGCGCAGTCGCGGATTGCCTCGTACAGCCACACCCTGGGCAACCTGCAAATGGACTTCGCCGGATTTCATCGTTTCGGCCTGTGCTACGTGCTGCGCCTGCACCCGGAAATCATCGCCACCCCGGGGCGCATCGGCGTGCTGCGCGAATTGCTGCAAGGCATTCAACAACATGACGATGTGTGGATCGCCAGCGGTGCCGAGGTTGCGCAATGGTGGGCAGAAACCGCAGCGCCGGTCAGCGAGGATCATCCGGCCGCCGTTTATGAGCAGCACTACCGGGACTATCTGCCATGAGCGAACGCATGCTGCGGCTGGCGCGATTTTGTGTCGACACACGGTTTGAAGACTTGCCCGAAACGCTGGTCATTCAAGCCAAACGGCACATCCTCGATACCTTTGGCGCAGCGCTGGCCGGCAGCGACACCATCGTTGCCGTGCAAACGCAACAGGTGCTCGGCAACAGCGGCGGATCATCCTTGGTCTGGGGCACAGCGTTACGCACCAACCCCGGCCATGCCGCGATGCTCAACGGCATCGCCGCGCATGCGCTGGAACTGGACGACACCGGCGGTTGCGACCATTCCGGGGCGGTGGTGTTGCCAGCGGTGATGGCGGCCGTGGCGATGGTCGACCGAGCAGTCAGCGGACGTGAGTTGATCACCGCCGTGGTGATCGGCTACGAAATCGGCCGACGGGTACTGGAAGCCTGCGGCAGTTATTCGGCACACAACGGCGCCGGCTGGCACTCGACTGCGACGTGCGGCGTGTTTGGTGCGGCCGCTGCCTGTGCGCGAATCTTTGCCCTTGATGCGACACAAACCGTGTCCGCGTTGGGCATCGCCGGCAGTTTCAGTGGCGGGGTCTGGGCGTTTATCCATGACGGTTCGCTGAGTAAGAAACTGCACAGCGGTCGCGCCGCCGAAGGAGGGTTGCTCGCGGCAAGCTTTGCCCGTGAAGGGATCAGCGGGCCGTCGATGCTGTTTGAGGATGTCTGGGGCGGCTTTCTGAAAACCCTTGCGCCGAACAGTGCGCAGCCGGACAGGCTCGATGCCGATCTCGGCAAAGTCTGGAAGCTGGCGCGCTGCTCGATCAAACCCTACGCCGCGTGTCGCGGTACGCATTCGGCGATTGACGCGCTGGGGTTGTTGCTTGATCAACTTCACGTCGCTGCCGGGCACGTCGAAAGCGTCGAAGTCAGGTTGTGCGGCTTCCTCCAACGCATGTGCGGCGGCCGCGACGTCAGCAGTCTGGCAGCGGCGCAAATGAGCTTGCCCTATGCCCTCGCGGCGCGGTTGGTGCAGGGGCATTGTCGGCTTGAGGCGTACGACGATCAGCAGCGCGAGGATCCGCGCATCGCCCTTTGGTTGGCGCGCATTCACCTTGAAGTGGATGAACAACTGTCCGAGGATGGCGAGCCGTGGGTCAGCGTGCTGACGCTGGATGGGCGCACTGCGAGTTTGTGCGTTGAAGTACCGTTGGGCGCGCCGGGCAATCCGTTGAGTGACGGGGCGCTGGAGGAGAAGTTTTTCAGTCTGGCGTTGCGGGTGATGTCGCGAGAACGGGCTGAGGGGTTGCTGGAAAATTTGCGGCGTCTGGAAAGGCTGGAGTCGGTGGCAGATCTGGATCGGTGGCTGGTTTGAGAGGTATGTCGCCAGACCCGACGCCTTCGCGAGCAGGCTCGCTCCCACATTGGATCTTCACTGTTCAGACATTCCCTGTTGGGACCAAGCTTGCTCCCACACTGGATCTTCACTGTTCAGACATTCCCTGTGGGAGCGAGCCTGCTCGCGAAGGGCACGACGCGGTCTGTAGTCGGACACAAAAACAACTGAAATAAGGATATTCGATTCCCCGTGGCCACTTATTCGCTTGTCATCCGCCGTCTGATGATTGTCTCGCTGACCATCGTCATCAGCCGCGCCATCACCAGCCCGCTGCTGACGCTGTTTCTGAGCACTAAACTCGGTCTTAACCAGCAGGATGTCGGGCTGCTGCTCGGCATCGCGGTGTTTATCGCCACCCTGCTTGCGCTGTACGGCGGTTACATCATCGATCGCCTGGAAAAACGCCGATTGCTGATTATCGCGATGCTTTCCAGTGCCATCGGTTTCGTGCTGCTGACGTTCGCCAAGGACCTGTACCTGACCACCGCTACCCTGGTGATCACCGAAACCGCTTCGGCACTGTTCCTCATCGGTTCGAAGGCGATCCTCAGCGAAAACCTGCCGATGAGTCAGCGGGCCAAGGCCTTTTCCTTGCGTTACACGCTGACCAACATCGGCTACGCCACCGGGCCGATGCTCGGTGTGGTGATCGCCGGGCATTACCCGATCGCACCGTTCCTGATCGCCGCCGCCATCGCCTTTGGTAGCATCTTCCTAATGATCGGCATCCCCAAAGACGCCAGCCCGATTGCCGTGGTCAGTCAGCCGCCAAGCTTTCTGAAAACCCTCGTCACCCTGAAAAACGATCGAACTCTGATCATGTTCACCTGCGGTTGCCTGCTGAGCACGGTGGTGCACGGGCGCTTCACCCTTTATCTGTCGCAATACCTGCTGGTGGTCAGCGACTCCAAGCGCGCCTTGCACATCATGGCCGCCCTGCTCGCCTGTAACGCAATCACGGTGATCCTGCTGCAATACCAGATCGGCCGCTTCCTCAGCCGCGAGAAACTGCGCTACTGGATCGCCGCCGGCACCGGCCTGTTTATCCTCGGTCTGATTGGCTTCAGCCTCGCCGACAGCCTGCTGAGCTGGTGCATCGCGATGTTCATTTTCACCCTCGGCGAGATGATCATCTATCCGTCAGAGTTTCTCTTCGTCGACACCCTCGCCCCGGAAGAACTGCGCGGCAGCTACTACGGCGCGCAAAACCTGGCGGCGCTGGGCGGTGCGCTGAGCCCGGTGATCTGCGGTTTCCTGCTGATGCACACTCCGGCACCGACGATGTTTTACGCATTGAGTGCACTGACCGCGATGGGCGGCACACTGTGCTTCCTCAGCGGACGCCGCGCGGCTTCAATGCAAAAATAATGCACTAAATCTTCATTAATATGAATTTGTCAGCATCGACTTTGCCCGGCACACTGTGTGCGTTCCTCCCCCAATGTTGGAACCTTCGAGGGCTTTCCGGATAACCGGACAAGTCCTTTTTTTTGTCTCGAATTTGCTGCAAGGATCGGATTCACATGCTCGCTCGCTGGTTGCCCGCCGCCATCAACACCCGTCCCACCGAATGGAGCCGCGCCGCGATCGGCATGGCGTTGGGCACGTTGTTCAGTGTGTGGTTGTGCGCGCAGGTGTTCGGCCATGAGGTCGCCTATCACCTGATCGGCCCGCTGGGCGCGTCGGCGGTGTTGCTGTTCGCCGTGTCCTCTGGCGCCCTCGCTCAGCCGTGGTCGATTCTCGGTGGTTATTTATGTGCCGGCGTTGTCGCGCTGCTGGTGGCGCATGTGCTTGGCCGAACCCTAGGCAGCGCCTGTCTGGCGGCGGGTGTGGCGCTGATCCTGATGTGCTGGCTGCGTTGCCTGCATCCGCCCGCTGGCGCGTTGGCCCTGACGCTGGTGCTGGCCGATCCGGCGACCATCGCCATGGACTGGAAAGCCATGGAACCGGTGATGCTCGGCGCGGCGTGCATGCTGCTCAGCGCGCTTGCCTATAACAACCTGACACGGATCCGTTACCCGAAACGCCCGGCAGAACCGGCGCCGGTGCTTGGGCCGGTCGACAGTCAGGCGATCACCGCCGACGACCTGAAACTTGCCTTGGCCGAGATGGAGGCGTTTATCGACGTCACCCCCGAAGACCTCGAACAACTGATCCACGCCAGCGAACTGCACGCCAAACGGCGCAGCATTACCCAAACCTTCACCTGAACCTGTGTAGAAGCTGCCCAAGGCTGCGATCTTTTGATCTTGTTTTTCAAAGGTCAACAGATCGCAGCCTTCGGCAGCTCCTACATAGGAACCCGGTGATTTCGGATGATGTAAAAACGCAAACTCCCCCTGCGAATATCCCGGTTGTACACGGCAAATTTGCACTGTTACGATCCGGTAACGCTCGCGCGCGAGCTTCTCGAATAAAGACAATAAAAGCAGGGAGTTACTGATGACAGCGCAGGCTTCATCCCCGCGGACCCCGTCCATGGATGCCATGCAAAACGAAGTGCTGGCCGACGTTCGCAATCACATCGGGCACCTGACCCTCAACCGCCCCGCCGGTCTCAATGCCATTACCCTCGACATGGTGCGCTTGCTGCAGCAGCAGCTTGACGCCTGGGCGACTGACGCCAATGTTCACGCAGTGGTTCTGCGCGGTGCTGGTGAAAAGGCCTTCTGCGCCGGTGGCGACATCCGTTCCCTGTACGACAGTTTCAAAAGCGGCGACACGCTGCACGAAGATTTCTTCGTCGAGGAATACGCCCTCGACCTGACCATTCATCACTACCGCAAACCGGTACTGGCGCTGATGGACGGATTCGTCCTCGGCGGCGGCATGGGCCTGGTGCAAGGCGCCGATCTGCGCGTGGTCACCGAGAAGAGCCGTCTGGCGATGCCCGAAGTGGCCATCGGTTATTTCCCGGATGTCGGCGGCAGTTACTTCCTGCCGCGCATCCCCGGTGAGCTGGGGATTTATCTGGGGGTCAGCGGCGTGCAGATTCGTGCCGCCGACGCGCTGTATTGCGGCCTTGCCGACTGGTATCTGGACAGCAGCAAACTGGCGCTGCTCGACGAAAAACTCGATCAGATGGAATGGCAAGACACGCCGCTCAAAGCCCTGCAAAACCTGCTGGCCAAACACGCGGTGCAAACCTTGCCCGATGCGCCACTTGAGGCTTTGCGCCCGGCCATCGACCATTTCTTCGCCCTGCCGGACGTGCCGAGCATGGTTGAGCAGTTACGCGCAGTGACCGTCGCCGACAGCCACGAATGGGCGACCACCACCGCAGATCTGCTGGAAACCCGCTCGCCGTTGGCCATGGCGGTGACCCTGGAGATGCTGCGTCGCGGCCGCCACTTGAGCCTGGAACAGTGCTTCGCGCTGGAGCTGCATCTGGATCGTCAGTGGTTCTCCCGTGGCGACCTGATCGAAGGCGTTCGCGCGCTATTGATCGATAAAGACAAGACACCTCGCTGGAACCCGCCGACCCTCACTGCGGTGGACGCCGGGCATGTCGCGAGTTTCTTCCACGGGTTTGCTGAGAGCGGGAGCTGAGCCATGCACGATCTCGAACTGACTGAAGAACAAGTGATGATCCGCGACATGGCCCGGGACTTTGCCCGTGGCGAAATCGCGCCCCATGCGCAGGCCTGGGAAAAGGCTGGCTGGATTGATGACGCACTCGTCGCGAAGATGGGTGAGCTCGGGTTGCTCGGCATGGTGGTGCCCGAGGAATGGGGCGGCACTTACGTCGATTACGTCGCCTACGCCTTGGCCGTGGAAGAGATTTCCGCCGGGGACGGCGCCACCGGCGCATTTATGAGCATTCATAACTCGGTCGGCTGCGGGCCGGTGCTCAATTACGGCAGCGAAGCGCAGAAACAAACCTGGCTGGCGGATCTGGCCAGTGGGCAAACCATCGGCTGCTTCTGCCTGACCGAACCGCAGGCCGGTTCCGAAGCGCACAACCTGCGCACCCGCGCCGAACTGCGGGATGGCCAGTGGGTGATCAACGGCGCCAAGCAATTTGTCAGCAACGGCAAACGGGCAAAACTGGCGATCGTCTTTGCCGTGACTGACCCGGATCTGGGCAAGAAAGGCATCTCGGCGTTTTTGGTGCCGACCGACACCGCGGGTTTCATCGTCGATCGCACCGAACACAAGATGGGCATCCGCGCCTCCGACACCTGCGCAGTGACACTGAACAATTGCAGCATTCCCGAGGCCAATCTGCTCGGTGAACGCGGCAAAGGCCTGGCAATCGCTCTGTCCAACCTTGAAGGCGGACGCATCGGCATCGCAGCGCAGGCTTTGGGTATTGCTCGGGCCGCGTTTGAAGCGGCGCTGGTGTATTCGCGCGATCGCATCCAGTTCGGCAAACCGATCAACGAGCACCAGAGCATCGCCAACCTGCTGGCCGACATGCACATGCAAATCAACGCTGCACGCCTGATGATCCTGCATGCGGCGCGGCTGCGTACGGCGGGCAAACCGTGCTTGTCCGAAGCGTCACAGGCCAAGCTGTTTGCTTCGGAGATGGCCGAGAAGGTGTGTTCATCGGCGATTCAGATTCATGGCGGGTATGGGTATCTGGAAGATTATCCGGTCGAGAAGTATTACCGCGATGCGCGGATTACCCAGATCTATGAAGGCTCGAGCGAGATTCAGCGGATGGTGATTGCGCGGGAGTTGAAGAACTATCAGTTGTAACGGTGTTGGCCCCTTTCCCTCACCCCAACCCTCTCCCGGAGGGAGAGGGAGCTGACCGAGGTGTCTGGCGTTATGCATCGACCTGAAAAATCGAGTCGATTATCGAT